>QNEL01000527.1 GCA_003645185.1 Candidatus Parabeggiatoa sp. nov. 3
CCTACATTTGTGGTAATTTTATTTTGTGGGAGATGTTGGAGTTCGCAAGCTCACTCCAACCTACATTTGTGGTAATTTTATTTTGTGGGAGATGTTGGAGTTCGCAAGCTCACTCCAACCTACTTAATCGTAAACTGGTACATGTCGCTATAATTAGCCAATACACGGTTTCACTACCCACAAATTGCCCGAAGGTATTACTTAGCCGTTGGTTGTCAAATTTAAAAAAAGTTTTTTGTGATGGCTTGATATCGCCGGGCTGTGAACGAAATTGCGCTTGCCCCCTACGCTCGCTTGTCTGATTCAATTTCACCGGCTAAGAGCAATACCTTGGTAACTAACCGTTTACTGATGTAAATATCTGATTGATTTATTGATTCAAGCAAAGGTTTTAATTCGTCAAGCAAATTTTGCTGTTTTGCGAGAAGCAATATGCCTAAACTACCTATTACTTTAATCTGATTTAACAAGGCCACTTTTTTTGCTTTGGCATCGTCAATGAGTAACCGATTAGCAGACAGATTCATAGCTAATGCCATCGCTTCTAATTCACCTTGTCCAATACCATTGACATTTTTTAGAATCACTTGACTTAAATCAACAGTTTCAACTTTATCTTCTAGGTAAATACGCAACGTTTGTGCTTGTGGTTTATTAGGCACAACCACTTCATCGAAAACCGCTTGTGGTACTTTAACTTCATTAAATAATTCCTTCAATACCCATAAACTACCACAAGTTGCTAACGCAACTAACGCTGAACTATCCGCTACAATGATCATTCGTTATTTCCTTTAAATCTTGTAGTTCTATTTCAATTTCTTCTGGAGAATCGTTTATGACGGGGATTTTATGTTGTTTACAAGCAGCCAGAAAGGTATAAATATCCACGCCGGCAAATTCACAAGCGGCTCCCCTTGACAATTGTTGGTATTGGTACAGGAATAATGCCGTACAAAGTTTAAGTTTGTTAGCCATGAGTTGTGCATTGTGATGAACGACATAATGTTCTGGAATATCGACGGTTATTTGCATAATTTTCTTTTCACAGCGGGAATGGTGGGCAACAAAAACACGTTACCCACCCTACAAGAAAGCGGGAATGGTGGGCAACAAAAACACGTTACCCACCCTACATTTAAGATGGTGGGCTTTAAAAACACGTTACAAAACCCCTACGCGAAAGGTTTACCACGATTTCAAACTGATGGCCGGATCACCAAATAGGGTAAAGATTTGCAGTTGTCATATCAACTTCTTTGTTTTTATCCACCGTCACCAAAAAGATATACCCTTCTTCTGAGTGCAAAAAGGATTCTCTAATGGCAATCTTGCCCATTTTGAACACACTTTAAACGCAAGAGGCGCAAGAGGCGCAAGAATGGTGGGCAACAAAAACACGTTACCCACCCTACAAGAAAGGCTTACCACGATTTCAAACTGATGGCAGGATCACTATTGCACCCTTGGCGCTAACAAATTGTTTTTTTTGCATTGGTGTTAGGTGTTTTTGAATTTTTGAGGTATCTTGCCTATCTCAGGGTAATGCTTAATCGCGGTTTCAATCTGTTGCGCTTTGATATATCTTTTGAGTAACTGACAGTCCGATTTTTTATAGTTTGGAATACGATCTGGATGATCCAGTGCCTTTTCATATTCATGACATTTTATCGGGCTATTTAAATTGATTTCCTGAAAATGGGCAAGCAACCAGCTTTCGACACAAGGTTGAGTCACATAAACTTCGGTATCCGTGCGAGCGGTGAGTTTATTCTTGAGGTTAAAGTCATTGGGATAGTAAGTATCTTCATCGAACCAAATCACATAACCTGAACAATCATCACCGTTTTTTTGAATAAGCTTTTGGGCTTCTTCTAAAACATTTTTCGCACTACCGCCCTCACAATTCTTAATTTTACCCGGTTTGCGGTAAATTGTTTTCAAAAGCCGGATATAATTTTCTTCGGTACAACCCTCTACGATAAAGTAATAGACAGGGTGACTTATCCTTGGTTTTCTGGATTTTCGAGTCATTGAATTACAATCCTCTGGGGGTGGCACCAAATCGCCCAAGACGATATAGATTTTCAAGGTTTCTTTGATGTAAGTTTTTGATGTCTTGAAAATCAGCGGCGGAAAATAATTCTGTTTGCCCGTCATCACTTTTTTCGGCAAACCAGAGTTGTTCTGGTGCTAATAATTCCATAAATGCGGTGTTATGAAAAGAAAAAATCAATTGGGCACTGTGCGGATTTTCTGCTGGATTTTGAAATAATCCCAGTAAAAAGGCGACAAGATTGGGATGCAGTTTTAATTCGATTTCATCCACTATCAATAAACTACCGTTTTTTAATGCGGACAAAATATGATAAAGCAAAACTAAAAATTGCAAGGTGCCGGCACTTTCTAGTTCTTGATTCAAAAAATCTATCTGATTACCTTCTATTTTATGTGTGAATACGACTCTTTTTGACTGAGTGGCATTGCTTAGGAATTTTTTGAGGCGTGCTTCACCTTCTAAATTTTGTATGACACCCAGTAATTGATTCAGTTCTGCTTCATCAGTCTTTTTAATCGCTATCGTTTCAATGCCGACATCGGCAATCTGCAAAAATGTCGGTAAACGGGTTTGAAAATCGTCATCTTTTAGCATCTTTTCCAAATACTTCAGATTAAACTTGTCTTCACCACCCAAGGTTAAATTGCTATGCACACTATATGCTTGACAGGATTTGGCAATCACTTGAGTTTCATATTGAGCGGCGTAAGAAATAATCGAACTGTTCTTTCTTAAACCCAAGGTACTCATTGATGGCACCTGATCACCCAATGTGATTTGTTGATCCTGACGAATATAGGCGCAGTGCGCTTTATCATCAAGATAATAATGGAGTGATTCAGATAAGACTTTTTCTCTATTGACACAGAGTTTGTATTCATAATCTATTTTTTGTTCATCAAGCCTTGTGTTGTTATGGGAAAAAATCAGGTGAAAACGTGTGGGCAAATGGGTTTGCGTGCAAAAAGCATTAATGGGTATTTCTTCATCGGGTGCTTGAGTCAAAAATGAATGTTGCATGAACCAAAAAACATCAGAAATAGCTTGTAATAGCGCCGTTTTACCTGACGCATTGGCACCAGCTAGGCCGATTAAAGGGTGTGCTTCGCTTTGGCTTTCTGTTTTGAGATGTGTATCAAATGCTAAGATACTTTCGTTTTTGATAGCACGAAAATTTTCAACGGTAAAATACTTGATCAAAATGTCCTCCAAATTTTGTGGCTTTGAGTTTAGATTCAATTCATTATATCGTATTGGCTGTGCTTATAACGCAAGAGGCGCAAGAGGCGCAAGAATGGTGGGCAACAAAAACACGTTACCCACCCTACAAGAAAGGCTTACCACGATTTCAAACTGATGGCAGGATCACCAAATAGGGTAAACATTTGCAATACATTTTGTGATGCGCCTTGTTCATAAGCGGCTATTTTGGCTTCTGTGGTGATGGCTCCCAAAATGCGGTTGCCTCGTTCAAAAATGCTGGCAAAAATTTCATGCCCTAAAATCGCGTCTTCCCACGTATAGCTCACATTACTCGGTGCGAAAGCACCAATTGCACCCCCTGGCGCTAACAAAAATTCTTCGGCAAACGAGTATTTATTAGCATTAACAAAATAGCCGTTGATGCACGTTAGCATGAGTGCAAAGGCTAATTGTTCTTCATTGTTGAGGTTGTGAACATCATCTGGTTTAAATAATCCTTTCGATTGACTCCATCTATCCATGACACCATGCCCAATGTAATTGCTGATCATCACGCCTTGATTGAAACTGGCTATGATATCTTGGGTGGCTTGTGCGATTTTCGTTTCTCGTTCCTTTTTGTCTACGCCTTCTAAATAGGAACGCAAGTAAATCTTGTCGGCCTGAAATTTGGCTGGCAGATCATCAGACAAGCCGTCATTCAATTCTTCAAATTCACTGTGATTGTCGGCGACTAATAAGACGCGATCAGGATTGTCATGAGTGGATTGTTCAAATCGAATGATTTTGTTAATTAAGGCGGTTACGGTTTCAAGATCATGGCCAGGGATTCTGCCAATGAACATGTCGGGTAGCCTGTCGTCACCATCGACACTGACATACCAGTTATCATCTGGCGTTAAGCCTTCCCACGAGCCTGAAAGATGCGCGGGTACTTGATTGCCTTTTTTGGCGCGCTTGTTTTTGTAGTTGATATTGGCATCGCCCACTAAAAAGACGTAAGTCGGTGCTGGCGAATTCCAATGATGGTAGGCATACTGCAAAAACGTTTTGATGGCGGCGGGATCAAATAAGCCGTGGTTAAATTCATTATAAATGTCTTCTACGCTGACGAGTTTAACGCGCAAGCCTTGTTGTCGGCGTAATGCGCCTAAAGGTTCGACGGCGGGTATCAATGCTTTGGCGGTAATCAGAATATAGTCGGCCGCGTTTTTGAGACTTTTGAGCTGGGTAGGTTGAACCGGTGTGATGTGTGGAGGCGATTTGATTTGCCCTCTGGTTGAAATCAAATAGTGTTTTTCGGAAGCCATGAAGGGCGTTTCAAAAGTGGCTTGGTAATCTCGTTTTTCGCCGGTAACGGTAAAATGGCTGATCTCAGCCACTTCATAGGGAACAGTGATATCATAAATCAGCATGTCTGATTGAGTTATTCCATGAATCGTCACCGATTTTTTCTCGTTAGCTGTGATGTTAAATGCGAGACGATTTTTGACGGCCTTAAAATCTCGCCAATAGTCGATTTCTATCCAATTGAGATAAATCACATCGACTACGGCACCGGTATCGCCGGGCATTTCAACCGTTAGGGTATTGTTGCCCTCGAAAAGCAGTTCTGAATCAACGCGCATTTCCTGAGTGTAGGGTAAGTCACCATCCCAAAATGCCTCTCCAATGACGGAGCCATTTAATGTGATCACGGTATGGTGATTGGGATGCGGTGGCGCGGTGGAACGCCCTTGAAAATTGACACGTACCGTCACGTCATTGGGTTCAGACGCGGGCGATGGCACTTTGAGGGTATATTCTTTAGTCTCACC
>QNEL01000528.1 GCA_003645185.1 Candidatus Parabeggiatoa sp. nov. 3
AAATCTAATGAATAAAAACAGGCCCGGGAGCCAATCCGATCAATCCCCGGAGCCAAAGTACTAAAGGCTCGGCAATTCATTATTTTTCATAACGGTTGTTTATCATTAAAAATCAGCGTTTCACGCTAAAGTTTCGCGGAGCGAAACTTTAGCGTGAAAATCATGATCATCAGTTCCATCAGCGTTCTATCAAGCCTTTCCTTTAGTACAACTGATCTGGGGAGTGATCGGATTGGTGCATGGGTAGTATTGATATTGAGAAAAAAAATGAATCCCGGAGCCAAAGTACTAAAAGCTTCGTAGATTTGCGCCGCAAAGCGTCTCTATATTGCCTAAATGAAACCCGATGAATGAAAACTGGCCCCCTCACCAATCCGATCAATCCCCTGATCCGCTGTACTAAAGGGCTAAAGAGCGAAAAGGTTACAATTTTAAATCCGCGCAGCCACGGAAACCCCTGTTCCAGCCGTGGTTGCCCGACGAGAGCCAGAGACGGTTGGCAGCACGACAGTAGTACGGGTCGAAGAGGAATGATCCGCCACGAAGCAGACGCGAAACTGTTTTATTGCAGTTAATTAAATACTCTAACGTCCCTTTCTCAGATTTGTTCTCTAACCAAGCTGAGCCATCTGTCGGTGCGCCATCATAGTTGTCATGCCATAAATCAGCACACCATTCCCAAACATTGCCGTGCATGTCGTATAAACCAAATGCATTAGGGGGAAAAGAGCCTACATCCGTTGTTTTGTCACGATAAACACCCTTAGGCCCTGAGGCGTAGGTATAATTACCATTATAATTCGCTAAATCGGTGGTAATCGTTTCACCAAAATAGAAGGGTGTCGTGGTACCGGCGCGACAAGCATATTCCCATTCACTTTCACTGGGCAAGCGATAGGCTTTACCTGTTTTGTCAAACAAGCGTTTACAAAATTCCACGCAGTCATGCCATGAAACGTTTTCTACAGGGCGATTATCGCTTTTAAAATCGGACGGATTATTACCCATCACAGCTCGCCATTGGGCTTGGGTGATCGGATATTTGCCCATTAAAAAGGGTTTGACAGTGACTTTGTGTTGTGGGCCTTCACTCTTACGTCTATTTTCCTCTGTTTTAGGCGATCCCATCATAAACGTACCCCCTGGGATAGACACCATTTCCAACATAACACCGTTGCCTAAGTCTTCAGTTTGATATTGGGCTTGGTGGCGTTTCGTATTTTTAATGATTTTCTGACCAAAACCTAAAAACCGGCTTTCTAATCTGATGGTAACCACTTCAAATTGAAAGAATTTATCCGTGGTTGTTTTTCGTTCTGCCTGTTCTTGTTGAGCGGCTTTCTTCTTCCTTTCGGCTTCACGACTACGTTGCGTCTGTTTGTTCTTTTCTAAAGCTTGTAAACACGCTTTGGCCTTTTCCAGATGTTTTTTCAGCGTCTTCCCATTTAAATAGGTTTGATAAGCGGCTAGTGAGTCTTTTTGACACGTCCATTGCCAAGCTTCTTCGTCTTCTAAACGTTTTTGAGCCTCTTCGCTGTGTTTTTTCAGCGTGTTGCCATTTAAATAGGCCTGATAAGCCGCTTTGCTGTTTTGTTCACAAGCGCTTTGCCAGGCCTTTACATCTATCTCTTGAGCGTATGCGACAATGCGTTGTTGGGCTTCATCGGCATGTTGTTTCAGTGTATTGCCCTTTAAATAGGCTTGATAAGCCGCTTTGCTATCTTGTTTACTGGCTTTTTGCCAAGCTTGTTCATCGGCAGCCTGAGCTTGTTTGATTAACCGTTGCTTGGCTTGTTCGGTATGTCTTTTGAGCGTGTTGCCGTTTAAATAGGTTTGATAAGCGGCTAGCGAGTCTTTTTTTACCGTCCATTGCCAAGCGTCTTCGTCTTCTAAACGTTTTTGAGCCTCTTCGCTGTGTTTTTTCAGGGTGTTGCCATTTAAATAGGCCTGATAAGCGGCTTTGTTGTTTTGTGTACTGGCTTTTTGCCAGGCCTTTACATCTATCTCTTGATCGTATGCGACAATGCGTTGTTGAGCTTCATCGGCATATTGTTTCAGTGTGTTGCCCTTTAAATAGGTATGATAAGCCACTAGCGAGTCTTTTTGGCTAGTCCATTGCCAAGCGGCTTCATCGGCTTCCAGTTCAAGTACTTGTATTCGCATTTTAGCGAGATGGGCTTGTCGTTTCAGCGTCTTGCCTTTTAAATAGGCCTGATACGCGTAAAGCGTGTTCTGTTCACAAGCCGTTTGCCACGCTTTATCGTCTTCTGCCATGCCGTCTGCTTTATCGTCTTCTGCAATGCCGTCTGACTTTGGTGTACTCGCTGGCTTATTGGGTTTCAATGCCTGTAAAAGCGTGATCACTTCTTTGGCCGATTTGGGGCGTTTTGCTGGATTTTGTCGAGTGCAATAAGACAGGAGTTTGTACCATTGTGGCCCATTGGCTAACGCTTCTTCTTCGATTTCTAAAGGCAATTCACCGGTGAGTAGGCGATAAAGCGTTTTGCCAAAGGCAAAGAGATCGCTGATGGCATCTGGGTTTTTGCCTAAATGCCGAGCATAACCTTGTTGTTCTGGTGGCGCGTATTCCCATGTCCCAAATATCGCTTGTCCAAAGGCCGATAGGCTGCGCGTGCCACTGCGTTGTTCGGTTTTGTCTCGTAATGAGGGCGCGATACGCGCTAAGCCGAAATCGATGATTTTGACAACCAGTCGATCTTGATCGCGTTTCAAAAGCAGGTTGGCGGGTTTTAAATCTAAATGATAAATCCCTTGCTCATGGGTGCGTTGTAAACAGTGGGCGATTTGTAATGCGATCTCTTGGCCGGATCGAAAATCCAAAGGCCCTTCCCTTTCTAACCACGCTTCGCCATCTATCGCGCCCTCAATGTATTCCGTCACAAAATAGGGCCCTTGTTGCTTGAGATTATCGGTATAGCCATAATCTAAGGCTTTAGGTACCGTGTCGCCCGCGACTTGGTTTAGCGTAAAGGGTTCTTTAAATACAGTATCCAGACGGCCTGTGATATTTTCCCAGAAACATTTGACAACCACGCGGGGATGTTGTGTTGCGGTTAATTTATTCTGGTTGTGGCATAAAAAGGCGCAACCCATCCCGCCAGCACCTAACATTTTTTCATAAGGATAATACCCTTTATTGATATCATGTAAGGCATAGCGTTGATCAACTTTGTTGTCCGGTTTTTCAGTCGCCTTTTGTAAGGCTTCTAAGGCTTGTGCGTACACTGCTGTTTTCTCTGCCACGGTGTTTTGAGAAAACGCTTTGCGCCAGCGCACTTGAAACACATTAAAATAGGCCAGCCTTTGTTCATCACGGGAATGGGTTTTGTCAATGGCTTGCAGAAAAAACTGTTCCGCTTTTTCCAAATCACCCGTTGAAGACAGGGCCGAGCCCATTTTAAGCGAGACTTGACTGTATTGTGGATGCTGGCTGGGTAAACGGCCGAATTGCTCAACCCAAGTGGCTATCTGGTACAGACTGTCATTATCGTATTGCCTCAATTCATCACCGGGTTTGACTCGTGTCGATAAGCCGCGTTGTGCGATCAAGTCATCCAGTTTAGAAGCGATTTGTTCAACCCAATCCTTGGTTTCCAGCACCGTTTGTTGTGTGGCATCCAGTTTTTCATCCAATTTGATTAAGGTGCTGTCCACATCTTGCACCCAGTAGAGTACCTTATCTATTTGATTTTCAAAGCGATTTTGAAATCGCATCACCTGTTGATGATGAGTTTGCCAACTGGCTTCAACGGTTTCCAAGTGTTGCACTCTGTGCGGATCAACGAGAAAAGAGGATTGGGCTTGTAAAGCTTTGAGATCAGCTATCGCCTTTTGGAGTTGTTGGAGTTCAAGACAAATGTGTTCTTGTTGTAAAGCATTTTGCGTGTCTTTGAGACGCGGATCCTGACGAATCAATTCGCGAAAGAAGAACAAAACGCTATCGCCTAACAGGCCGTCAAAACGCAGAAAGGCCGCTAAGTGTTCATCGACAGTTTCCACACGCTGCATTTGTTCGAGTACGATATCTGTGATCGCAACGCTTTGGCGATGACTGACGAGGGCCGATAAATCTTCTTCAGTCAGTGCTTTGATTTCAAAGAAGTGATCGGTTTTTTTCGCGTATTTTTTGAGAGATTGAATGGTTAGCTTGCGAAAATCAGCCTGTTTTTGAACGGCCTCATTGCCCTGCACAAAAGGTTGCCAATAATGCGTTTCAATTTGGGCCGCAAATTCGCGCGTGATTTTCGGATAGCGCAGCGTTTTGAGCAGCGAATCTGGCGCATCGAGGCCGACGCTGATCGCGACAAAGGCGTAGCCACAGCCCTCTTGATAGGCTTTCGTGATTTCAGCAGCCGTGAAGGTGAAATGTTCTCTTAAAACCGAGATCACCGATCCGCCCGCTTGTGAAGCGACTTCCACAATGGCGGGGCTGTCTAATAAGGAACCGAGTAGGGTTTGAGTCAGTGTTGAAGGTGTCATGGTGTATTTTTGAGATCAATGTAGGGTGGGTAAGCGGGTGTCAAGATTTAAGTGAATTGCCCAAAAGCTATCACCCGCTTGCCCACCATTTAAATTTAAAATTTTTGAGATCAAGCGGGTGTCAAGATTTAAGCTTAAATGGTGGGCAACATAAACACGTTACCCACCATTTCACGCTAAAGTTTCGCGGAGCGAAACTTTAGCGTGAAATACATTTTATTATTAAAATTTTTGAGATCAAGCGGGTGTCAAGATTTAAGCTTAAATGGTGGGCAACATAAACACGTTACCCACCATTTCACGCTAAAGTTTCGCTCCGCGAAACTTTAGCGTGAAATACATTTTATTATTAAAATTTTTGAGATCAAGCGGGTGTCAAGATTTAAGCTTAAATGGTGGGCAACATAAATACAAAACCCACCCGACATTGTTTTATCCTTATGGATTAACGCAAACACAAGTTAATGTACTCAAAAATAATCGGATTGAGAAAATAAGAGAATTAGCAGAAACATCTGATAAACAACTTCGTTCTTTATCAGGTATAGGTGAA
>QNEL01000529.1 GCA_003645185.1 Candidatus Parabeggiatoa sp. nov. 3
AACTGATAAAAAATCAGCGTAAATCATGATAATCAGTACAATCAGCGTTCTATCACATTTTTAGAATTTACCGAGGCATTATAATTATGTACTACACAGGCGGCCCTGCCTTTTCAAACTTCCGTCTTGAGAAATGACTTGATAGCGCAAAGACGCTTGAACCCACTCTCATCAAAATAACAGCGCAATATCTCTATTTCGTTGATATTGAACAGCCCCTATCTGAAACAGAAGAAAGGCGGTTACGCACTTTATTACCTTCGAGCCAATCCCCCCAAAACCCGCTTATCCAAAATGGCGAATTGCTTGTCATTCCGCGCCCTGGCACCATTTCACCTGTTATTGTCAAAAAATGTTCATCATAAAAAAAGCCCCAATGCTTCACAGCCTTGGGGCTTTTTGGATAACCTAAGTGTCAATCACCACTTGGTTGTTTACACGTTTAAGGCATTTCCCAAAAAAGTAATAGACTCACAATCAAGTCTTTTTCAACGTGATTTTTTGTAGGGAAGTGTGGGTCTTTTATTTAGCCGAAACGCCCCTAATTGATAGTTTCCGATCAGTTGCTATGTTCGGATCAACAGGAGGCGTGCCGACGTTAAATAAAGTAATCTGCGTACCCAAACGGGTTTGTACAACACCGCTTGCTAGCCCTTTGGAAAACAGCAGAATATCCAACGAGCCACCATAGTAGAAATTGCCGAAGCGGGTATAGCCACGTTTTACCTTTTTGCCGAACACGATATCGTCAGCCAGTACCACGGAGCCGATGGTATTCAATCCTACTGGAATGGATGCCACATAACCGGTCAGTGTCCCACCATCTAAATCTTTATATTTGACTTTAACGATAACAACACCGCGTTGGAACATTTGAAATTGGCTGAAATCCGAGCCGGGACGTCCCACATTGCCGTCGAGGGGTACCCAGTTTGGAAAGTCCTCATAACCGTAGAGACCTGTTTTGACGAGTTCCGCATGCACTACTGTGCCGTTCACTGGTGAGTGGAAATGATGATAGGTATTGGGCATCAGCACACAAGACAGGCCCGTACCGCCATCGAATTGAGCTTTCAGTTCTTCCGGTGTCTCGCCTAACAGATCGTTCAAACTAATGGGAATATTTTTAACATCCAGTACCACATCTTCCTGCAACGGATTTTGTATGTACTCCCGAGTCACGCTACCGTCTTCGTTCTGTAGTACCTGAACCAGCGGATTCATGATGCAATCGGTGGGAGCCACGACGATGTAATCACGCTCTGGCATGGTGGCTGGGCGGCTAGGGATGGTTTGAGTGATCGGATCAATCTTGATGTTGCGGGCAAAAAACTCATTGAAGGAGCGGTACTGATAGGTGTTATCTGGGTTAAGTTGGTAATCGCTGATTTCAATTCTTGGATCATACACCCATTCCGGCACTTTCTCAGCCGATGCCTTGCTCCACATAAACTCACCACGTTGAACGCTGAAGTCTGTGGTGAACTTCAAACCCGTTTCCAGCGAGTTGCCAGAGTTATTGGGATCTCTGCCTTGGACAAAATCCTGACCAGCTTGGTTTCTGTAGTAGAACCAGGCAAACTCCTGGATGTAATACAAACCATTGTCATGGCTGCCATTAATATCCGGCAGGAAAGTACACCATTCGGTGAACTCACCGAGCATTTTTAGGACAAGCTTCGTGGCATCCTTACTTTGCCACGGATTAGTACATGGTTCTGTCCCCTCGCAATATCCCAGAGGTAAGTCCTGAAAATTGTCGTTGACCGTGGTCAGTGCCTCCCGTGTTTGCGCATCATCCGCATATTGTGTGGCCAGATAGATCAAAGACTTGCGACACGGAGAGGTTACGATTTTACCAATTGTGTTCAAAGGCAACAACTTCTTCTTGGAATTGAGTGGATCCCGAAGATGCCTCAATTTCTCGACAGCCTTATGGAGTTCTGCTTTTGAAATCCCCATTTGGGTAGAAGAAGCGCTGATACTGCTGTAACATAAAAAAGACGCGCCAAGCAAAACCGGCAACGCTGTTTTGAATGATAGTTTCATATAAACTCCATTTGAGGGCACTGGGGTAGTTAAATGGGATTGATTCTAAATCAATGAGTTAGTTTAAAAATGGCTTTATAAGGGAATTGAGCCAATTAATGAACGCTCATCGGCTTTTATTTTTGTTTTTTGAGATTCAATAACCCCAACGCCAAAAAGTTTGAACGACTCCGAAAAACGACAGCATTATATCAACTTGAATTGGTTTTTCAAGATTTTTTAGTATTATTTAATAGATTGATTGTCAGAAATTTCATTTCAATTTGTGAGGTATTTTTAATCTCAGGCTTCGAGCCAAGGCGCAATGGTGCCAAGTCATTATACGGATTTAACTCGTCGAATTTTGCATTAACCATTAACCATTAACCATTAACCATTAATCATTAAGTATTCAGTACAACGGGTTAGCGGTATAAACGGATTAGTTTATTGGAAATAGTACAACGGATTAGCGGAATGAACGGATTAGTTTATTGGTAGCATTCAGTCAATCTGTTCATTCCGTTAATCGTTGTAGGAAAAAAGTTGTAGGAAAGAAGTTTATACCGTTAAGAAGTTGCACTACACAGAGGCCTTAAACTATGTACTACACAGGCGGCCCCGCCTTTTCAAATTTCCGTCTTGAGAAATTACTTGATAGCGCAAAGACGCTTGAACCCACTCTCATCAATCTAACCGCGCAATATCTCTATATCATTGATATTGAAGGTGTTTTGTCTGAAACAGAAGAAACGCGATTACGCACGTTATTACCTTCGAGCCAATCCCCCCAAAACCCGCTTATCCAAAATGGCGAATTGCTTGTCATCCCGCGCCCTGGGACAATTTCACCTTGGTCAAGTAAGGCTACTGATATTGCTCAGGTTTGTGGTTTGTCCGCAGTGAAACGGGTAGAACGTGGCGTGTTGTGGCGTTTTACCGCTGAAAGCCCTCTTGAACACTCACAGCTCACACGATTCAGTGACTTGATTCATGATCGCATGACGGAAACGGTGTTGTCGGATATCAAAGAGGCCGATATCCTGTTTAGCCAGGGCGCGAAGCGCCCTTTACGCATCGTTAAGATTAACGAAGCCGGAAAGCAAGCACTGATTGAAGCCAACCTAGAACAAGGCTTGGCCTTATCTGACAATGAAATTGCGTATTTATTTAATCATTTCAATCAGTTGCAGCGCAATCCGACGGATGTTGAGTTGATGATGTTTGCTCAGGCTAATTCTGAACATTGTCGCCATAAGATTTTTAATGCTGAATGGCTGGTTGATGGGCAGATTCAGCCCTTGTCATTGTTTCAGATGATACGCCATACTTATGAACAACATCCGGGGCAAGTGCTTTCTGCTTATCACGATAATGCTGCGGTGATGACAGGCCAAATTCCTTCTAACGCTCTTTCAAAAAAGGAGGAAATTGGCCGGATTTTTATGCCTGATACGCAAACCCATGAATATGCTTATGTGGAAGAAGAGACGGCGATTTTGATGAAAGTCGAAACGCATAATCATCCGACGGCAATTTCGCCCTTTCCGGGCGCTGCGACTGGTTCGGGGGGAGAAATTCGCGATGAAGGCGCGACAGGCCGTGGGGCGAAACCAAAAGCGGGGTTAACGGGGTTTTCTGTTTCTCACTTACGTTTGCCTGATGCACCGCTGCCTTGGGAAACGCCTTACGATACGCCATCATGGATGGCTACCGCCTTGCAAATCATGTTAGATGGGCCGATTGGTGCCAGTGCGTTTAATAATGAATTTGGCCGGCCTGCGATATGTGGCTATTTTCGGACATTTGAGATGGATGTGAATGGACGACGGCGTGGTTACCATAAACCGATTATGTTGGCGGGCGGTATCGGGAATATTCAAAGCCGGCATATTGATAAAAACCCTATCCCACCGGGCAGCTTATTAATTGTATTAGGCGGCCCTGCAATGTTGATCGGTTTAGGTGGTGGCGCGGCTTCTTCAATGGCTGCGGGCCAGAGTGATGAAGCTTTAGATTTTGCCTCTGTGCAGCGCGGTAATCCTGAAATGCAGCGACGCTGTCAAGAAGTGATTGATGCCTGTTGGCGGATGGGGGCAGATAATCCGATTTATTCTGTCCATGATGTGGGGGCCGGTGGTTTATCGAATGCTTTGCCAGAATTGGTAGAGGGTAGCGATAGGGGTGGGCAATTTCATATCGGAGCGATTCTTGCGGCGGATCCCAGTTTATCTCCGTTGGAAATGTGGTGTAATGAATCTCAAGAACGTTATGTTTTGGCGATTGCACAAGACAATTTGCCGTTATTTCAAGCCTTGTGTGAACGGGAACGTTGCCCTTTTGCGGTAGTGGGAGAGGCGACAGCAGAACAACACTTGTCTTTGTCTGATGCTGATAAGTCTTTGATTGATATGCCATTGTCCGTTTTATTTGGCAATCCGCCTAAAATGCGCCGTGAAATCAGTGTTCTGTTTTGCGCGGAGAAGCCAAACCTGACAGGTTTTAAAAACCTGTCAGGTTTTCTAGAAGAGGCGGCTTTATGCGCGGAGAAGCCAAACCTGACAGGTTTTAAAAACCTGTCAGGTTTTCTAGAAGAGGCGGCTTTACGCGTTTTACATTTACCCACTGTGGCGAACAAAAGTTTTTTAATCACTATCGGTGATCGCACCGTTGGCGGTTTGGTGGTGCGCTCACAAATGGTAGGCCCTTGGCAAGTGCCTGTGGCCGATTGTGCTGTCACGGCTACCACTTTTGGTAGTCTCACTGGTGAAGCGATGGCAATCGGTGAACGTACACCCTTGGCCTTACTGAATGCGCCGGCCTCTGGCCGCATCGCGATTGGTGAAGCCCTGACGAATATTGCGGCCGCTGCTATAGATGATCTCAGCGATATTGTATTGTCAGCGAATTGGATGGCTGCGGCTGGGCAACCGGGTGAAGATGCGGCTTTGTTTGAAACCGTTAAAGCTGTGGGCATGACATTTTGCCCTGCACTCGGTATCAACATCCCCGTCGGCAAAGAT
>QNEL01000530.1 GCA_003645185.1 Candidatus Parabeggiatoa sp. nov. 3
AAGTCATTGGGAAAGGTGTGACCAACACTGACTTGATAGTTATGAGCGTTACCCGTTTTGAAGAAAAAATCGGGTGAATAGTCATACGCTAAGCCTAGATCAATGCCTTGCAAGGTGTAACTGAAATCAATATGAAACTCCGTCATGTCGTAATTCATATCTTGACTGGCCCCCGGAAACAGGGCGCGATTAATGTTCACATCATAACTGACTTCCCCTAAATCACCTCGATAACCAGCATAGAGAACCAGTAGCATATTGGCACGATCTTCGGGTTTAACGGTATCGCCTTCTAATAACTTAACATTAGAAGCCCAACTCATCACATAAACCCCGGATTCATGTTCAACATCAAAGGTGCCTTGCAGAGCATATCCTTCATCCGTGAAACTCATTCCACGACTGACCAGATCACTCGCTAATGTGACATCGGCACCGAAGTCAAAGGGAACGTCTTCTGCGGCTTGAACTACTATTGGTAAACTGGCAATCAAAGCACTTGTCAGTGCGGTTTTAGATGATAATTTCATTTGCCTTTTCCTTGTTTGTGATATAGCGTTTCAGAAAAATCATATTTTTCATAGCAAACCGCCTTGTCACAGTTGTCTGAAAATTCCCATCAAAAAAATCTGTCTGCATCGTAAGTTTTGGTGATTATTTGGTTTAATCGCGTTTTAAAAACGATACATTATCACTATCATTTCCGTCACCCACAGCCCTACCAAAAATTTAATCTATCGCGTTTCCAGATTGAATGAAGTGCGAATCAATCATAAAAAATCAATTTTTCTCCCGTTTTTGCGCGTAAAAACGGGAGAAAAAAAGATTAAAAGATGGTGGGCAACAAAAACACGTTACCCACCCTACATTGATTAATGGTGGGCAACAAAAACACGTTTCGCGCCAAAAGTTTTGCGCGCAAAACGCGAACCCACCCTACATTGCAACTTCGGTATTGTGCTTTTTAAGTTTTCAAGATTGAGGCATCAATATCTTAAAAACCAGTTCTTCTGGTGGTAAACACCTTTTGTCATCGCAAGCTTGAAACTTGAGTTTGACGGGCACTCGTGTACCTTTATCCTTTAAGGCGCTTCCATACACGCGGTGATCTGATCTGAGCGGTATCAATCTGCTACGCAATTGGATGGTTTTCTCATAAAGTGCTAAAGTACTTTGCCCCCATGAGAGATGGCTATAGATTGGTTTGGGATAATCGACACTGCCCATAAACCAGCCGTTTTGAGATTGAGCAAGTGTCAGGCTTGTGGGAATGAGATGCTTTTGCAGGGGCCGATGTGCATTAATATGCCAGCCATCACGAATTGTGATATCCATCAATAACCAACTGGCTTGCCCCTGGGTAACGACGTTTGCACTGGCTTTCACCGCGCCGCGTGCGCCATATTGGCGCATACCCACTTCGCCATGCAGTAATTCGTCAGCGGCGAGTAGCATATAAGCATAACGGCTAGGCTGTTTAGCAATCTCTGCGGAAAACGCATTGAGCGTGGCATTGGCTTTTTCACGATAACCTTCTATACCAGTGCGTGTCGCTAACAGGGATAACACGCGAACTGCGACAGCGTTACCTGATGGGATCGCTCTATCGGCCGGGCTTTTGGGGCGGGTAATCAATAGGGTATCATCTGGCCGGTTCATAAAAAAGCCGCCCTGTGTGTTATCCCAAAACTGGGTTAGCATACCTTCAGCCATTTCCGAAGCTCTGTCTAACCAAATCGCGTTACCGCTGACATCATAGAGATGAAGTAGGGCTTCTGCAAAATAGGCATAATCTTCTTGATGAGCGGGAATAGAGGCACTACCTGGCAAGTAGATACGCCATAATTCACCATGCCCCTTTTTTAGTTTCGTCCAAATCAAGTTTGCCGCACGTTGGGCAGCCGCTAAATAACGCGGTTCTTCTAAAATATCGGCCGCCAAAGCGAATGTTGCAATCATCATACCATTCCAAGCGGTGATGATTTTATCATCACGCAAGGGTGCTTCGCGCTTATTTCTAGCTTGGCGCAATGTGTCTCGAATCCTATCGATCTGGTTCAGCAATTGAGGTAGGGGGATGCCATGCGTTTTAGCATAAGTATCTAAAGAGAGGGGCAAGTAGAGGATATTTCGATTTTCAAAATTACCCTGTTCAGTGATGCCGTAGAGATTCAGTGCGAAATTTGCATCGGCCTGATCCAGTACAGCGCGTATTTGGGCAGGTGTCCAGAGGAAAAACAGGCCTTCTTCCCCTTCGCTATCGGCATCCGTTGCTGAATAAAAGCCCCCTTCAGGGGAAGTCATTTCTCGCAACACATAATCCAAAGTTTGTCTGGTAACAAGGGCATAGAATGGTTGGCGGGTGAGTTGATACGCTATGGCATAAACTCTAGCAAGATGTGCTTGATTATAAAGCATTTTTTCAAAATGAGGGATCATCCAATGATCATCTGTTGCGTAGCGATGAAAACCGCCACCGATTTGATCATAAATTCCCCCCTCTGCCATTTCAGTCAGACTTTTTTCAACTGCGGCGAGGCTAGACGGCTTGCCGTCGCGCTGCGCGGTTTCTAACAACAAGAGTAACCAAGTTTCTTGAGGAAATTTAGGGGCATCACCAAATCCCCCTAGAAAATGATCGTGTCTGGCTAATATATCAATAACGGCTTGTTGGATAGCCTGTTCACCCACTTGGCGCGCTTGGCCGCTGGCAGTTGTTACTTGTTTCACGGCGTTTGCAAAGTAGTTCGCTTGAGCAATCAATTTAGCCGGTTGCTGTTGCCATAATTGCACCACTTGTTTGAGCAAATCTGTAAACGTATCCGGCCTAAAATAAGTACCGCCCCAAAACGGTTTAGCCGAAGGGGTTAAAAAGCTGGACATCGGCCATCCACCATGCCCTGCTATCATCATCACGGCTGTCATATACACTTCATCTACTTCAGGATGTCGCTCTCGATCAACTTTGATAGAGATAAAATGCTTGTTGAGTAGGCGAGCAATCGCGATATTTTCAAAACTTTCCCGTTCCATGACATGACACCAGTGACAAGTAGAATAACCAATCGACAGGAAAATAGGTTTATTTTCGCGACGCGCCGTTTCAAAAGCCTCATTTCCCCAAGGAAACCAATTCACGGGGTTATGAGCATGTTGCAAGAGATAAGGCGAATTTTCTAAAATAAGCCTATTAGTAAATTGAGGCTGCCCAGAGTCAAGAAGATGTTCTGTTCTTGGATGATAATCAGCGCCTTTTGCAACCAAAGCCGTTTGAAGCGATTGGTATAATGCTTTTTCATAGGGTGCCACCCCGGGCAACGCATTCTCATCTGCTTGTACTGGCGACATTGTCACCATAATAAATAAGATTATTAATAAGGACTTCAGATTTATCGTTTGTATTCGTCGCTTTAGCGACATTCTTCGCCTCAAAAGGCATTGTTTGAACATAAATTTATTCCACACTGTTTGTAGTAGATATAGGAATTTTCGGGCCAAACCTGACAGGTTTTGAAAACCTGTCAGGTTTTTAGGTTTTTGGTTTTATCGTTATTATAAGTACTGAACCACAAATAAACAGGTATTTTACTGCAAGGGGCAACCACAAGGGCTTGCCCCTACACTAGGGTGTTGACACTACACACCTGAAAAAATAAACAGGTATTTTACTGCAAGGGGCAACCACAAGGGCTTGCCCCTACACACCTGAAAATTTATGCTTCAGTACTTAAACAATTCTTGTAGTTATATTAGAAATTTAGAACTCACTTATGTCAACCACATCCAACACACTCTTAGAAATTGACGGCGCGATGGGCGAAGGCGGCGGGCAAGTGCTACGAACGGCCCTCGCTTTATCCCTCTGCACTGGCACACCTTTTTGCATCAATAATATTCGAGCCGGGCGCAAAAAGCCAGGATTACGCCGTCAACATCTCACCGCTGTTCGTGCAGCCCGCGATATATCGGGGGCCCAAATTGAAGGGGATGAAGTCGGCTCAATGACATTGCGCTTTGTGCCCGGTTGCGTGCAAGCCGGCCATTATTACTTCTCTGTCGGCACCGCCGGTAGCACAACGCTCGTTTTACAGACTATATTATATCCACTATTACTGGCAAATGGAGAATCTCACCTGACTTTAGAGGGTGGCACACATAATCCTTTTGCGCCCCCATTTGATTTTATAGCGCACGCTTTTTTACCGATTATCAACCTGTTAGGGCCACAAGTGAGCGCCAAACTGGATCGGTATGGATTTTTTCCCAACGGCGGCGGGCAATTGCAAATACACATTACCCCAACCTCTCAATTGAATGGTATCAGTCTGATGGCGCGTGGCAAAATGATATCGCGTCAAGCGAAAGCGTTAATAACGGGTATTCCAGATCATGTCGCGCTGCGTGAATTACAACGGGTTGCCGATCAATTATCTTGGGCAAAAGATTGTTTACATCATTGCCCATTACCGCCCGCTCAAGGGCCGGGCAATGTTTTACTGTTAGAAGTGCAAAGCGAGCAAGTGACTGAAATCTTTACCGGTTTTGCTCAGCGCGGTATTCGGGCTGAGGCCGTTGCTGATCGCACGATCAAAAAACTGACTGATTACCTTGGGGTTAATGTTGCGGTTGGCGAGTATTTGGCCGATCAATTACTGCTACCCTTAGCTTTAGCCGGTGAGGGAGAATATACCACGCTTGCACCTAGTCGTCATACTTTGACGCATATTGAAGTCATTCGTGCTTTTCTTCCTGTGTCTATCACAACCACTGAAATGAGAAAGGGGGTGTGGGAAATTCGAGTCAAATCATCGTCATTGTAGGGTGGGTAACGGGTTTTTGGTTGCCTGCCCCATTCCCCTTACATTGATCTTAAAATGGTGGGCAAGCGGGCAAGACAATTTGGGGTGTTTTTGAAATCATCGCGGGCAAGACGAATTGGGGTGTTTTTGAAATCATCGCGGCCCGCTTACCCACCCTACATTGATCTTAAAATGGTGGGCAAGCAGCGGGCAAGACGAATTGGGGTGTTTTTGAAAT
>QNEL01000531.1 GCA_003645185.1 Candidatus Parabeggiatoa sp. nov. 3
AGATAGCAGAAATCAGATAAAGTGAAGCCACTTCAATCGTGACCACTTTTTCTTTATTTTCGTCACTTAATTCCGGTAAAAGGCCTGATGCATAAAATCTTGATGGAAATCCCATAACTGTCATGGTTCCACTGAGTGGATGGTTCAAATTCGCCCATAAAGGTTCTTTGTTACCTTGCATGGACAGCAAAAAATCGAAGGATTCCACACCTTGTTTAAAAAGATATTCAATAGCTTGAGCACATTCTTCAGTTTCTTCACTGGTAAAAAGCCTCAAAAGTTGTTCTTTGGTCAATTTATTCATTTTGCTCATTTCTCAATTTCAGGCACTGAAAACCTTCAATGGAATTCAAATCGGTAGATTACAAAAGGGCAAGCCTACTTTTTTTCCCTATAACCATCCTATTTGGTATGGAAAATACAATGCTAAAGCCCTTGTGTTAAGCATTCCTATTTATTTAAAGACCCAAGTGCCATTAGCCTTCAGAATTAAATTGAGTTACCACCAGTAGAGATTCTCACTTTTCAAGGGATGTTCTTTTTGCTCCCGTAAAGCTTCAAGTCCCACTTTGTGACATTTGCGGATCCACTTTCGAGCTGAGTGAAATCCACGAGCAATGTATTCTTCTTTGTTGGCTCCCCGGCAGTCATTTTTAGGTAAACTGACATCGACTAGAAAGGGACTGCCATAAAAAGTAAGGCTACCACTATAAATAGCAGAAATCAGATAAAGTGAAACCACTTCAACCGTGATGCTTTCTTCTTTCTCCTTTTCTGTCAATGATTCTCGAGGGCCTACTAGAAGAATGTATTCTGGTGGTATGGGTGCCGTACACCACCATTGCTCATAACCCAATAGGTTACTCACACAAAATTCTTTCTGACCTTCTAGGCTCTGTAAAAAATCTAAAGAAGATATACCTTGTTCAAATAAGTATTTAATGGCTTTGTTAATTTCTTCAGAATGACCTGAAGTTAAAAATGCCAACAATTGTTCCTCATTCAATTTATTCATGAGATTAAGTTCCTTAATACTTAATGTTCAAGTTAAGAGCTACTAGTGAACGATAAGGAAGATAGGTGAATATACAAGTGTTCCCAAACCCTGTTTGGTTTGGGAACGAGAGAAATCCGCTCTTAACTTAATTACAGGTACGCTCAATTTCTTGGCACAACGCGTGGCTAACCCAATAAAATTGCTTTTGACTCTCGAAGGTTAAACGCCTGAGGGCACCATTGTCGTCATAATCAGAGTCGATCCAACTGCCGAGATTTGTTTCAGTATGGATAAGATTACCAACATGATCATGCTGATGTTCAATGACTTTAGTCTGGTGTTTCTTTAATGATACGCCCGAAAGCCTCTCTAAAAAAAGTGCAGTCTGGGTTGATTGCGGCAATGAGGTTGCCATTGGGAGGCTATTCAAAACGAGCATTAAAAAAGGCGGGGTTCGCATAGCGAAACCCACCCTACATTGCTCACTGGAAATTCTTGCCCTAAAACAGGCGTGTGCCGCATTTTTATTCAAACAATCTGTTCATCACGTTTTTAGGATTGTTTTAGATGTGACTTCTGGGATTGTAAATCTCGTCCAACCAAGAAGAATTGGTTGTCACTCTTTTTTCAGGGTTTGCTGCTGTTCCCAGCATTCTATCCAACGTTTCCTCACTTCTGTTGGATCAAAGTTATCAGGGTACCCAACCATATCAAGTCTGGTAATTTCATCAAGGACAAATCCCCATTCGCATAATGTATCATCTTTTTTATATTGCTCAATGATATAGGGAATGGCAGGCTTTCCCATTTCCACTAATTTGCGGTATGCTGAATGGTTCAAATAATCAAGTGTATTAGAACTAATCCAAATACTGTTACAGTATTTCGCCCATTCCTTGGCAAGTACTTCAAATTCTTCAGCAGTATTCATTAAATTTTATTCCTATCCAAAAGGATTTCGCTATGCGAAACCCACCCAACATAAACCGCTCATGTCATTAGAGTTTAAGTAAGAGGCTGAATTTTAAGCCACTCCAAAACATCATCCCAAGGATAACAGATAGCTTTTAACAGATGATCTCTACCAAATGTAATCTGCAAACCAATCACTTTTGAAATCTTAATTTCAAGTCCTCTTCTTCTGTGAGTAACCCACTTGATACATTTATGACTTCCGGTTGGCACTTGGTACTCAGAAGGAAGGATTTCATACTTGATTTGGTGAGCATTTAAATATTGTTCAAACTCTTTCCAGGTTGTGTCGTGGCTAGGACAAAAATCTTCAAAATAAATATTCTTGGGCCACGTCTCACTTAGTTCAGAAAAAGAAATACACAATTGTGCGACTTTATTATCTAGGAAGTTCAGACAGATACCATCATAATACCAAAAAAGCTTTGTTTCTAATCGTGTTCCAAAAGGGCCTGTTATTGCGGGACACCCTAACTGTTCAAGCACATCATTTCTTGTCACACCAAGCTTGATACCACCACCAAAAAAAGTACCTTCATCTAGAAAGTCAGAAAATTTCATCGTGAGGATTTTTGAAACCGCATATTGTTCCATTAGCTGTTGAGCAAGAGCCCTCGCCTCAAGAGAATCAGGGCCATATAAAACCGTACCTGATGCGTCTCTATTATCAGCAACGCTTTTTAAGTATCCAGGCTTAAATAAGTTCTTGTCTTCTTCAAGTTCAGCCAAGGCAGCCGCACTCATCTTAAAAAATGAAACAGTTATAGTCAGGTTTAGTGCTTCTCCTACAACGCGCATTTCACGACGCATGCGCTCAAAAGCCATCTCATGTCCAATGAGATAAACACAAGAGCCTTCAGGAATAATGACATTCAGTCCTCGCAATTGAAAAAAAGCAGAATCCTTATTCCTATTATAGACCTCAAGCAATTTACTCATAAATTGGCTTATGGTTTGCTCAGATGAAGTTTCTGCACTTATTTGAATAATGCCATATTCTCCCATATCACTCTCCTTTCACCTTGCTTTTGACAAACATTCCGCTGCCCCTTTAAAAAATACTATGATTTTTAAAGAGATTGAACTCATTTTTCACTATTAAGCGAATAGTGAGTATACTACCTCCATTTATGTCATATCCATACCATAAACTCATTTATTATACGATAGTTACAGAATAAGCAATATTTTTATTTCTTTCTAGTAATGGGATGTATGGTATATCTAGACTGTTTTAATTCGTCTAAAGAGACTTGTTTATTATCCCGTGCGTTATAAACATATCGTTTTTCATTTGGCAAGACTTTGGCAAAATCGGTATGGGTTGGTTGTCCAATCTTATTGCGATGGACTATTGCATATGTGCCTGGTGGTGCTTGAGTAAAGGATATATGTTGTTTCCCTCCTAGTGGGCCTCCTAACACCAATCCTTCACCTGCAAATATTTCCTGCATAGAGTTTGTCGTTTTAATTCTGCCAAGATTATCTTTTTCCACCTGCTGCTTTGAAAAGTGTATCTTGATATCTCCTGATTCAAGGTTACTAGGATTGATCTTTGCCCCTTTCAATACCTGAAGTGCTGTAACTGGTGGTTCAGTATCACCTAAACGAGGTCTGTAGCTTGGTTCTAAGTCTACTAATGCACGGGCACAGACTGCTGCTTGACAGGAGAAACTGCCCACAACCATCTTGGGAGCTAATTCAGCACTTTTATGGTACTCAAATGGTGGATTATATGGTGAAACTTTTCCGGTATAAGGTTGGGGTGTTGTTTTTGAACCTATTGGACCACCGATGCCCGGATAATCCATAATTGAAAAAGTATTGTTGGAACCCAGTTTCAATCGCATAGCTGTTGGAACCGTTACGCCCAAATCAAATACAAATTCTCCTCCTGTAGCCCAAATTCCCGGATTGTCAACACCAAGAGAATCCGAAAATTCATATAAACCATCATAAACCAAAGTTGGGGTAAAGGTACCAAAACTAAACGTTCGCCCCCCTGCTTGTAAATTATCAATCCCTCTCATTCCAAGCGCCTGAGAAACCACCGGCACTTTAAAAAGGGCCGCTCCCCCTATTTCAACAACACCTGCGACCATTTGTAGTCCACCAAGAAAACGAGTCAGTATAGCACCATGTTCACGGTCCCAGTTTCCGATTTTGATAGAATAAAATTCCAACCCACTCATGGGTGTGAAGGGGGAATACAAGGCCAAGATAGGAGGTAATGAAGACAAGGGAATCTTTTCTAAATTTAAACAACACAAATAACCGCGTTCTAAGATAGAAAGCATGTCATTTTCAGATATCAAGCCTTTCCTGAAGTATTCTTCCAAAGAAGCATAATTAGGACACAACCCCAACACATCCACCCAATTCACCGGATTTTTGGCATACCAATAACTATTCAACCCACCAATTAAACCAATCGGATCTTGAGAAATAAACCGTCCTGTCTGCGGATCGTAATAACGAAAGCGATTATAATGCAATCCACTTTCTTCGTCAAACCATTGGCCGGGAAAACGAATAGGACAATCCACTTCTTTTTGCGCGGTGTCAATGGATTCAACTTTTCCCCAAGTTTGGTAATGAGCTAACCAAATTATTTTTCCCTTGCAGTCTATCAATTCTTGGGGGGTGCCTAAGTGATCACAGATAATGGAGTAAACTTGATCATTTTGGACAGTACACAGGGGTTTAAAAGTACGTGGTTGGTGAATCCACGTTGCGTGTAGTTTGTCATTCTCAAGTATATGGATGATGAAGTTGCCATTCCAAATAAAGCGCACGGTTTTATCGGGGCCTTGTTTGAGGATGCGGCGGCCTAAGGCATCGTATTTATAAGTCCATTTGTCTCCTTTTGGTGTGGTGATTGAACTCAAGTAGTCGTTGCTATCCCAGCTATACTCCCAAATTTTGGGGGGATCAGTGTTTTCAATCTTTTTAATTAAACGTCCATTGTCATCATAAATATATTCTATTTCGCCTTGTTTGAGTAAACGGTTGCCAGTACCATAGGTTAAAATTGTCTCATTAATTTGAGTCAAATTG
>QNEL01000532.1 GCA_003645185.1 Candidatus Parabeggiatoa sp. nov. 3
AAACAGGTATTTTACAACAAAGGGCAACCACAAGGGATTGCCCCTACATGACATTCTGTAGGGGCAATCCCTTGTGGTTGCCCCCTTTCTGTTTTTTTTAAATACCTGAAAATTTATGGTTCATTACTTATCACGAAATATCGAACAGAACGCTGATGAGACTGATGAGACTGATTTTCGCTGATCAAAATGTTAAAAGACTTTAGCGTAGAAATGTGTACCGACTTATATCTTCAAAAAAATAAGCGAAAAGTAGAATTTTTTGTTTTAACATTGACGTAGTTTATACTGCACATGGGCATAGCTTAAACTTTTTGGTGGGCAATAATCTTTACCCACCATTTCACGCGTGAAATACATTAATTTAAATGGTGGGCAACATTAATTTAAATGGGGCCGGCAACAAAAACACGTTACCCACCCTACATTGATTTTAATGGGGCCGGCTACAATCTTTACCCACCCTACATTAATTTAAATGGTGGGCAACATTAATTTAAATGGTGGGCAACAAAAACACGTTACCCACCCTACATTGATCTATTGGGGCAGGCAACAATCTTTACCCACCCTACATTAATTTAAATGGGGTGGGCAACAAAAACACGTTACCCACCCTACATTGATCTATTGGGGCAGGCAACAATCTTTACCCACCCTACATTAATTTAAATGGTGGGCTACTAAAACAAAATGATAGGAGATTAATTTTATAATGACTGTACTATTCAAAACACGGCTTAAATTAGAGACTGATTTCACTTCTACCAAAGTCTACCAACAAGTTCTGACTCCTTGGTTCCTGGCGGGATCATTGGCGATTTCTCCATTCTGTGCTGGGGAGGATGTGCTCACGTTTTCTGATCTCAAACTGAACGGCAGTGCAACTACCGTTTCTATACCGAACACGATTATTCTGCGCTTGACTGAGGCTAAACCGAATCAAACGGGTAGTGCCTTCAGTCAAATCAAAGTGGATATCGATGATTTTAGTACCTTCTTCACTTTTCGGATAACTGAATCAAAGTATCTAGGTGCTGAAGGATTCGTTTTTGTGCTTCAATCAGATAAATCAACGGCCTTAGGCGAAGAAAGTAATGGACTCGGTTATGGCGGTATACCTTCAAGTGTTGGGATAGAATTTGATACTTGGGATAACACGGCGTGGCGGAATGATTACGATCAGAACCATGTTGGCATTAATCTTCATGGCAGATTTCAAGGCCCAAGGGCTTCAATAACCCCGTCTTTTAAAAACGGTTCCTTATGGTATGTCTGGATAGAGTACAACGGCCATGAATTAGCGGTGCGTCTTAGCCAAACGAGTGATCGGCCATCGCAGCCGCAGTTATCGTATTCTCTGAACCTTCAAGATGTTTTAGGGGGCACTGAGGCTTTTGTCGGTTTTACTGCTGCAACAGGTGGTGCTTACGCGAAACATGAGATTATTTCATGGAATGCCCTACCGCCCGCCGTGACTGTGACATTAGAAGAATATGAAGCCTTAAAGCAAAAATACGCTGTTTGTCAGAAAAAAGGGGAATAAAAACAATAAGTTGTAGGGGCAATCCCTTGTGGTTGCCCTAATTCCTGATCGAGTACAACGGATGACGGGGATAAACGGATAAGGCATAATGGGGCGTATTTAAAAAAAAAGTCATATTGTGCGATGGAGTGCGAAATTTATTTTGCGATGGAGTGCAAAATTTATTTTGCGATGGAGTGCAAAATTTATTTTGCGACGGCCAAGATTGATAATGCTCCTTTTTTTGGGAATGCGCCCTGTATAATGTTCCGGTAAGGTTTTGTTGACATTTGTAAAAAAAATTATGGGTTATAAAAATATCAACTTGATGATAAATCAATGACTTATCATGAAATGTTAACAGAGCCTAATCTGTTTGGACGTGGATAGCGAAAACTTGATAAATCAATTATACTTAGCATTCTCATAAGGTCGCTATTACTTTTAATTTAACAGCCAACAGCGGGCATCAGTTGTTTTACAGCAAAAGTTAGGTGGTGGTGACTAAATACCAAAAAGCATTTTAAAGTTTTTTCCGTAACTTCGATACGAATTTCTTTAAATCATCATGACAACACTATACAAACAACGCACTGACCAGAGAGAGTGCAAATTCTATACCAACTTCTAACAAAACTATTTTAAATAGCCAAGTATTAATTTTTGTTGTTGTTTTTTCTGCATTGGCTAATTTAATAATACATGGTGTACGTGTTATCAGTTCAACTGATGATATTGGCTTACTCAGATGGTTGCATGATGATACTTTTTATTACATCATGCTGGCGAAAAATTTCGTTGAACAAGGAATTTGGTCGTGTGATGGGGGGCAAACGATAACGACTGGTTTTCATTTATTATGGGCTTATTTACTTTTACCCCTCGTCTATCTTGCCGGAAACGATAATCTACTGATGATGAAGTTAGCGGCTACTTTATCATTTGTTGTGGCTATTATCGTTCCCATAGCCACACTGATCTATTTTGTGAAAAAGAAGTTATTCTTACATCTATTGCTATTAGCTGTCTTTATTTCATCATTCAGCTTTATAGTCAATAGCCTATCTGCGATGGAATGGCCTATCGCATTTCTGATTAGTGCCTTGTATTTTGTGTTGTTAGCGAATGCTGACAACAGAAAATTGGTTTTGGTGGGAACCGGTATTTTCCTGCTAGGCATTTTAGGTTCCTTATCCCGGCTAGAGTTTGGTGCATTGGCTTTTGCCTTTTTCTTATCAGCCATTTTACTCTACGGGTTCGCTCGTGAAGGAAAGTATGTCTTGCTCTCAATGATAGGATTGGTGGGGGCAATAGTTGGTGTCGCTATTGTATTGCTTCATAATTTTCATTTCTCAGGAGAATGGTTGCAAAACAGTTCACAAATCAAACTGTTGTGGAGTACAGCTGTTGAGCGTTCGCCAGTGAAAATCATTTTTCAATCTGTTCGTACTGTTTTCTTCATACCCAGTGTGGGATTGGAATTTAAAACCTATTTAAATGCCGTCTCTTATTTAAACTATGTTTTGTTTTTTGGCATAGTGACATTGGTAACAATAGGTTTTATCAAGCTAAACGTATTGAAATCATTATTTTTGAGTCTGAAGAGTTATATGAAGACTCACTTGAAAGAATGGTTTCTAGTGATGTCATCGCTTCTTGCGATTATGGCTTATTTTTTTGTTTATTCCTTTTCGTATGCCACTTTCATTTGGTACACTGCTTTTCTAACCGTACCTATTTTTATCGTCTTTTCTTCAGTCTTGAATGTCATAATCCATCATGCCATGCGACGCATTTATTATGTCATCACAAGCTTACTCGTTATTATAACGGCATGTAATCTGTTAGTGTTTTACACATTTGATCATATTGAAGACGTTGATTTGCTAGTAGAAACTAAAAAAACAATTGGCTTGCTTCTTAAACAAGAGCTTGAAGGTGAACGTATTGGCATAAGTGATTCTGGCATTATTAATTTCTATCATGGGCGCATTATCAATTTAGATGGTTTAGTGAATAACGAAATCAAGTCTTACTTATCCACTCATCAACTAGAATGCTATCTGCTGGATAAGAAAATTAAGTATGCGAGTGGTTTTGGTACGAGTGAATTGATTCTCAATGAAAAAACGGGTACGAAAATTGATTGGGCCGCTTTTTCTAAACTCAAGGTGTTTCGTCGTCATAATGATGCTCTGTTGAATTTAGAAGACGCAACGTTAGCAAAACAATTTGAGACGGAAATTAATTATGCCAGTTTTCCTAGGAGTAACAATGAGATTCCGTTGATTTTGCATGAGATTGATTTTGTCAAGCTGGCAAAATTACCTCAGTGTTTAAAATCAGATCGCTTTAAATTGCAATAAGCCATTCTAATAAAAACCTGACAGGTTTTCAAAACCTGTCAGGTTTGGGCCACTTTTGTTATTTACTTCGTTTCCATTCTAAAAAAACCTGACAGGTTTTCAAAACCTGTCAGGTTTGGGCCACTTTTGTTATTTACTTCGTTTCCAGTTCGGCTTCTAACATTTTGATTCGTTTTTGAGTCATCTTGGCTTTCGCTTTGATCAGCGCGACAGCTTCTTGTGGCTCATTTTTGAGGGTGTCTACTAAGAATACGGCGTTGGCGTTACGAAATTCAATCCACACGGTTTGCGCTTTTTTCAATTTCGCTTGCCCTTCAGTATCTCGTTTGGCATAGACTTTCCGATAAACCTGATCAAGTTCTTCTTCCAAAATCGCCATTTCTTTCGTATAAGCGATACGTTGACAGGCTAATTGTTTTGAGCTTGAGGCTGATTGGCAGGCTGCCTGTTTATGCCATGCTTGCAAAAATTCTGGATCGTAGACTTCTAGCAATGCGTTGAGCCCTTCAAAAAAGACGGCTTCTGTGCCGTCTGTGACTCGTCGAATCCAAAATAAAACAGCTTGTTTCACTATCGAACCGTCGTAGTCTTCTTCATACAGCCCGGCAAAATGATAGTACTCTGCGCCATAATCAAATTCTTCTGAAAATCCTTGCGTTTTCAGAATCCGCACGTAAGCCTGTTGTTCTTGTCTGAGATAATCTGGATTGGATAACAGGTGTTCATGAACAACATAATGCGTTCTCGCCGTTTGTTTAACGTAGTTGTTGTAAAAGAATTTAAACAACTGTGTGAAACCTGGCGCTTGAGTGGCTGGCAGGAGCTTTTCCTTAAGCCAAATCACAAAATCCTTGTTGTAATGACCAAAACTATATTGGTTATTCAGTTCAAGCTGGGTTTTGGTGTGTGGCCCTTGAAGGAATACCGGTAAACCTGAAAGGGTTTGTAGCGTTTGATAATCCAAATACGCTTGGGCCATGCAGTAAAACGTGATCACATCAGAGTAATAATAATAGTTACCTAACCAATAGTATTCAATAGTATTGTATGGAACTAACAGGCGGCTAATAATTAGCAGAAGTTAGATAGGTCATAACACCTTCAAATGTTCAATCCAGTTTGAAGCTCTGTTGTT
>QNEL01000533.1 GCA_003645185.1 Candidatus Parabeggiatoa sp. nov. 3
GCAAGGGGCAACCACAAGGGATTGCCCCTACGGGCGGTTCGTAGGGGCAATCCCTTGTGGTTGCCCCTCTTCTTGGTTGTTTCTTTTAATTAAAATACCTGAAAATTTATGGTTCAGTACTTACCACTTCGGTGTTGAATAGTACCGCCGGGCAAAAAGCTTGGGGCCATATAGAAATATGGCCCAACGGCGTACAAGCTAACCGCGACAAAGCCTCTGCTTTTCCAGCAAAAAACGAACATTTCCGATTGTCAGTACAAGATTGTGCGTTATTGCAAGGATTTCCAGAAGACTGGTATTTTGCAGGCGCTGTCTATCAGGTGTTAGGCCAAATAGGCAATTCAGTGGCACCTCCTGTTGCCTATCAAGTTGCAAAAGCAGTGGCTCTTGCCCGGATATAATCATTACCATAACCCCGCTTGTTTTTTCTCGTCCAAGGAACGCAATTTTGCAAAGTGGAGTAGTTCATCCAACCTCGCGTTTTTATCACGCCATTCATAAAATAAATCTTCACCGAGTAGTACATAATGCCAGTCGCATTTTTGACGTTGTTCCAATGTCAATTCATTAATACGATCACACCATGCTACCGCAGCCCTTTGTTTGCGTTGGACATTGGGATGATTCATTTGCGCTTGTGCCTTAGTTTCAACAAGATAAATGGCAGACTGAGTACGCACCAAAAAATCAGGTGAGTAGTAGGCGGGTAAACCATCATCCTTTACATAGCGCAAACAGGCAAAATCATGTTTTTGTTCATTAATTTTGCAAAATGCTTCCACATATCCATCATGGTTGGCTAATTCAATAAATGACTTTTCAAAACCACCGCTCTTGGTAGGATAAGGTAGGCGTTCATAAATACATTTATTCACTGGCAAAGAGGCACTTTCACGCAGAGTCAGTTTTGGCACTTCCGATAAATAACGGTGGGTAACTTCTGCTACTGCGGTAATTTCGGTGTTTTCAGCAGCCAGTAACGCGCGTGCCAAAGTGGTGATAATATGTTGAGCGACAACATCAAGTAATAATACGCGCCAGTTTTCATCTTCTAAAGGAATAAAATGGGTATTAAATAATCGGTGGCGAATATAATTATCAATCCATCCGGCTAGTTTGGCTTGATTGATTTGTAGATAAGGAAAGTGTGATTTATTGGCATAAGTTTTCGCGCTTTTAGTAATCGGTGCGCTTAACACTGCCGAGAGGCGATTAGTCAGACGTGCCACAAAATCATTATAACCCGTCGCTGTCATAATGCCACCATCAACTCGGTAATCACCGAACCAAGTTTTACTTTGAACATCTTGGGAGGTAAAAACATCGCCTTTGCCAATCATGTTTTTGAGTTGATGGAGTGTTAGTGTGTCGAAGGGGGCTAATGTCTTATGATCAATATCATGTTGTTGCAAACTTTCATCCGCTTCTCGCAGAATAAAAGGTATGGCAAAATCATATTTTGCATAATCTTCACGCAAGCCAACCATAATGAGATCACCCGTGCTGCTATCCTCTTTACTTTCTTCTGAGGTTGTACCCACTAAACCTTCTTGCATCAATTCATCATAAAAATGTTGAAACGCGGGATGTTCAACAATGCTTAAAATGTCGATTAAACTTTGTGGCTCTTTACCTTGATTAATCCGGTGCCGATTTTCTTGTTTTATGTCACTATATTCAGGCTCTCGCCACATTAATCGTAATCCGCGCCCAATGGTTTGCTCCAACAAAATGATGGAGCCGGTAGTACGAAGCGGCACAATCACGCAAATATTATTGACATCAAAACCTTCCCTGAGCATCAAGACGCTGACAATCACGCGAGGGGTGGCATGGCTATCAACGTCAAATAAGCGTTCTCGCTTAGCGATCCATTCACTGGGTTTTAATTCGCCTTTTCGAGTGGAGTCAATCGCCATGATTTCTTCTTCTTTTAAGCCTTCTTCTTGGAGAAAAGCGACAACACACGGCGTAACGTAAGTATCTTCACACACCACAAGCATTTTAGGAAAACGTTGTGGTTCAATTTTGGCGAAATCAATTTCTAATTTGATTAATTTGGCAAGCCCAGCACGCAACATAACACGCTGCCCCTCTGATAATATCGGTTTATCATCAGCATCGCGCGCAGCTTTAAATTCCAATGGCAACACCCCAATTTCTTTACGTTTATCAAGTACCAGTGATTTCACTAACCCAGTTAGCATAGCGGTTTTTAGTTCAAAATCAACACTGATATGGGGAAAATAAACTTTCCGTGCTGGCGTACCCACTTGATTATAGGGCGTTGCAGAAAAATCTATTTGCACAAAGCGGTTGTCTTTACTGGCAGCAATAGTGAGCAAACTTTTTTGCCATTCTACCTCACTGATTTCTCCGGCTTTTTTGACGATATGAATATGATGGGCTTCATCATTAAATACCATTAATTCGCTCAAATTGGCTAGATAGTCTAACACAGCGCCCCGTAAATAATTGCGATCCAATTGTTCCAGTGCATTGCCAGCACTTTTACCGGGCGAAATTGGCAATAGAGATTTAACGACGTGCTTTGGATCATGTGAACTACCAGATGGGGTGATTTCATTTTGTTCATCATCGACTTCTGCCAACAAATGCCAATTGGTAATGGCAATCATACCATTGCCGGTGACTTTAGAGCCGATTTCATCTTTGGTGCATACATTGGTTTGGACAAAATGATCAATTTGTTCCCGGTAAGTGTCAGGTACAAATAGACTGTGATAACGCGCTATGTCTGAACGAGTAAAATTACCCCCTTTGCCCAGAAAAGCATCAAGTAAGCGTTCATAAACAATCAAGCCCGGCGCGACAATCAAAAAATGGCGAGTAAAACGCTCATCGTCTGGAAATACCTGTTTATTGAGGGCTTGCCATATCAGCAAAGTTTGCAACACCCAAGTTTTACCGGTGCCAGTTGCCATTTTTAAGCAATATTTGGGGTGGGCATGTTTAGGTTGTGACAATTCATTCAATAAATCTTTGTCAGCCAGCAATTCATCGGGGGCAACTTGAACATATAATGCTTGCAGTGTTTTTGCACCCAATACTTCATGCGCGTAAATGGTATTAAGAATAGCTTGTCGCTGTCCAGAATGAAAATTAAAAGCGCGATTATCACAAAAGTCTGCCTGAAACCACCATTTCAGTAATTCTGCTGTCGTTGGCGTAACTTGTTCTAGGATGGGGGCATTGCCGGTTTCGAGTCCATCGCTGGCTTGGTTAGTGAGCTTGGTTAAATTTTTGGCAAGGATGAGATTGTTAATCTTCATAAAATTTATTGAGATTAATTGGTAAAACCTGACAGGTTTTAAAAACCTGTCAGGTTTGTTGTTTTATTCTACTTCCACCACGACTTCAGATTCAAATCCAAAGACATCCACCGCCCGCACCGCGACTTGACGTTTACCCTTTTTGTGCGGTAAGTCGAGCAAATAGGCACGTCTAGTAACGGAAAATTGCCCCTCCGCATTTTCGGTATTGCCCCGATAATCTTGCCAGACGGAACGAAAGACTTCACCGTCAAAGTCTGGATCGACGCTCCAATATTCTATTAAATGTAATGGCTCGTTATCAATCACTGCCTGTAATTTTTTGCGGTTGGCAGGATCAAGGTTCAGTGCATCGGGCGAGAGCAAAATATAATTTTCTAAGATAATGGTGAGCGTTTCCTTCTCTTCAGTTACCACCACACGCTGCACGGGTTTAATGGTGAGATATTGCAATGATGAAAAACGGACTTCCTCCGCCGTTAATTTTTTGCCTTTTTTCTTGAGGCGATCCAATAAATCGGGTGGGATGACTAACACTTCCAAACGTTCATCATTTAACCCCGCAATCTCAATTCCAATAGAGGTAGTGAAATTCCACCCTAACACGACGACTTTATCCCACCCGCCTAATAATGTCTCCCGTTGTTGAATGGCTTTTTTAAGCGTGGCAAGCCCAGTGAGTTTATTGGGTGAATCACACAACACCAAAATTTTGGTGTGAGGCATACGCCCGAAATTGCGATTCGGGTTATATTCCGGCGGTAAGGGCAGTGCGCCGTACAGCCCCAACACGATATTGGCTAAATCTCCAATCCGATAACTATGCCCCAGCGTGGATTTCATTTGCTCAACTTGATAGTCGCCGATGGCTTGATAGAGAAAGGGCTTGGCATCTTGATCAATCAAACGTTTACGTATAATCATGCAAGCCGGTTTGCCGATGTCGGTGACTATCCAACGGCGGTTGAGTTTTTCAGCGACGGCTGCGGTGGTGCCGGAGCCGGCAAAACAATCGAAGACGATATCGCCTTTGTTAGATGAAGCTTTGATGATGCGTTCTAGAAGTTTTTCGGGTTTTTGGGTAGCATAACCAATGGATTCGCTAGTAACACCATAACCACGTATTTGTGAAATATCTTGCCAAAGGTTAGACAAAATCACACCTTTACTTTCATCTAAATATCTTTTGTATTTAATTGTTTTATCAGTAATATGTAATCGTCCAGCCTCATCAAGTTCCTGCATTTTTTCCAAAGAATAACGCCAACCTTTGGGCGGTGATTTAACACCTTTGTAGGTGTACATCATATTTGGACGAGGGTTTGGACTAGAACAATTATCTAGGTTATATCTGCGTCCCGTTTCAGGATCAACATGTTTATACCAATCATTAATAGTTTTTTGTGGCAATGCTGTATATTGAGAATTCCATGTATGCTGCAAACTCTTTGAATAAAAAAGAATATTGTCCGTAACCATAGAAAATTTATCTTTGGAATCTGAATGAGCATCAGCCCGTTTCCATAAAATCTCATTAACAAAGTTATCTTTTCCAAAAATATCATCCAACACAATCTTGACATAATGCCCAACATGCCAATCAATATGCACATAAATCGATCCCGTATCTGCCAATAATTCCCGCATTAACACCAAACGCGGCGTAATCATCGCCAGATAAGAA
>QNEL01000534.1 GCA_003645185.1 Candidatus Parabeggiatoa sp. nov. 3
CGAATTGGATGGCTGCGGCTGGGCAACCGGGTGAAGATGCGGCTTTGTTTGAAACCGTTAAAGCTGTGGGCATGACATTTTGCCCTGCACTCGGTATCAACATCCCCGTCGGCAAAGATTCGCGGCACACACAATGGGATAATCAATCCGTCACAGCCCCTTTGTCATTAATCCTTTCGGCCTTTGCACGAGTTTCAGATAGTAGCATCACGCCTCACGTCTCAATTACGAAGCGGTTAAATAAAGGTGAAAAAAATGCTTGACTTAAAATTGTTAAGTAATTATATTTCAACACCCTTCAAAAGTAGTTTGTGTGCGAAATATTGTTGGTTGTTTCGTATGGACAAATTCCCGAAACATCAAAAATAAAAAGTACTTGATATTTTTGATAAAACCCATAATTAGCAATTTGCATTATTTTATGGCTGTATCTTTAGCAACTGTTAATTTTTGGATAAAATTGAAGGGTGCCTAACTCGTAAGCCGTATTTTGTAGGGTGTATCGCGGCGCATCAGACACTATCATCTTACCACCTATCCGTTTTTAAATTCTGGGTAAAAAACACATACATTTGCAAAGTATTTTGTATCACAATAGGCCATTAAAAATCATAGAGTTATTCTCTGCGGCCCTCTGTGGCCCTCTGTGATCGCCGTAAAGAAAAAAATTTGGCGTAAAGACCCTATTGTTAATGCTGATAAACTTTTGATAAACTTCTCACTTTGATTGGATTTTGTAAAGTGTATTTGCTAGAAGCCCATAAGTCTGACAGAATTTGCAGAACATGGGCGAACTGGTAAACCATTAAGAGATGAAGTTTTCATTTTCATTAAGCAGAAGAATTGCTAAAACGTGATTTAAAAAAAGCCGGGACCAAAGCCACGAGATAATTAAGTATTGTGTTCCCAGAATTCCAAAAATTACCGTTATGATGTTATGTTTGGTGTCGGCAAAATAATTCGAGCCTTGCCCCTTTAATTTATTTAATTTGCGTTATTTAATTGGACTACGTTTTATGTTAATAGAAGCTGGCATTTTTTTCTCGGCCTATGTTGGAATGAGGTTTTTCAAAAAACGTCGTAAAACTAATGAGGAAAAAGTAATCGTTGCTAAAAAAAGTAATACCCTTCAATCTTTCTCAGAAACAGAACAATTTGTTAATGAAACAGATAAAGTGCGTGAACATAAATTTAAAGTAAGCATTCTTTCATTGGGGGTGTCAATTACCAGACAATTTTTTTATCCAAACCTAGCACTCTTGAATATTGGCTTGTATATCTACAGTTTTCCTTTTATGCGAGAATCAGAAAAGGCACTCATTAAGGAGCGAAAAATTGACTCAAACGTACTGACTGCAATGGGCTTTATCTCCGCTATTGCTACAAACCAATACTTTGCTACCGGTTTTATAGACATGTATTATCATCTGGAGAGAAAAGTTAAAGCTAAAGTTCAAGGTAAATCTAAACAGATGCTAATTAATCTGTTTGAGCAACAACCACGTAATGCATGGGTTTTAAAGAATGATGTCGAAATAGAAATGCCGTTGGAAGCACTTCATGTCAATGATATTGTGGTTGTGAATACTGGTGAAGTCGTACCAGTCGATGGCATTATCACTAAAGGCATGGCAATGATTGATCAACATGCTTTAACCGGAGAATCACAACCAGTAGAAAAAAATGTGGGTGATCAGGTGTTCGCTGCTACTACGGTAATGATGACTAGCAAACTCTATGTAAAAGTGGAAAAAACCGGTAAAGAAACAAGCATAGAAAAAATAAGTGACATTCTGAATCGTACCGTCGATTTTAGAATGGGTATCCAGTTGAAAGGAGAAGAATGGGCCAATCAAGCAATTTTTCTCCAATTAGGCATAACAGGTGCTGCATTATTGACAGTTGGTCCGATTGGAGCCTCTGCTATTCTGAACGGTAATTTTGGATATCGTATTAGACTCATTGGTCCACTGCAAACTCTTAACCATTTGAACTTAGCTTCCCAACATGGTATTCTCGTCAAGGATGGACGATCCATTGAATTATTGACTCAAATAGATACCATCCTGTTTGATAAAACGGGTACTCTGACAAGTGAAGAACCAGAAGTGGGCCGAATTATTCGATGTCATGAACACTACACAGAAGCTGAAATATTAACTTATACCGCAGCCGCTGAACATAAATTAACCCATCCCATTGCCAAAGCTATCCTTAAAAAAACAGCGGAATCCAATTTGAGCTTACCAAAGGTAGAAAATTCTAACTACCAAATAGGCTACGGTATCACTATTAGTATTGACAATAAGCTCATACTAGTAGGCAGTGTTCGCTTTATGGAATTAGAAGGCATTGCTATTCCGCAAATCATGGAAGAAGATATGGAACATTCCTTTAACCAAGGCCATTCCTTAGTCATGGTTGCTATTGACCATCAATTGGCTGGTGCGATTGAAATTCAACCTTCTATACGTCCAGAAGTCAAGAAAATTATAAGCTGTTTACGCCAACGTGGCATCAAACATCTTGCCATCGTTTCTGGAGATCATAAACAACCTACCCAAAAATTAGCTGAAGAACTGGGTATGAATAATTTTTTTTATGACGTTATGCCGGAAGATAAAGCTAAGATTGTTGAAGAATTACAAAAACAGGGGAAATCAGTCTGTTTTATCGGCGATGGGGTTAATGATAGCATTGCGATAAAAAAAGCTAATGTGTCTATATCCCTACATGGTGCAAGTTCTGTTGCGACAGATATGGCTCAAATCGTTTTTATGGATGGTGAGTTGACTAATTTGTGTAAGTTATTTGATATTGCCAAAAATTTGGATCATAAGTTGCGAAACTGTCTTATTATTAGTATAATACCATTTCCACTTATCGTTGGAGGTGTTTTTTGGTTCCATTTTGGACTTGCATCTACACTTATAGTTAATCAAATTGGACTTTGGACGGGTGTCGGTTATGCAATGAATCTAAAGAAACTCAAACATGATGCAAACCAACTTTAACCGGTGGTAAGAAATTAAGTACTGAAGCACAAATAAACATTATTTGTTAAAAATTATCGAAGCATGATATATACTAGACATCTTTCCTAAATAATTTTTTTATCTTTAATTTCAGTATGTTACAAAATTTATATAAGTTATAACTGATTGATATATAAGGAAATTTAATTTAATAGGAAAGAAGTCTACTTATAGTGTGAAACAAATAATGAAAATTAGAGAATTTTTTCACTCACAATTACGCACTTTTTAATTAAGGTCATGTCCCTTAAATCTACATAATGAAGTAGTGGTATATCAAAGAAATGATAAAAACACCTTTCGACGAAAATCCAGAATTCTATGAAAGTGATAATAGAAAATACCGGATAAAAAACCCGGTAACAAATGAAGTTTTAACCAAAAAGCATCGCGCAATTTTTTCTTCGTATAACCTCAAGGGTAAAACGGTTCTTGATTTAGGATCATGTCTTGGTGCCTCTGGTAAATGGGCACTTTTTTATGGTGCTGAATCTTATACCGGAGTTGAAGTACAAAACGAATATGCCGAAAAATCGCGAAAATATTTAACCCGCTATGGGGATAAAGCAAACATTATCTGTGGCTCGATAGAGGAATTCTTGAAAAACTCTAAAAATGAATATAATGTGGTGCTTTTGCTGGGTGTATTACATGTCTTTGTTAATTTTTATGAAATCCTTAAACTGGCAAGCTCTATATGTACTGATATTCTAATAATAGAAAATCTATACCCGTGTTTGAATGGGAATATTGTAGAATTCAGTTCAGATCAAAAAATTAATCTAGCTACTGACAAACATGAATCTATGGAAGGTATCGGCATCAGAATGTCTTTAGGTTCACTGGATATTATTCTTGCGACATGTGGTTTTTTACGTGATGTCAATATCAATGTGGAACCCATTTTAGGTTCTAAAGATGTGTATAACAATCAAGAGTTCAGTGAATCAAGGTATATTGTCAGATATAAACGTGGTGATTTTTCTAGCACAACGCTTTCGGAAGACTTAGCCTCAAATCGGCAGGGCAAAAAGACTCCGTGGAAACAAGAAGAAAAACCTTGGGTTTTCGATGATACTGTTGTTGATAACTTTCATAACATCGCCTTGAATAATATACCAAATTATCAAAGTGTTGTGGATAAATGTGTACAAATTGCCACTAAAATCTGTGATTTTGATTCAAAAATAATTGATTTTGGTAGTGCTTTGGGATATACATTGAAAAAACTAAATCATGCGGGTTTTAATCGTTTATATGGAGTTGATGCTTCCGAATCCATGGTGAATAAATCATGGAAAAATAACACGACAATGATTATTCATAGTAATGAGTTTCCAGTCAAGGAAGCACCATTTCATATGGTAATTGCCAATTGGGTCTTACATTTTATTAGTGAGCGTGCAAGTTACATTACAGATATTTATGATAGTCTTGAAGTAGGCGGAGTATTCATATTGTCTGAAAAAGTTTCTGGTTCAGAGATGGCAAAAGACTTATACTATGATTTTAAAAGATTGAATAACATTTCTGAAGAAGAAATTAACATGAAGGAAACTGCATTAAAAGGCATCCTTACGACAAAGCCCATAGGCTGGTATTTTAATGTTTTAGAACGAACTGGCTTTAAGAATATTGAAGTAGTTGATGCAAGTTTCTCTTTTATTACGTTCATGGCTAGGAAGTAATCATATATAATTCTGGGGACACAATACTTAAGTAGGTACGCAAAAGTTTATTAACATTTTGTCGTTGCGTGGTGGGCAGCAAAAACACGTCGGGAGCCCTACAGAAAATGTTAAAAGATTTATGCGTACCTACTTTACTTAATTAATGATAGACTAACAACATGGCAAGATTAGCAAGAGTTATTTTACCAGGATACCCTCATCATCAAACCCTGCGTGGTAATCTCTCGGTTAAGTTTTGTGAAGATGATTA
>QNEL01000535.1 GCA_003645185.1 Candidatus Parabeggiatoa sp. nov. 3
CTACATTGATCTATTGGTGGGCAACAAAAAGACGTTACCCACCCTACATTGATCTATTGGTGGGCAACAAAAAGACGTTACCGGCCCCCTACATTGATTTAAATTTAAATGGTGGGCAACAAAAAGACGTTACCCACCCTACATTGATCTATTGGTGGGCAACAAAAACACGTTACCCACCCTACATTGATTTAAATTTAAATGGTGGGCAACAAAAAGACGTTACCCACCCTACATTGATCTATTGGTGGGCAACAAAAAGACGTTACCGGCCCCCTACATTGATTTAAATTTAAATTTAAATGGTGGGCAACAAAAAGACGTTACCCACCCTACATTGATCTATTGGTGGGCAACAAAAACCCGTTACCCACCCATTTCACGCGCTTTGTTTCGCGGAGCGAAACTTTAGCGTGAAATATTGATTTTAATGGGGCCGGCAACTGAGCGATTTAACCGCTTTTTCAAACTCTTCACCCCGATGTTCGTAGTTTTTAAACATATCAAAACTGGCACAGGCAGGGGAGAGTAACACTGCGTCACCAGGATGCGCTAGGGTTGAGGCTTGTTCGACGGCGTCTTCCATACTCTCAGCATAATAGACACTGATAACCTGTGCTAATGTCTCTGCAATCAATCGCGCATCTCGCCCGATTAGCACACAGGCGCGACAATGCTGCGCGATAATATCGCTTAAAGGCGTAAAATCGGCCCCTTTGCCTTCGCCGCCAGCAATCAGAATAATTTGCCCTGGTTTTTCTAAGCCTAAAATCGCCGCAATCGTGGCACCGACATTGGTGCCCTTAGAATCATTATACCAATCCACTTCTTGTCTCTCAGCCACCCAAGCACAACGATGCGCTAATCCGCGAAACGCTTGCACCGCTTCTAACATCGCTGACTCAGGCAAATCGACAGCTTCACCTAAGGCTAATGCGGCTAAAGCGTTTGCTCGCATTATCGAGCCTTTTAATCGCATTTTTTTTGTGGATAATAGCGGTGTCAATGAGTTTGAGCGGGTTAGGTATAATTCATCATGGTATTGACATACTCTGAAATCCCCTCGATCATGGCGCAAACTGAAACTGAGAGTGGAACGCTGTGAGGGGGCAGCCACTTTTGGATCATCGGCGTTAATGATAACTATACCATCCCCTTGATAAATCTTACGTTTCGCGGCGATATAGTCTTCAATATTCGCGTAGCGATCTTGATGATCTTCACTGATATTGAGTACAACGGCCGCTTTTGGATTTAATGATTCAGTCGCTTCCAGTTGAAAACTGGAGAGTTCTAAAATATACAAATCAGGCGCTGGTGTGCTGAGCAATTCAAGGGCAGGTGTGCCTAAATTACCGCCAACTTGTACGCGCAAACCCGCTTTTTGAGCCATTTCTCCCAATAGCGTCGTCACTGTGCTTTTACCATTAGAACCCGTAATCGCCACGACGGGGGCATTCACATAACGCGCAAATAATTCAATTTCACTGATAACCGGTACCCCGGCCGCTAAAGCTTGAACCAAGGCCGGCTCACGTTGTGATAAGCCTGGACTGATAACAATTTCACGCGCGCGCGCTAATTCATCAGCATCAAAACGACCAGTCAGATAAGGTATTTGAGGCAAAGTTTGCTTGAGTGTTGCCAAGCCTGGCGGTTTTGGGCGATTATCCATAACGCGCACCGAATAACCCTGTTTGACTAAAAAATTCACGCAAGCGATGCCCGTTTTCCCCATACCCATCACAACCGTCTCGCCTGTGCGATGGAACTTGTGATTAATTGACTCAGAGAGATTATTCAACGGTTTTATCCTCTAAACACAAAACAAAGCGGATAGACATGCTAACATTATTCCCTTATAACACCGTCCTAATAAATAATCCGTTATCAGTGAATAGCCCCCTTCGACAAACTCAGGGCATGGTGCAACCCTCATCGTTAGACACAATTCTTTAAGTATTTGATTTTAATAATATTTGTAGGGGGCAGGTAACGTGTGTTTTTGCATGCCCCTTTACCGATGATGGTGGGCAACAAAAAGACGTTACCCACCCTACATTTTAATTTTCAACGGTTTTATCCTCTAAACACAAAACAAAGCGGATAGACATGCTAACATTATCCTCTTATAACACCGTCCTAAATGTTCAGTTATCAGTTATTAGTTGTTAAAAGTGATTCAATAGCTTATAACAAAGCGCCTATCCACACTTCTGTCAAATTCAAAGTCACTCATTGATTTAAAAAGTACTCTCCCAATAGGCCCTCTATATAAATCAATGACTTAAGTTTCATACGAGAACGTAAAACGACATTATCTGACAAATTAAATTGACAATGTACTACAGTTTGGATAATTGTTAGTCTTGAACAGACACAATATCAATCTGTTGATAATTGATTTCCACGCTAAAGTTTTTGCGCGCAAAAACTTTAGCGTGGAATTGATAATTGGATAAATAACTGATCAGATTTACGCTCCTACCACCCTACTTTTGAAAAAAGGAAAAACTATCGATGTCCGTGTTACAAACGCTTACCGCTAATTTGTTAGCGATTACAATGACTTTACATATACTCTCGGCCGTTATTTGGGTGGGCGGCATGTTTTTCGCCCATATCGCATTACGTCCAGTCGCTGCTAATCTCCTCGATCCCCCTTTACGTCTGCCTTTAATGTCACAAGTCTTAGCGCGTTTTTTTCCCTGGGTATGGGCAGCGATTATCTTGTTGTGGGCAACCGGCTTATGGCTGATTTTTGGCGTTTATGGCGGTATGGCTAAGACAGCAATCTATATTCATATTATGCTCACCCTAGCCGCCCTGATGACAGTCTTGTTTGCCTACATTTTCTTTATGCCATTTTTGCGAATGAAACAAGCCCTTATCCATGATGATTTCAAACAAGCGGGCCAAAATTTGGCGCGTATTCGTCAAATTATCGGCACGAATTTATGGCTGGGATTAATAACGATTATCGTCGCAACAGCAGGCAGGTATCTTTAAGTATTTGAATTGTAAAAGGTATTGTGTGAATTGTACCCAATAGACAAGGGCGAACACGCCAAAATAAAAAGGGCGAACACATCGGTTCGCCCCTACATCACGCCCGTAGGGGCGAACCTGCGTGTTCGCCCTAATGCGTGTTCGCCCTAAAAAAATGATTTATTTTGATAATTGATAACTGATAACTGATTTTCAGGCAAAAGTTGAGGCAAACAAAAACTTTTGCGTGGAACTGATAACTGATAACTGATATGACTGAACAACTTTCTATCACCAGTCTTCTGGTACAGGGATTACAAAAATTAAACCCTTATACCCACTTCATTGCCGACATTTTTATTATACTTTGCCTCGTTTTGCTTTTGCTTGCCCTCTACAAACGAGGTAGCCGCTTTGCCGAAATGGCCCCCACTTGGCTAACCAGTTTAGGTATTTTAGGCACCTTTATGGGAATCTGTATTGGACTCAGCGTTTTTGAAGGACAAGATATTCAAAATAGCATTCCTCGTTTATTCAATGGCTTAGCAATGGCCTTTATCACCGGTGTCGTCGGCATCTTCTTGGCCCTTTTGCTCAAATTAATTAACCGTAACCGTCAAGCCCTTAAACCAGAAGAAACGATCACGCCTAGAGAAATTTACCATGTTTTAAAGGAAATCAGCGAACACAGTGCCAATCAAAAAGCTATCCTCTCAAACATGGTTGAGCAAGCCAATATTTATCAACAAGAATTACAAAAAATCAATCTATTACAAAAGAAAGCTTTCGCTCAAGAAGTACGCGTGTTGGAAGAACTCAAACAAAGTCTCACTGGCACCCACGAAAATTCATTGGTGACTCAAATACAAAACTTGCGTTCAAGTGCGGAAAAAACCGCACAAGACAGTAATCAATATTTAGTTCAAGTCATTGAAAGTCCAATGAAATATTTTACGCAAACGCTAGGTGAGCAATTTGGTGAAAATTTTAAACAACTTAACCACGTTGTTTCAGGGCTCGTCACTTGGCAAGATCATTACCGTGATCAAATGGTCAAAATACATGAGCAATTCACTTTTTCTCTCTCTAACATAGAACAGTCTAATACCACGTTGCAAGAAATGGCCTTGCATATTCAAAGCATTCCGCATTCAATGCAAGAACTGACACAAGTGATGCTAGGACTCCATCAACAACTGGACAACTTGAGTCCTCAATTATCCGGTTTCCAAGATTTAGGTACACAAGCGGGTGAAGTGATTCCACTGATTGAAACCAATCTGGAAGAATTGAACCAAAACATGCGGCAACAAATACAGCGTCATTTAGAATTACTTGACACCTCTTTAGAAACGCAATTGGATATGGCAGAAGCCTCATTAGAAATTCAATTAGATGGATTTAAAGACTTACAAAATCGCTTTACAGACTTAGAAAGTCAACTACCTAATAGCACGGTAGCCCAACTACCTTTGAGCGAACCCTCGCCTAGTGAAGAGGAAACTACAACGCCAGAACCGCAAGCCGAAAGCTTAGAGACAAAAGAAACAGAAGAAACGGAAGAGGCATTACTCGTTACTTCAGATGACGATTCAAATGACGAACAACTGAGCAACTATGAGAGTTTTCAAAAGAAAGCCTTTGCTTTTATGGAATTAGGGCGTTATAAACGGGCCATTGCTTATTTTGATCAAGTAATTAAAGCGAATCCAGAGGAATTTTCTCTGTTTTATAACAAAGCCTGTTGTTATGCCTTACTAGGAGATGTCGAAGAAGCCAGCGTAGCATTGCAAGAAGCCATTTATTTAAATTCAGAATGCCTCGATATGGCGAAAACCGACTCCGATTTTGACGCGGTACGTTATGATGCGAATTTGAGGGCATTACTTAGAGGCCGTTGAGTGCAATGTAGGGGCGAACCTACGTGTTCGCCCTCTTAATATGTTCGCCCAATTAATATGTTCGCCC
>QNEL01000536.1 GCA_003645185.1 Candidatus Parabeggiatoa sp. nov. 3
ATATTGTTCAAGGGCCGTGGTTAAAGCAAAAATGCACTCATTGTTCGCCACCTTATACCCCGGATTGCGTTGTATTTGGGCGGCTAACTGAGCAATCTTTTCAATTTGCGGATCAGCATTCATCGGGTAAACCTCTTTCGCAAAATGCACATTGTCAGAAAAATAAAATTTATCTTGGGCAATCAGTCGATCATTCAACCAAGCGATAGCCCACCATTGATAAGCGGGCAAAATGGATAAAACCTCATGCCCGTTATTACTGTTCAAAATTTGTCTGATTAATTCCAACCGCTTGACTAGCGAAGGCAATTTATCACGCCGTATTGCGTTAGGTTCGTTAGGCTGAGACAAATCGGCTAACAGGGTGCGTATGAGCGGCGGTGTGGGTTCAAATAAAAACGCGGCTTTATTTGCACGCGGTGCCGAAATAAAAACCTGTACCGGGTTACCGCTATGGGCGGCATAATTTGCCATCCGATACATCGTATTCACCATGCTATCAAAATCATTGTCTATCGTTTCCAATAACAACGGTGTCGCTTCACTGATATCAAGCGCCCAAGGTAAAACCTTTAGCCAACCTTGATCCTTATAATTAACCGCTGTAAAAGAATTAATGACACTGATATTTTCAGCAGGTTCAGCGCCATCACGCGGTTTAATTAATCCTCGAAAAGGCGTGGCAACTAATAATGGCATCCCTGTCGCCCGATGCCCCGTTTCGTTAAGGGTTTGACATAACAACGCTTGTTGCTTGATACAGCCTTCGCATAAATAGTTCTTTCCAGATTGGGACCAAATATTTTTGTACTGCCCAATGCGATTATTGAAGGCCGTGCCTTTAATACCGGCTAATGTCATACGACTGGTTTCAATCGCTTGAGTCGCTGGTAATCCACATAATAAACAAGTGCCGCCTTTAGGCGCTGCGGCATACTGGGGTTCGGCCGACAAGGCTGGCTCACTCGCTAAACCACATTGCTGTTTTAAACTGTTCACAATGGCGCGACTGCCTACATTCTCTTGCGGTGGCGGAAAGGCAATATAAAAATAGTCAATGATTTCAATTAATTGCGCTTCGCTAGTGATTTCCATAGCCGCTTGCATGGCATATAAGGCTTGGCGCGTATTTTTATCCAAGCTTGCCATGTCAATATCAGGTAAAGCTTGCTGCAAAGCGGTGCTGATACTACCATCTTGCCACGATTTTAAACGCTGAATCCGTTCATCAAAGACTTTACCTTTACTATCAATTCGTAAGGCGGCCGCAATCGCTAAGGCATAACGATAATGCCCCGTTGGCTCAAAGCTCTCTTGAGTTTTCGTATCAGGCGCCAGGGGTAACAATAATTTACCCGCTCCTTTTTCAAGCACCACTAAACCGCTCACCAAAGCCGCCCAACTTCTGATATAAGTGATCACCTGATCCCAGTCTTTGCTGTGTATTGTTAAAAAGCGCGGTTCATAACTGGCCGCATCAGTAGCCACATTGATTAACGTTTTGACATCATGCAGATGCAATAAATTCAATTCGCCATTCGTATGATTACGCTTAATACTGGGCAAATTTTGCGATAAGTTTTGCTGTAATACTTCAAAAACCGCTTCTAAATCAAAATCGGCCTGTAAAGATATCCATAAACGCTGCCCATCTAATAAACACACTAAAGGAAAATGCTGTTCATCATATAACTGATCTAAGAAAACCTGTTGTAAATGCCATAACACCACGGGTGTTTGTTGAAATGCCCATAGTTTTAAGGTGTCATTGGGTACAACATACTGAGCGACTAAAGCGGATAAACGTTGGTTATAAGCCGCAATCATCTTATGCAAACCTTCGCGGCTGCCAATAGAAGTCAAAGTATCACCGACTGATACCATTTTAGCCAAAATATCCGTTTGGCTATCGGTGGGCGGTTCGGCGAAAATAGCCTGTCGTTTACCGCGATTGATTTCTACGCGAGACACTAAAGCCAAACAATCTTCAACGCTTAAATCTGTCCAGTGTTCCACTTCCAACACGTCATAAAGCTGTTTAACTTGATCATAAGTCGGACTTTGAGAATCAGTTTCATGAAACGCTAACGCTTGATCTCGGTACTTATCCGCATCATGCAAAAAAGCAATCGCAAATACGATTCTAAGGGCCTTTTCCGCAGCTTTCTCATCCGTGATCTCCGGCATTTCTCCCTTTTGCCAAGTATAGAAAAACAGCATAGAGGCAATAATCGCCACATCCATACAATGACGATAGAGAGAGACATCGGGATAAGCGAGATATGCCGGTTTTTCAGTTCCCCCTTTGCCGGTGCTGATCACCCAAGGTGAAAAAGTGCCCTGTTTTTGACAGGCTTCAGCCTGTTGATTCAGCCTTTCCCGTAAAGGTTTAAAGGCACAGGCAAACAAACCTGCTCCCTCTTCCGATGCCATATATTCATTTACATTCATTGTTGCATCTCCAAACAGCCAAAACCGCGTGCCGTACTACGCCCTAATCCTGAATACCAAACATCGCGCAAATCTTCAGCCGCGCCAGTGAGCATAAAAGGCATATTTAACCCTTTGATAACTAACGGTTTACCATCATTTAGCGTTTTAATTGCCATCCCAGCAGTGATATCGCCCCCACACGAACGCACATACAAACTATCAGGAATCAGCGTTAAATCAAAAGTACGCCTAAAACGGGCCTGCATAGTGCGATTGAGCAATTGATTTAATTGGGCACCGGTTTGCAAATAACTGTTATAACTATTTTGTTTATCATGTTGTTCAGTCACCCGTATGGGAGAAATACAGTAAAAACTGGCCGCCTCAGTGTCTATCCAAGGCGAAGCCGCGTACAGCTTTGCCATACGCAAATCTAAACCAGCCCCCTCAACTTGATTGGGTTCTAATAAATCTGAAGCTTGAATTTGCGCGATGATGGCAGCGATATCCGGATCACTACTGCCCACAATGACACGCTGCACTAAATGGAGCCATTGCTTGGGATTTTTAGAATCTGGGTTACACGGTTTAGTAATCACACCAAAACCCCAACGCGCCGGTGTATTGTTTTGGGGCCGATATCCATACTTTCGCATAGCCGCCATTAATAAATTAGCAACCCTGTCATGATCACTGATAATCGTCGTGCGACAATGTCTGGGTAAATCAATATAAAGTTTAAGGAATTTATGCATGATTGGTTTCTATAGGTGATATGATAGAACACTGATGATGCTGATTGTCATGATTTACGCTGATTTTTTTGATCAGCGTTAATCAGTTTAATCAGTTCAATCAGCGTTCTATCCTCTTAAATCAGTTAACAATTTTTCTTTTCAACACAGAGATCACAGAGTGCCACAGAGTACCACAGAGTATATAATTGCAGCACTAGCCTATTCGTTTATTCGCACTATACCTCTGTGAAACTCTGTGTTTCTCTGTGCTCTCTGTGTTGAAAAAAATTTAGGCCAAGAGAATGCTTTAAATTCTCATACCAATCCCTATCAAAAGGAAAACGAGATGAGTTCAAAACATGAACCCTTTGACGAAACCGCTAAAGTCTTTTATCGTCGTTTTTTTGAAAACAAGGGGCTGCTTGTCGAGACGGAACGAGAGGTGTTTTTTCGTGCTAGAAAAATTGATTTGGTGGTGACTTGTACGGAGTCTGAGCAAAATAGCTTAGACAACACCATTTTCTCACACTTTCGCAGCGTCAATGTTCTCGAATTAAAGGGCCCTAACGATCCCTTGACAATGAAGGACTACAACCGTATTCTAATGCGAGCTTGGGGCCTTGGAGGCCTTGAAGAGAAAACGGAAGAGGAAGAAGAAACAGAAGAAGAGTCTGATGAAGAAGAGGAGGCCGTTTCTGACGTTCTCAAGTTACTGCCAAGCCATAGAACACTGACAATTGTGAGTGTCACTAAACCCCAAAAGATTCTCAACACGCTTAAAGAAGAGTTTCAATTTTCAAAAACCGAGCCTGGCATATACCACTGTAAGATGGGGCATATAAAAAGATGGATTATTTGCCCATCGGAACTGCTGTTAGTTGAGAAAAATTACCCCTTGTTACCGCTGGCACGGGGTGACAAATTGGCAGAATTTATTTCCATCTGTGTGCGTGATGATTTGGTTGAGTATCTCCAACTGATAAAAGACATTGGACTACTCACTGATCCTAATCTGATTTGGCAAAAAATACTGGAGGTTCAAAACATGAAACCTGAGATAAAAGAAGAAACTTGGTCATATATTGACCGATTTTTCCAAGAAACGCCGGAGGCGATGACAAAACTCCCTAGCCTCCAAAAAACGTTTCAAGAATCGCTTCAAGAAGCCGTCCAACAATCGGTTCAAGAAGCGGCCCAAGAAGCCTCGGCAGAAAACCAGAAACGTGTGCTGATTCGTCAGTTACGTCGCAAGTTTGCCTCAGTTCCCAAGAAAGTCGTGCAGAAAATTGAAGCGACTGACGATCTTGAACAATTGGATAACTGGCTAGATCAGATTATTGTGGCTAAGTCTTTGGCAGAAACAGAACTGCAAAAGTGATAATAAATGAAGATTAGTTTGCTGTTTTTCGTTCCAACTTTAGTTTGCTCAGTGAAGATTAGCTTAACACATCATGCACTAGCGGCTAAAATTGATTGTCAAGCCCGGCAACAACATCAAAAATTTATCACCTCTAACTACTACATTATTACTGAACTGGTTGCATTGCTAATCAGTCCTCTTCGCTGTTTAGTACAGCGGATCAGGGGATTGAACGGATTGGTGCGGTGGTGTATTCCCATTATTCTGCTCAATGAATGAGCCTTTGCATTACGCGGTTCTTTTCTACTTAGAGGAATGGTGGGCAAACGGGCGGTGAAATCTGGGTTTATATTGAGTTCATTGCCGCCCGTTTACCCACCCTACAAATCTGGGGTGAAAAAAAAGTCATCAAAATACAT
>QNEL01000537.1 GCA_003645185.1 Candidatus Parabeggiatoa sp. nov. 3
AGCGCCAAAAGCGCATACTGTCCACTGTTATAATTTTCGTGTTTTGTTAGTCACCTTTAGGTGACTTAAGCTAAAAAAAGCGCAATTTATGACAGTGCTAAGTATATCTATATATAATAGACAACTCTATTTTTGTCTACTACGGTGTCCTTACACCTCATAAAAAAATGAACACTTATTCTTAATCAGCGTCAATCATGACAATCAGTGCAATCAGCGTTCTATCAGGTTTTTAGATTTGTTCAAACCCTCCAGATCGGTTTAACATCTTCTTGATCACTACACTTATTTATTCAAAAAAACGCTCTTGGATTTTGGGCATTAATATCGTATTATCAATACGATAAAAATATCATTTTACATTGATATTCAAAAAGTGGGAACGAAAATTCGCAAAGATTCGCAAAGAGGAAAAATTCTGCAATGGCTAATAACAACGTCAATTTGCAAACAGAAGACGGTATCAGTCGAATCACGGCTGCCATCAAAAAACATAAGCGTAAACGTGTCACCTATCAGCCAATTACCCCAGAACAACAATTAGGCTTTATTCATCATAATGTAGACTGTATCGGCTGCCGCACCTGTGAAATCGCGTGCAAAGACAAAAACGGTTTACCCCCCGGCCCCCGTTTCCGTCGTGTGCTGTATATAGAAGGCGGTACCTACCCAGACGTTTTTGCCTATAAAGTCAATATGTCTTGTAATCATTGCGCGGAACCGGCTTGTTTGCCCACCTGCCCGACGGGCGCAATCTGGAAACGTCAAGATAATGGTGTTGTTGATATTGACTCCACCTTATGTATTGGCTGTCGTCGTTGTGAAGCGGCCTGCCCTTACGGGGCCCCCCAATTCGATCCCAATGATGGCTTAGTCAAAAAATGCAATATGTGTATTGATGAACTAGAAGCGGGGCGAAAACCCTATTGTGTCGCAGCTTGCATGATGCGCGTCTTGGATATTGGCCCGATTGATCAACTGCTGGCAGGCACTTACAAAACCAAGGCCATCGGCCCGAACGATAAACCGGTAAATCGGGTAAAGAATTTCGCTAATCCAGCATTAACGAAACCCGCTATCGCTTTTATACCCCACAGCAAAGGAAGGGTAGACGATTGATGTCTGAAGCAGAGAACCAAAAAATTTTACACTTATGGCGCAGCGCCGTGGCCAGTGATCTGCGCCTGTTGATGCGATTCCATGATCGAGAAACCGATTTGGAATGGTTAGAAACGCTGAAAGAACAAGACTTTCCTCACAATCTTGGCTTAAAACTGCAAAGCGAAATCGGCATAACGTGTTGCGATTTGATGCGTCAAGCGATCAAAGCACTGCCGACGACGATTGATAGCAACTACCTAGAGAATCTTGCAGCCGATTTCGCCGCGATTTATCTCAACCACCGTTTACAGGCCTCCCCTTGCGAATCCGTCTGGATTGATGAAGAGGGTTTAATGCACCAAGAAGCCATGTTTCAGGTACGTCAGTGGTATCAACAATATGAGCTTGCAGCCGAAAATTGGCGAATCCGCCCAGACGATCATCTCGTATTGCAATTAGCCTTTATCGCGCATCTATTTGAATTAGATACGAAAATAGAGACTTTACAGCAAGCTGCCCAATTTCTGGATGAACACCTATTACGTTGGATAAACGATTTTGCCAAGCGCGTTGCCGCGCATTGCAACACCGACTACTACGCAGGAATAAATCTACTTACCGCGCAATACTTAGAAGAACTACGGGATATATTGGCAGAATTGTTAGCAAAACCCAGGCCCACAGCTAAAGAAATCGAAAAACGCCTACGGCCCCAAAAAACGATTGAGCCAGTGCCAATGCAATATGTACCAGGAACAGGGCCAAGTTGGTAAAAAGCTAATTGGTTATAATTTGAGATCAATGTAGGGTGGGATCGCTGTCCGCCATGAATTCAAAAACACCCAAAATCGTCTTACCAACGAGGAATTCAAACACACCCAAAATATTGTGCCCGCTTGCCCACCATTAAGATTTACACCAAATCGTCTTGCCCGCTTGCCCACCATTCAAGGGCCCTTTTCAACACAGAGTTCACTATGCAAAATAAATTTTGTACTTCAATCAGGTTGATGCAAAATTTATTTTGCGGCTATTTTCGTTCCAAATGTACATAGACGATTTAAAACGAGGCCCGTCAATGAGCAATTAACAATGATCAATTATCAATAATGTCAATGTAAAAAAAGCCAAAAAGAAATAACGCAAAAGACGCTTCAATCCGCAAAAAACGCCAATTTTTAAGAGGCCTAGCGCCCTTTAGCGTTTTTTGTCATTCATCTCCCGTGCTTTTTTTTAATATTACCCAAAAAATAGTTTGATTCCCATAAACAAATATTGACATCTTTGATTCTTGTTTTATAATAACACTCTATCAAATCTGATTTGTGATTTATGCCATGCCGATATAGCGTTTCCTGATTTAATGAAGAGACGGCATTTTTAGTTGTTTTTGTCTTGTTTCGTGTTAACCTTTTACAGATGACATCGAAAATAGGCAAGTCACCTATTTCATTAATTCTTAAAATTTGTCATTCATTGAGAAAATTAAAATGAAAACACAGGCCTTAAAAAAGTTGCAACAAATCATCGCACATTGTATTGCATCTGGTGCCATGAAGGATGGAAAGATCACTAAAACTAAACTGGCGAAATTAGTTTATCTAGTCGATTTTGCCCAGTTTTATAAATGTCTAGTTCCCATGACGGGATTTGAATATAAAAAGTTGCCGTTTGGTCCAGTAACGGTAGAATTTTTTGTTGTATTGGAAGACATGATTGCTCATAGCATTCTTTTAGAAGAAAAAAAAGGTGCCGCTAATCTTTTTTCTCTAATAGAAGAACCAGAAAGGGATGCGCTCAGCGAACAAGAAATCGAATTGATCCAGGAAATTGCTCAGAAATGGTGTCAGCACAATACGGAAAGTATTGTTGAATTTACGCATGAACAGTTACCCTGGAAAATTTCACGAGACAATGAAGTGATTCCCTATGAACTGATTACCCAAGAGGAACCTGAGAATGTTTATTAAAGACATTGATTTCCAGGTTAGTTTTTCAGATTTTTCTGAAAAACATTATAAAAAGAGATTTCAAAAAAAATATACAAAGGAATGGGCAATCACAGAAAAAGCCATCATAGAATCTCTTAAGCGAGTTTATAGGTTAAAAGATACGGATCGTTTAGATTGTATTAAATTTTGTGAACCTTATGGTTTATTTAAATTTGATTTTGCGGTTGCGGGAACACAGAAATCTCCTAAAAAGTCTGGAAACAGAATAATTCTATTTTTAGATAATGAGAAAGAGAATATTGATGTGCTACTGATATACCACAAAGATGATTTAGAAAAACGTCGTTCAGAAACAGAAGCCTGGAAATATTTAATAAAAAATAATTTTCCAACTATTTGGAAAAACATTTTTAATAGTCATGATAATCCCTAATATCTTACCCGCTTGCCTATGCAAAATAAATTTGGAACGAAAATCAGGCCGCAAAATAAATTTTACGTTGCTACAGATTATTCAATCGGGAAACCCTATACCCAACCCATTAAGCGGGTGTGATCTTTACTTGATGTAGAGCTAAATTCCAGATAATCCTTTATAATCAATACATTATATTTATAATGTTCAGAAATTTTTCAGGCGTATCATTTTTATAACAAAAATAACTTATTGATTATTAATGATAAATGAATTTGACATCAAATGGAGATCACACCCATCGAAAAACGCCTACGGCCCCAAAAAACGATTGAGCCAGTGCCAATGCCATAAGTACCAGGAACAGTGCCAAGTTGGTAAAAAGCTTATTGCTTATAATTTTAGATCAATGTAGGGTGGGATCGCTGTCCGCAATAAATTCAAAAACACCCAAAATCATCTTACCAACGAGGAATTCAAACACACCCAAAATCTTGTGCCCGCTTGCCCACCATTAAGATTCACTATGCAAAATAAATTTTGCACTCCAATCGCACCTTCGCGAAAATAAATTTTGCACTCCAATCGCACCTTCGCGAAAATAAAATAAATTTTGCACTCCAATCGCACCGAAGCAAGCATTTTCAATAAATGTTTTTGCTTCATCGCTTAAACTAACATAATACACCTCTATTTATCCTTAGTATTTTCTTTTGAGTTGTTCTACTGGCGTAACCTGCCCTTCAGCAATATCTTTTTTGCCTCTCTCAAAAGATTCAACAAATCCGGGTATCTCCAATAATTCTTGGGTAGCTTCTTCACTTTCTTTATGCGCTATAGCGTTTCCCGATTGAATGAAGTACAAATCAGTATTGTTACAAATTATTGCGGCCCTCTTGGAGTGCAAAATTTATTTTGCGGCCCTCTTGGAGTGCAAAATTTATTTTGCGGTTCATTTAAAGGTAGGTTGTCCCCCACAAACTCCGATTGCTCGTACAATATTGTCACTGAGGGGATAATATTGATATGGTTCACCGCTCACGATTTCTGTCATGATTTGAGTCATCTATTAGATCTCCTAATTGAAAGGCTTAAGTGTTAGTACTTTGGCTCCGGGGATTGAACGGATTATGATGTTGAGCTAGACTGAAGTTATAGGATAATAATCTAAAAAAGGTTGATTGAGATTGTTCTATTGTACTTTTTGTTATGCCCAATCAATAGAATAGAAATAGCTCCCTCAGAAAGAAGTTCAATCCCCGGAGCCAAAGTACTCAGATTAAATAAATTTGGAACGAAAATCGGGCCTTCGCAAAATAACAGGCATTCCAATCGGGCCTTCGCAAAATAACAGGCATTCCAATCGGGCCGCAAAATAACAGGCATTCCAAGCGGGCCGCAAAATAACAGGCATTCCAAGCGGGCCGCAAAATAACAGGCATTCCAAGCGGGCCGCAAAATAACAGGCA
>QNEL01000538.1 GCA_003645185.1 Candidatus Parabeggiatoa sp. nov. 3
AGCCAAATTCGGATTAATCGCTTGACGACATTGATCGGCAAAAGCGTTAAACGCCTTTTCAAAAGGCTTATCATCAACACGGGCAGATTGAATCAACACTAACAGCTTCTTCGCCAACTTAGGCACCCGACTTTTAAATTCATCTGCCGCCAAATCCCATCGCTCATATTCGGGGCGTTGGAAATTAAAAAACTGATCTAAAATTTTGATCAGATTAGCGGGTTCATCTAAAGAAACATCTAAAACTTCGCGCCCATTTTGATAGAGGATAGCGCGATCAGGGGCCTGAAAAAGAATATTATCATCAGGGTAATTATCCGTATAAAGCTTTTTTTGAACGGCTTTGCCTAAATCATCCTTAGCATCTTTAGCTTCCCAATAGCCGCGAGGTAAGTTAGCCTCATCAAATAGTACACCGTCTAAACGAATACATTTTTGGCCTCTTTTTAAGGTATTTTCTTGCGTCAGTACCCATTTCGATTGTTTCGCTATATTTTCCAACAGATGTTGAAAAGCGATTTTGACAGTGCCTTCGTGCGCTTGCTCTACGCGCTCAAATGTTTTGAGTTCTTGGTAGTAGGCTTCGATGTATTTTTTGGTAATAGAAAACATGTTTTGGATTGAATTAATAGATTATTATCATTAGCCGCTTTCAGACGCTCATACATTATGAGTATTCATGCACCTTTTACTTGATGATCACGTTTTTTACCATTTTCTTATAACGACAAGGATTGCTTATAATAAAGGATAATAAAAAATAAAGGATAATAAAACATTAATCTAAAGTGGATGAACAGACTGCCTCTGGCAATAGTGCATTTCGTTTAACTTTGAGATGCTCTTATCTTTTATTATAAGTAATCCTTGTAGTTATTGTCTTTTATATAGTGGGAAAATAGAAATGCGGCTTTCTGAATGAGGGTGAGACTTATGCTCTTACACTTTGCCCAGTACTTATTCTTTATTATAAGCAATCGCTTTCCGTTATAGAACAAGGTGGAAAAAACTTGAACACTGAGTTTTATTTTAAGATAAGCGAAAATCCGATTTTTTTCTTTAATTTCTTCTTTAAATTGCAAGTCTACCGTTGAAGCCAGATTCAGTGGATAAAGGGCGAACACGCAGGTTCGCCCCTACGACCCGATATGTTGTAGGGGCGAACCTGCGTGTTCGCCCATAAGAAATTCTGAAACAATAAATCTCCAATTTATTTTGTGACGATTCCTTAAGCCCGTGTCGGCAGTTGGAACCAGAGTACAATGAATAGAAGAGTACACGAATTCAAAAAACCACCACGAATAAACCCTTTCGTATGTATTCGTGGTTGAATTTAAAATTCGTTGTACGGTTGACATCAAAAAAAAAGGCCCTTGCGTCGTGATGACACAAGGGCCTTTTTTTTGCACTTTCTATTTAGTACAACGAATTGACAAACTATACTCTGAACGCATAGGTGTTCGGGGTTTTTAAAAAACCTTTATTTAACAATATGTTAAATCTAAACTGTGAACAATTGGACACTTTGCATCCAAAAGTTTGAACTCCAAAAACCCCGTTTGCTTCGTTTGGAGTCCAAACTTGAGTTTGGAAAAAAACGGAGGGAGCGTCCAAGATGTGACATTGTCAAGTTAACCATCAGTCATTTTGAATTGAACTCGCGCGACAAAATTATATTAATCAATTGATTATAAAAATTCAAAACCCCTATGACCCTATGACTCTGGATTCGTAACTTTTTTGAACAGACGTTCATAAATCCAATGTATTCCCGAAAGCAAAGAATGGCAATAACAAAACCATTTACAATATATAGCGTTTCCCGATTGAATACCGTACACTCATATCAAGAAAATCTAACCGCAGCAAAATAAATTTGGAACGAACAGAGGGCCGCAAAATAAATTTGGAACGAACAAAGGGCCGCAAAATAAATTTGGAACGAACAGAGGGCCGCAAAATAAATTTGGAACGAACAGAGGGCCACAAAATAACAAGGAACGAACAGAGGGCCACAAAATAACAAGGAACGAAAAACGGGCCGCAAAATAAATTTGGAACGAACAGAGGGCCGCAAAATAAATTTTTCAGTCAAATAATTTGTACGTCATGAGATCGGGAAACGCTATAAACTAATTCTTGCTGTAAATTATCCGGTGTGAGTACAAACTTTAGTTTGTGCTTATGCCAAGCTAAAGCTTGGACTCAGAAAATTGACCACAATTTTGAGTCATGGAGAAATCCCCGCTCGAATCGAACAGGAATTTCTTTTAAAACTCAAAATCAACACCTTAGCCCCTATTCTGCTTCTAAGTATTGCCTATTGAAAAAATCAAATATTCTGGTAATAGCTGGCCTTCTGTATTTGTCTGTTTCTATAAACAACTCATGAAAGGCACCTTCTATCACATACGGACGGCCACCATCACATTCATTTTTACCCCCGGCTTTGAGGTTCTTACAAAATTCATTCTGACCCTTTGCTGTGACTGATGTATCTAAACCCGCCTGTAAAACTAAAACGGGTATGACTATTTTATCAGCGTTATTTCGTGCTTCTTTTGCCGCATCACAAGCATAAGCCACCCAATGGCTCGTTGGTTTGCCCAATTTGACGGTTGGATTAGCCTCATATAAATCTCGGAAGATTTTATACCGTATCTGGCTATGAGTCAGTTCGTGTTCTTTCTCCCCTTTCTCGTTCTGAAAAGGAATATTGTGGTAACCCTCATCTTTAAGACTAACAATATATCTAGGCTCCCATCCAAAAGCCCAGATAAAGAAATTTCGGATTCGACTGGTGATCCCAACTAGATCACATACGATTTCATCTGAGTATATTATCTTAGTTGATGGTTCAAGCATTGGAGACGATAAAACGGCGGCATCAAAATCATTGGGATACCTTTCTAGATATAAAGCAGCTATTCCACCTCCCATTGAATGAGCGAGCAGAAATGTCTTCTTATGTTCCTTTTGTGTAACGTTGCTCGTATAAAACGTCTTTAAATCTTTTATGTAATCATCAAAATCCCAAACATGACCCATTTCCAGATTTTCTGTCATTCTACCAGAAAAACCTTGCCCACGATGATCGTGAATGTAAACCGAATAACCTTGTTTGCCAAGATCAGAGATAAGCTCCTTGTACTTGATGTAACTTTCAGTACGTCCACTGGAGATAACAACAGCCCCTTTTTCATCCTCATTGCGGATTGAGACATATTTAATCTTAATGTCATCGACACCCAAGAATTCTCCTTCAATCCTACGTTCCCAATTGTGATTTATTTCACTCTCAGTTTTGGCGGATTTCAAGTCTAATTCAGGAAAGAATTCATAGACATTAGAATTGTCTGAATACGCAAATGTTATATTAGCGACATTGATAACTAACACATATAAACATGCCTTTAATATTGCCTGGCAATATTTATACATTTTTTTGTCCTCCATTATTCATAGGATTCTATTTCTAGCCTCCATCCAAAAATTCGGAATTTCGTTCTAGGTTTCCTTGCATTTTGGTACAAGGCAACTACTCCACCTGTTTCACTTAGAGTTTCAGAATGAATACCATTCAAAATAATCCTAAATGATTTGTCAATATTTCAAAAATCCAATTGATTCTGGATAATTATTTTTTTTAAAAAAACTTTACCCACTCGATAAAACGACGGATAAATCAAAGAGCGAGTTATTGATTTTGACTTATCCGTAGCGATTAATCAATTTTATTATCCTTCCCAACGTCTTCGTTGGAAATACATACTGTGACGTTCCAGTGTCACACCTTTAAGAGAATCATGAGAAAAAGGCTTAAAAATCAAACTTCACTCACAACTCCCGTTTTGTTGGGTTGAGGAACGACGCCCAACCTACAAACTCACCAATCTACCTTTACCGATTTTCCACTTGTCACATTTCCAGTCTGGTAATCAACAATTTTCTGGTTGTCAAATCGACTTTATCCGTTTCGGTTACTTCAACGAAACGAAGGTTAGGCTTGCCGCTATTCATATCCGGGACAGAAGCACAACCACTGTTCATATACACTTTTCCCTCACTAATGAAGCAAGGTAGGGACATGGGTATGGCCCATAACGATGAATCGGGCATTGTGCTTGAATAGTTTTCTAGCAGATCAGGGTTGCCATTAACAAACAGCCGTTTGCCGCAAATGCTTTCCATGACTGAAAGAAAATCACCGCTGCCATCTTGCAGTTTCGTGAAAAGCGTTGTCAATCATGATCTTAGCAATATCAGGCATAGCATTAATAAGAGGGCGCATAAGCCAATGCCACCTTCGCCTGGGCGAACACGCAAGGGCTGCCCCTACAAAACCGTCATTTTGCTATGTTTGGTAGGGGCTTCATTGCGTGTCTGCCCGATACGATATGGCATTGGCACATAAGTCCATTGATCAAACCAATCGCCTAAAATCATCACATCATTGATCGTGTCCCGCGTTTTTCACTAAGTACTGAACCATAAATTTTCAGGTATTTTAATTAAAAGAAACAACCAAGAAGATGCCCCTTGCGGTAAAATACCTGTTTATTTGTGCTTCAGTACTTATCTACTTTAAAGCACTCTTTAACGCCTTCTGATGTACTTGGGTTTGATACCAATAATCCCTATATGTATATCTACTTATTATTTATATATATTAGATGCCCTCGAAAGGGATGCAGATTAAAACACACTATTAATTTGTTGGCAAGCGTTTCATCAAAAAAAGTTTGTCCCCGAGACACCGCCCTGCCGACATTTCTCTCGTGCGTGGTGCCATTAGAAAAAATACCCGTGTCAAAGGCACTAATGTGTGACACAAAAAATTGAGGCCTTTGGACGTACTGGTGGCGTAATATTTATTATTTATATTAGGATGCCATCGAAGAATAATTTTGACAGTGCCTTCGTG
>QNEL01000539.1 GCA_003645185.1 Candidatus Parabeggiatoa sp. nov. 3
CAAGAATCTGCCGCAAAGAATTTGGCGAGCGACGTTATCTGATGTGTTAGGTGACATAAAAGCCAACCGAGAAGCCGCTAAAATAAACGTTAATAGCTATATCTTTAGAAATGTTAACGACAAAAATAAGCGTCAGGAATTATTTAAAAGCCTAAAAAATGATTCTGTTTGGATTAACAATTCTTATGAGCGTAGATTAATGCGGAAATATTGGAAACAGGGTAAAAATAACACGCACAACCAAATTGTTTTGGAACCGGGTAGTTATAAATGCTTTCATCATAAGGGTAAAAACTATATTGAAGTAATTAGCTTAAAAAGGGGCAAACGTATTGCCATTCCTATTGGTACCAATTATTCCATCGCCGGACAAATTAAATTAATTCTTCTCGAAGGTCAAGTTGAAATTCATTATACGATAGATAATACCGATGATCGTGCTTGTGGTTTGCCCTGCACAGAAATTGGCATCGATAAAGGTTATACAGAAGCCTTTGTCGATTCTGATGGTATTTTTCATGGTGAAGGTTTAGGTAAAATTTTGTCGAATGAGACTGATTCTTTAAATAAAAAATACCAAAAACGCAATAAAATTGGTGCAGTCTTAAAGAAACTTCAAGAAAAAAATCCTAAAAAAGCTAAAAGAATAATAAAGCATAACTTGGGACGTAAAAAACTTAATAGACGTAAAAAACGCCATCAAGGAAAGGTTAAAACGATAATTTATCGTGCCGCCAACAATATTATTAGTAAAGCAGAAACAATTGTTTGCGAAGATTTAACGAAAACATTTAAATCAAAAAATTTCGGAAAAACTATCAATCGCCGGTTAAGTGGTTGGGTGAAAGGATTGATGGCATATGCCATTGATACAGTAGCTTCCCGAAGAGGTTCTAGGGTAGTTCAGGTCAATGCGGCATACACTTCTCAAACGAAGTAACGGAGCGGAGCGGAGTAAATTTGTTCACAATGCGGTTGCTTAGGTAAACGTACTGGGGATAAGTTTCACTGTACCCAAGGGTGTGGGGCAGTTATGCAAGCGGATCAGAATGCAGCGGTCAATGTTCTAGCGAGATTACACGATAATGAGCTACATCGGTGGCTTCCCTTTACGAAAGTGAAGCAAATTTTGCTTGAACGTTATCGCCGGTCGGATGAGACAGCCCATCCAGAACTCCAGTTGCAACTCCAGAAGTTATCAACTTCGATGGAATTATCTTGATTACCTTATTTAGTTGTCTGTCTGGTGATAGATGAGTAACTATGAGTAAGAAAAAAGAAGCTGGTAGACAATAATAACCTTTATAGAGGGGTGTTATTGATAACCGATTTATTGACGAGTAGCCCCAATTTAACCGTTGAACAAGTGATGTCTACCGAGATAGAAGCTATTGAAGCGCAGATGTCGGCCCATGATGTGGCCCTTTTGTTTGAACAGCGTGATTGGATAACTGCCCCTGTGATTGATGAACAAGGTATTTTAGTCGGTCGTATCACGGTTGATGATGTCGTTGATGTGATTCGCGCTGAAGCAGATCATAATTTAATGGGCCGTGCTGGTTTAGACGAAGATGATGATATGTTTGCGCCGGTGTTAGCAACAACCCGTAATCGCGCTTTATGGTTAGGGGTGAATTTGGCAACGGCCTTTTTGGCCGCTTATGTCATCGGTTTATTTGAAGCCACTTTAGAAAAGATGGTCGCTTTGGCCGTTCTGATGCCAGTCGTTGCCAGTATGGGCGGTATTGCTGGCAGTCAAACCTTAACGATTGTGATTCGGGGTATGGCTGTGGGACAAATTACACATACTAATACCCCGTTTTTATTGAGAAAAGAATTGGTAGTGAGTCTTTTAAATGGTGTCATTTGGGCCTTAGTCGTGGCCGTTATTGCCATCTTGTGGTTTGGTAGTCTCAAACTGGGGTTAATTATTGGTGCAGCCCTGATCATTAATTTGTTTTGTGCTGCCTTAGCTGGGGTATTAATTCCTTTTTTGCTTCAACGTTTATCCATCGATCCGGCACTGGCTTCTAGCGTAACTTTAACAACGATTACTGATGTTGTTGGATTTGGAACGCTTTTAGGATTGGCAACGGTTTTATTGAATATTTGACGACGAATCGCGAAGGGTTATAAAAAAAAACAGGATTTCATGAAATCCTGCTTTCTTGAATTTATAACCAATTCGCTATTCGCTATCTGTTATTCCCCCAGATATGTCATTGAAAAACCATTGACATTCACTAAAATAACAACAACCTGATGCTTTTTAGCATAAGCATCAAACTGCGCTTTATAGTGTTTTATAAAGTCAAGTTCATCCCACGCCGAAGTCAAAAATAAAGTCCTGCTATTCTCCTCTAAACATGAAAGCCAGTAAGTCATCGACTGTTGTGCCACTTCACAAAAACCGCCCTGTCCATCCCATTTATCCAATGCCACCCCAAGACAAAGTGGTTGGCAAGCACCATTGATATCAACAGGAATCAGATGAGCCTGTTGCTCCATGGCAACATGATTCAGTTTGCTGGTCAGCAAATCGAAATGGAGTGACTCGCTTTCCTTGAAGATTTGAAAGACTGAAGTCGCCATTTGCTCGAAAATATCGGCTAACTCAGGTGTCTTTTGCTGCATCACATCGAGTACCATTTTCATACTCGTTTCTATCAATTGTTTGCGATGTTGAGACATTTCCCACCTCTCATTTGAATTATGGCCCCGTGATTCTAGCCTCTCAATCAGACGGTTATACCCTTCCAGTTTGAGCATTGTGATGGTTTTCTTAGTAAAGGCTTTTTTAACCTGTTCTGGTAAGAGACTTCTCGGAATTCGTTTTTCTAGCCAAACAACTTTTTTCCGATGAGAAAATCCATTGTAGCCGGTATCAGTGCTACTACCCGTCTCATCATATTGAGGAGCAAAAAAATAAGACGAGTCTATTCTACCCACTGCGATTTCTAAGCTATCCTCTTTAAACGGTACAACCAAAACGATATCACCAATCTGCATTTCCTCCCTGAACTTCCAAATGGTATTGGAAGAGTCACGACAAAACTGATCGCCATAGTCAGAAATGTAGAGGGCGAACACTTTTTCATAGACTGTACTTCTCTGACATGAATAGAGTGAGCCAATGCCTGGCCAACCAATAGCGATAAAACCCTCATCCAAAAATTGACTCATCCTATTAATACCGTGAGGATAAGGTCTTAATATCCAACCATTCATAATATTTCCTCATAACTCAGAATGATACTCTGTACTATAATATAACTACAAGGATTAGTTATAATAAAGGATAAATGCTTATGACTACAAGGATTAGTTATCATAAAGTGATAAATGCTTATGACTACAAGGATTAGTTATAATAAAAGATAAATGCCTAAGGAATTGAAAATAAATAAACTTTACACTATTTCTATTTTTATGTAGTGCTCAAGAAGATGTTAAACAGATATGGAGGATTTGAACAAATCTATTTCACATTTAGCGTAGCACACCGAAGGTTCACTTAAGAAGTTGCGCGCAACTTTATTTCTTAGCGTAGTATAGCGAAGCGAAACTTTAGTGTGAACCGAAGAGAGGCGAAGCTAAATGTGAAATACAGTTTTTGCGCGCAAAAACTGGGGCAAAAAAACCTGATAAAACGCTGATTGCACTGATTGTTATGATTTTCACGCGCTTTGTTTCGCTTCGCTATACTTTAGCGTGAAACTTTAGCGTGAAACGCTGATTAATATTAATGGCCTGTTCAACATCTTAACGAACCACTACACTATTTCTATTTTTAACTTATCATCGTTAAATTCACAGCCAGTTTCTCAAATTATCACTCAATACCGCAGTTTTTTAGAGTTGATTTTTATGAATCTAAACAAATCAATAAGTTAGAGACTATCCTGACATGCACTACATAGCGTGATGTCTTGCTTAACCCGCTGGTTTTAGGTCACTTTAAAAATGCAAGATATAAAAACTGCGGTATCGAGTATCAACGATCTAATCCTTTCATGCACAATCCTTGTAGTGGGCGCATTCCCAAAAAAAGGGTCATTATCAATCTTGGCGATCCGCAAAATAAATTTTTCACTAAAAGCGGCCGCAAAATAAATTTTTCACTAAAAGCGGCCGCAAAATAAATTTTTCTGATTATAACGGATTTTGGGGAGGCGCTTATTTCAAAGCATTCGGTATGGTTTGAGTGTTTTTTAACGAGTCATTTTGGGTTAATACATTATTTTTTTATGGTTTTTAAAAAACGGCTGGCTTATTGGTTTATCATTAAAAAACAATCAGTTACTAGTAATAACGGCATTTATAATTAATAAATTAACAATTAACAATTAACAATTTCACATTTCACATTTCACGCAAAAGTTTCGCGAAGCGAAACTTTTGCGTGAAATACAGTTTTGCGCGCAAAACTTTTGCGTGAAAAACAATTCATTAAAATGGCCTTCCCCAAAATCCGTTATAATCATAAATTTTTCACTAAAAGCGGGCAGCAAAATAAATTTTTCACTAAAAGCGGGCCGCAAAATAAATTTTTCACTAAAAGCGGGCCTTCAAAATTTATCTTGATGACCCTTTTTTTAGGAATGCGCCCCCTTGTCGTTTTGTCTCGGTAAAAAGCTTCAAGGACACTTCACCGTTTAGCGCGAAACTTTTCTGGGCAACTCTAACAGTTCACATATTAGACCAAATAAGCCAAAACGACGTAAAATACCAAAACGAGTGTACAAAAAGTTCTTTTCACCAACAAAATCATAATTATTTAAAAAATATTTGACAAAAATATAAAATTTTGGTTAGCATTTCAGGTGGCTTTTATCAAGGGATGATAGCCTTCAAAGCAAGATATTAATGGTTCAGTATTAAAATGTCATACTGGTAAAATCTTAGACTTATAATAAAACATG
>QNEL01000540.1 GCA_003645185.1 Candidatus Parabeggiatoa sp. nov. 3
AACCGATCTAATAGACAACCCCCTACGTTTTCCAGGCCAATACTTCGATACCGAAACCGAGTTACACTACAACTACCAGCGAGATTACGATCCCAGCACCGGCCGCTACCTGCAATTCGATCCCATTGGTTTAGAAGGCGGCTTAAATGGCTACCTCTACGCCCACAGCGATCCCGTTAATTTATACGATCCAACAGGCGAAATCGCCCCCATAATCGGCATAGCCGCCACACAATACGCCCGGTGTATAGCCGCCTGCGCCGCCACCAACGTGATAGCTAATGCAATAGGTGGTGCAGCCTGTGGATTCGTCGAAAATAACTGCTGGAGTTCCTGCCTCAATCCCCTAAACTGGGGTGGCGGCCGCCGACCAAAACTAGGCAAACCCAGAAAAGCAGCACCCCCACAAGGTTGCCCAACACTAAACAGCTTCCCTGCTGGCACCTTGGTTCACACAGAAAAAGGCATCAAACCAATTGAAGACATTCAAATCGGTGAGAAAGTCCTCTCAATGGATGAAAACACAGGAAAGACCAGCTATCAAATCGTGACTGATTTAATTCAAGAAAAACGGCAATATCGCTTAGTTGAAATAACGCTAGACTCTGGTAACTCCATTGAAGCCACAGCCGAACATCCTTTTTATCTCAAAGGCAAAGGCTGGAATCCGGCTAGTAGCTTGAAAGTTGGGCAAATTTTGGAATTGCATGATGGCACTGTAGTTGTTGCAGAAGTTTTGACTCGCATTCGCCATGATTTGGTGTATAATCTCACCGTCGCTAATACCCATAACTACTTTGTTGGGGAAGATGGGGTGTTGGTGCATAATGTTAAAGTACAACTTCCTATACGCAGTGGGATTCATGACCCAACAGAAGGTGTTTTGTATGATGAGAACGATAATGAAGTCGGGAGGTTTAAGAGCGGAAAAAATCCTTATTCCAATGATAAAACTTTAGTTCGTGGAGATGATAAGATATATATGATTCAGGATCATGTAGAGGCTCAGGTTGCAGGAAAAATGGTAGCTTGTCAAATGTCTTCTGGTACCTTAGTGATAAATAATCGTCCATGTCCTGGAAAGGCTGGATGTGACAATTCAGTAGAAAGAATGATTCCAATAGGATCAAAATTGCGAGTTATTGTTCCTAAAAGTCTTGATCGATATACTAAGTACCCGGAACTAGAAAGAACAGGCTTTGATCACACTTATGAAGGTAAGTAAGCTAGCAAGCGTAGGATGGGTGCGCCAAGCTTCGCAAAGGCTTGCGGGGTGCAAGTCTCCGTCGGGTAAGGACTAACTATCCACCCGTATCGAGTGTTGCGTATCTGTAGGTAATAATTTTTTTTTACAGAACGAATGATACGAAGCGTACACGTCGACCCCAATAGACCATAGAGGCGAATCGCACCGCCCTGAAGCTTGATACACGTTAAACGCTTGAAGCAGACGGTGACGCTGTACAGAAAGCGGAAACCAATACGAATCAATCGTTATGGTAAGATTGATGAGGGTCTGTCGGTGGGAACAAAAGAGCATGGTAAGTACCCATCCACAAGTTTTGGGGTATTTTGAGTACGAAAACGATTGTTTTTATTCACTTTATTTTTGACTAATATATGGACGGGTACTTATGTTGGTAGAGAAATGCTAGGAACTTGGGAGACCCTATTCCTTTTTGGGGTTATATGGTATATAGATATTGAGCCACACCCAATCGAAGGAATTCTTTCTGACATATAGGGAGTCAAACTCACTCATAGTATTTGAAGACGGTTGCACCTCCCAGGCCAATATTTTGATGCGGAAACCGGCTTGCATTACAATTACTTACGAGATTATGATCCTGCCACAGAACGCTATCTACAATTTGATCCAATAGGCTTGGGTGGTTTTGAATAGCTACGCTTATGTTGAGAATAATCCGGTGAATTTATCCGAGCCACAGGGAAAGTGGCACCGGCCGTGTGGGGAATACAATACGCTAGATGTGTTGCCCAATGTGCGGCTATCAATGTGATAGTGGATCAAATGGGTGGTGCAGCCTGTGGTTTTTATGAAGATAATTGTTGGTTGGCGTGAATCTCTTCAATTGGTTTCGACGGGCTCCAAAGCTAGGTAAGCCTCGGAAAGTGCCCCCTAAACCAGAGCCAGACGCTTGCCTACTGAACGGTTTCCCTGCTGGGACTCTAGTTTACACCGATGATGGCGCAGAAAATAATATACGCAAAAGGCAAAAGAAACCAAGTTTTTGTCAACAACTTGGTTTCTCTTTTATTTATTGCGTAAGTTTTTCCTCAGTAGATACGATTATTTTTGACCCATCTCACCCACAATAATGAATTACAATAATGAAACTGAAATATCATCAAAAAATGTTTGATTTATTAGGTATTATGCCTGAATTTTCGGCGGAAAATTACAAATTGATTGCCGATTTTGAAGCGGAGCACCGTTTACAACTTCCTGCGGCTTTATCGGAATGGTATGCTCTGGAAAACAATGAGGATGTTTTAAGACAAATTTTACCTATTGGACATCATATTGTACGTCTTTATAATGCCTTTCAAAATACTCCTAGTTTTCAAAATCTTAAAGGAAATCGACCTTTTTATATTTTATCTGAAAATCAAGGAGTTTGGCATATGGCTGTACAACTCCTTAGCAATAATCCTCCAGTCTTTATACGTTTGAATGAAGTTGATAAGTCTTGGAAACTACATGCTCATTCTTTTTCTGATTGGTTATATGCTTGGGCTTGGGATTATGAAATTATGGAAAGAGACCTCAATTGTTTTATAACCGAAAAGAGCAATAATTCGCTAGAAAAATATCTCATTGATTATGATGAAAAAGGCCCTGAAACATTTTATGGAAATACTCCGTATCAAGGCGAACGATTTGTTCGAGTTATTAAAAAAGGTAAACGTTTGACTGTCATCCTTCAAAGGTAGCGAACGTAGCCTTATTGCCTTATAATACCATTTTTGAGTTGAAATTAATTTGATGGTTTGCGGTTATAACTCATTAATTGGTGCATTGATGAGCTTATAACATGAATCTCAACTCAAAATTGGGCACTGGGGTTCGTTCAATGGGATCGCTTAAATTTCAAGCGATTTTGATAATGAATCTGGATTGTTACAATTTAATAAATTTTATATTGTCGCTCTGGTACACTTTTATTATTGCTGTACAATAATATGTTATCAATTCATTTTGATATGGCAATAAGTGCATTTAATTTAATCACATAACACACTGATTTTAAACAATTCCATTCAACTACCCCAGTGCCCTTTTTCACTAATTTTTCATTTAAATACTCAAAAATGGCCCTTGCCCACCTACTTGGCTATTTAGTTATCAGTTATCAGATTATATCATTCCATTTACTCTTCATATAATTGTTTTTATTAAAAATATAAACAAGACCGAACAAGAATTACTGTTCATTGATAAGTGCTATGGCTTATTAAGCAATCAAATCAGCAATAATAATTTAAAATAAGTTTCCAAATTTGGAAAAATTTTAGGGCTAAACAAATGAATAAAAGAAAATGGTGGAACCAATTAGATAACAACTGGAAAAAGGTTTTTAAAAAGGCTATTGATACTGAGGATGAACCGACTGAGAGCGATTTAGACAACATTTTTAATTTGCCGAAATTAAATTGTCATTTTAATTTTAATAAAACCAGCAATTTAGAACCATTACGTGCCTTGACGAACTTGCAAATATTGGATTGTAGTTATAATGAAGCTAGCGATTTAGAACCACTACGTGCCTTGACCCGTTTACAAACATTGGTTTTTAATTATAATAAAATCCATGATTTAGGACCACTACGTGCCTTAACGGGTTTGCAAACATTGATTTTTAATGGAAATAAAATCAATACTTTAGAACCGCTACACGCCTTGACGAACTTACAATATTTAGAAAGCCAGCTTAATAACATCAGCAATTTAGAACCACTACGCTGCTTGACGAACTTACGAACATTGATTTGCTATAGTAATGAAATTAGCGATTTAGGACCACTACGCGCCTTGACGAACTTGCAAGAATTGTATTGTGGTAAAAATCAAATCAGCGATTTAGAAGCGCTTTGTTCCTTGACAAACTTGCGAGTATTGAATTGCGGGAGTAATAAAATCAGCAATTTAGAACCGCTATATGCTTTGACAAACTTGCGAATATTGGATTGTTATGATAATAAAATTGGCGATTTAGAACCGCTACACACTTTGATTCGTCTACATGAGTTGAGGTGCGGGGATAATAACATTAGCAATTTAGAACCGCTACGTAGCTTGAAAAATTTGCGGGATTTGGAATGTAAGAATAATCAAATCAATGATTTAGAACCGCTACGTACCTTGACAAACTTGCGAAGATTGGAATGTGAAGGTAATCAAATCAGCAATGACAAATTTGTGGGAATTGGATAGTAAAAATAATAAAATCAGTGAGTTAAAACAGCTATACGCATTAACCGGCTTAGATAAATTGGATTACGATAACAATCCATTTACTCAAGCAAGCGTAGGATGGGTAAATTGTAGCCACCCGCAGCGACGGAGAAACCCACCTTTTTAGGGGACTGTGAAAAATGCCGAATTGAAACCCGATACAGTGAGCAAGAAGTCGGTAGTTTTGTTGACACCATCCGTTCGCAATTCAATGATACGGTGACTGATCTTTTCCTAAAAGTGCCAGGTGGCATGATTACGGTTAAACGCCGGTTTTATGATAAAAATTGGCATTGGGCCCCACTTGATAGCCATTTGCAATTTAAGTTTAAGGGCAGCATCCCCGAAACGATCAGTAAAGAGGGGGTGGTTTATCGTCAGGATGAA
>QNEL01000541.1 GCA_003645185.1 Candidatus Parabeggiatoa sp. nov. 3
CCGGCATGTTTTCTAAACGGCCTTCTGATACCACCGGCACTTCTAGACATTTTGACAAAACGGTATTTTTTTCAGATGCTGTTAATTGAGCCATATCCATATCCCATGATTCCCACATATCCCCGTTTTGCATGAAATAATAAGTTTGGTCATCCGCCGTATATGCGGCTACGATGAGAATATCGGCAGATTGTTCAAAGTGATTAACGTCAACTTCCAGCGCATAACTGATAAACACCGTGTCAGTTTGTTTGATAAAAGCGAGATGCTCAGTTTCATCAGGTGAAGTGGTGACGAGGCCCAAAAAATGGGCATTGGTAGACACCGGGTTACCTTCTGCATCAACACCTGCCCCGTTGGCTGCCTTATTTTCTTTGACAATAACCGTTATCGTGTCACTCTCAACAGTGCCGGTGGGGTTGCTAATGCGTACCCAATAAGGAGTCGTTTCCGTTAATAGCGGTGTGGTGAAAACAGGTTCATCTTCAAGTTCAGCTACAAGCTGACTCTCATCGCCGCTTTCGCCTTGATGCCATTGATAAACAAAGGGTAAGGCTACACCCATTTTCCACTGATTCGCCACTGGATTTGTCGTCATCTCAATTTGTTTACCGGCAAGCGTACTTAAGTCTACTGTTAAGGTAGTGCTCTGACACTTTTCAATGGTTTTTCCTTGCGCTTGCGATGCGGCGAGTTTGAAATCTGTTTCGCCTTCCCCAACTCGTAAAATCAGGTTACCCATTTCGCCATCCACGCCACTGACATTGATATAGTAAGCTATGTTTTGAGTTAACGGTATTGTGATTTGTGAATTACTACTCTGTTCCGTGGCCATTGCATTGTCATTGCAAGCCAATTGATTGAAGGGATGCTCAGTCCCTTGCCAGATGGACAGCACCGTGTTGTAGCCCGAACCGGCCGTAGAAAATGTCACATTGTCATAATCGGTGGTGGGCGTAAAGAGATACCAAACACTGGCACTGGCTTCTGGAACGCAACTTGGAAATAGTTCGTCAATTTCAATGGTGGCTCCACCGGTGTATTGGGTATTTGTGTAGGGTAAAGATTCAGTAATCGGAATGGCATTCGCAACCTCATCATTGGCGGGGGGGGCCGTCATATTGAACACCAAAAGCCCGGTGGGTTCAGACAGGCTACCACTTTCCATCAGATGTGCTGTGATTTTGAGGTAGTAAGTTTTTCCCTTGATTAATTCTACACCCACTTGTGACTGTGGCATACCGTTGTCATCATTGCAAGCAACTTCCAAAAGGGGATGCTTATTACCCGTCCACACTGATAAGATGGTGTTGTAATCAGAACCAATGGTGTTAAAAACCACGCGTTGAGTAGATGAGGGGGTGTATTGGTACCAAACACTCGCAAATTCACGTTTTGGGGCACAGCTTGCTACGGCTTCCTTGGATTCAGTCTCTGCGCCTATGATGGATTGAGTGTTGCTATAAGACAAACTGGCCTCTGGCTTGATTTTTATGGCATCAGTCAAAAGATCATTTTCTAACTGATTAACCGGTAAGGCATTCAATATCAGGGTGCCGTTTTCACCGCTATAACCGCTGATATTGATGTAGTAGGTTATGTCAGGTTCAAGTTCGACACTGACTTGTGATTGATTGGTATTATTGCTGTCATCATCACAGGCCAATTGTGTAAGGGGATGCGCGGCACCCGTCCATACGGATAACACGGTATCGTAGTCAGAGCCAAAAGTATCAAAAACCACCGTTTGATTACGAGTAGCGGTGTATTGATACCAAACACTGGCAGCGACTTCGTTAAGGCATTGAGGAAGTACTTCGTTGGTTTCATTGCCCGCTTCCAGTGTGTTTTGTTGCAAAGTTACCGGAAGTTTGTCGATGTTTATGGCATCCGCTAAGTGATCATTAGTGACTGCTGCTAATCCTATCGGTATAAATAACATGGAGAGGAGAATCCATCCGGCCAGACGTAGAAAGGTGAGATTGTTCATTGGATTTTGGATTTTGGATTTTAAAGGGTTGATTTGAGTAAATCAGGCGGACAAATGCAAATGGCAAATAAAAAAAAACGCTAGGACACATACTGCATCCTAGCGTATTGATTGAACATTGATTGAACAGAGCCAGATGTTTTTCAGATAAATGTTTGTTAATAAACCTTCGATGTTTTAGAAACATCGAAGGTTTTGTACTCAATATTTTTCTGAAAACATCTCGTAAATCAGTTGGCTACTTCAACTAATTCACAACTTGATAATCTTCTTACCATCCCAAGGCCATCGTTGAGGCATTCGGTAAAGAAGTAAGCCATGAATTCACCTTCCATGTCATCCGTCTTGGTGAAGCTAAATCCGAAAGTGTACTCCCCGAGATCATTACTGCTCACGCCTAAACCATCCGCAAAATCAAGCCCTATCGCGCTTAAATCATCTGCGGTCAACGGCTGGAAGTTATCGTTATCAACCCGAGTGCCTGACGCGATTGACATTGGAACACTCCACCGTGCATCCCAGTCAAAGTAATCACCTGAGAAAGATATGTCACCCAGCGAGGGATTGTCAACGCTATCTTTGTAATCACTGAGCTTAATAAAGCCCGCGTTTTCCTTGGTCACGTCTTTAAGCGTGAGATCGGTATATAGGCCAAGTTCTGTAACAGAGGAATCGTTGTCCAAAAAGTGGACAGCATACTTTTCACCACTGAAATCAAAGACAAGGTCGCTAAAGCCAACATGTCCATCCGTTACTTTGCGACGAATCGCCTTAGGCAGCCCAGACAGTTTAGATTCGCCTTCTAACCCCATATTCGCGTTAATAGCCACGGTGACAGTGTTGCCATCTTGTTTGATAGCCATGCCGTGAATCTCAAAGGATTCGAGTCCCGTGTGATCCGTGAAGGAATCCGCCACATACATCCAGTCCGTGTTGACGGACTCAGGTGGGCATTCACCAAATGGTGGATTGGGCGGATCAAATGGGCATACCGCGAGGCCTTCTATATCATTGTAAGGGCTGCCAGGCGTGATGTTGTAAAGGGTCTTTGTCAGTGTTATCTGACAAGTGTTCACATCGATATTCGCTATCATGGGTTGGTTCTGACTATTGTGATAGCCCAATATCAAGATATCGTTCCACACCCCTTCCAAACCTTCAATCTCTCGTCCGCCGGTATGCGAATCTAGCTCTTGCCGGCACACCTTAGTTACCGTGATAGGGTCGGTGGTGACACCAAAGGCCAGTATCACATGAGGTGCATTAGCGTCACTTCCGCTATCAGCCGGACTGTGGTCGTTTATTACCACATAGAGCGTTGTGCCCGCATTATTCCAAGTTAAATCTTCACATTCCGCTGGCGCTCCAAACCACTCTTCCTCGCTCAAAACCAACTCGCTGGTAGTTAGGTCTAAATCACCCCCTGCGTCTCTCAATATTCTGAAGAGCCCCACATCTTGTGCACATCCCCACAAAGAATTATCAACCGGATTGAAAGAAATGCCATCGACTTCGATAGGTCTAACATCGACTCCGGGAAGCTCAATGGGACCTAGGTCAACCACTTCCCGATAGATCAAATCCACATAATAGAGATGCCCAGGGTTAACACTGTCATCACCCGATGCAGCATAGCACTCCTCATCAGAGTCAATGTCTATGGCTTCGATGTCATAACCGGTGAGCATATCGGAGTCAATTGCATTTTCAGTCCCAAGAACATTATGGTAAAGGGTGAGTGCAGTCATCCCATAATTATTATTGGGATCAATCGTGAGGATATGCGTGTCATTCAAGCCCTTGTCATGCACCCCATAAATCACATCGCAAACTTCAGGTACGTTGATGGATAACATCGGGGATGGCATACTTGGTAGTGAAGAAATAATCGGTTTGGCAGTGCTGCAGTCAGGCCCCATCACATCGCCCGTCCTTTCATTTCCCTTACTACCGGCTTTAGCCAGTGCCTGAACTATAGTTTCGGGATAGTTCTCATCCAGCGTAACAGAAAATGTACCTTCTGTGAAACCATCGCCAACATTCCACTTCATGCCTTTAAAACCCGTGCTCCCGTCCGTTTCTTCGCCTGTTGGAGAGGAACCGACAACCGCGCCTTTGTCCATACATGATTGAATGCCCACATTCCAGTGGCTTAGGCTTTTGCCAGCGACTTCTCTGACAAAATAAGTCCATGTATTACCTTTATGGCTCTGGAGTTTGATTTCGTACTTGGATTCGCCATCACCCAAGGTAATAATGGTGGCGTGGCTGAGTGCTGGTAACCCAAACATCAAGCCTAGCAAACACCCCGCATATAACTTGAGTTGACGTATATTGTTCATCACGTTACTCCTTTAATTAAAGATAGAAATTAACATACTATACACATCGCGTATCATCAAAATATTCTTCTATTTTCATCACTTGCAAGTGCGTTTTGTATGAGCAAAAAAAACTGACGGTATATACAAAGACAAAAATGACAATAAGGCTTTATATTGCCGTATTGAGTAAATACAAAATAAAAGAAATGTTTTCTTCTCTCCGGTATTGACGACAACAACATTTATTATATAGAACCAGAAAAATGACTACTTTTTTTAATACCAAGGCGTTGAACCCAAAAAATCAGCTTGTTCAGATTTTATAGCAAAAGCTTTGGAACCAACGAAACAATTGGTTAGAAAAACAGTAACGTGGATTTAAATGCAAAATTTATTCCTTATGTAATAAGCTTTTGAATTTAAACAAAATCACAAATATGATTTCAATCCCTATCTTTGCAAATTGCAGTGCAAATTAAAAAAATGATGCAAAATCAAAATTTGTAAAAATGCAAAATGCAACAACACACCACAGTTAATTGA
>QNEL01000542.1 GCA_003645185.1 Candidatus Parabeggiatoa sp. nov. 3
GGGGTTGTCAACACTCAAGTCAATCAGTGAGCAAATCAGTGTCGGAAAATTGCTGGTGTCGCACATGCCATAATCGGTGTTCACCGCTTTGAGTTCGACACCTGTTGGCAGTCTCGTGACTAGCTTAACATCAGTGGCCGCTGACGGTGCATTTTCACTCAGTTTAACATCCAGCGTGTAATGCACTACCCTTTCCACGTCCGCTTTTGCCATGGCTACTGGATCAGGTGTATCGCTGATGGATACCGAGAGATGCGGAATGGATTTCGTCCATTTCTTGGCGACATCACCTAAGTATTCATTCGCCGTAACGGTTGCCTGATTGAGCAAGTAGTTCTTAGTTTGCGTATTGTTTACTACCAATTCGACTCGCGCAGAATCACCCGTGGTTAAGTCAGGCAAGATACAAGTTTTGGTTTCAGCATCGCACTCGCCACCATCTAATGTTTCAATGGAAACAAGGCTGGTTCCTTCAGGGAGTTCATCAGTCAGTACAACTTCCGTTGCCGTTTCGGCACCACCGTTGATCACTGTCATGGTGTAAGTCACGTTGTCATCCTGTTTGACTGTCCAACTATTGGCGACAATCTCTACTTTGAGATCGGAAATGGGTTTAATGGGTACTTCTTGTCTGAACTCTTCATTACCGAGCTCAAAGCTTTGGGGGGCAAAGGTATAGCCCTCTTTGCTGGCAATAGCAGTGTACTCGCCTTCTCGTAAGCCATTGATTTCCCAATAGCCCACGTTACCCGTGACGATTTTTTCGTCACCGATTTTCACTTCAACACCGGCGATGGAGTTGCCAAGTTCATCAACGATTACGCCACCTACGCTGTAAGGCCCGTTGCTACCCATTTCAACAACAACATCAGCGTCGATAACCGCTAATTTCTTGGGCGCAAACCAATAGCCATCTTTGCTGGCACTGATCGTGTGTATGCCATCAGTGACACCGTCTATGCTCCAATAACCTGCATCATCAGTGACAACCGTTTTATCACCCATTTGCACGGTAACACCAGCAATTGGCTTGTTCTCGTTATCAAGGATGTAGCCACTAGTGGAACGAAGTTCAGCAGCATCGTTCTTGGTGTCAACTGAAGTTTCAGGGTTAATGACGACATCATCGTCTTCGACGGTAAAGGTTTGTGGTACAAACGTATAGCCTTCTTTACTCGCCGTTACGGTGTATTCGCCTTTAGCCAAATCAGCTATTTCCCAATAACCGGTTTCATCAGTGACAGTGGTTTGATCACCCATTTGCAGGGTAATATCCACAATGGGATCGCCTGCTTTATCTAGGATTTGTCCACTCACTTTAGGCAGTTTGCTGTCAGTGGTATCACCATTGGATGTGGAACTCTCCCCAGTACTGGTTTCTTCACTGTTAACCTCTTCTACCACGTCAGTACGCACGACTTCTGCATTTTTACGTTCCACGGTTCGTTGAAGTCTGGAAGTGACAAAGTTGCGTCCCACTGGATTATAAAACTGCGTTTGTGCTAATACGAGGCTTGCACTACGCTTGCCAACAGCAGCACCATCCCGTAGTCGCTTCCTAAGTGTCGTCTTAGATTTAAGACGCAGTTTCACGGAGACTAACTCACCGTTGCCATTGATTGGTTCACGACTTGCCATCACAATGCGTACCTTGCCTTCACCATTATCGTGAAAGTAAACGCTGAATCTCTTAGTGAACCGAGTTCTTTTGACCTCGGTAATGCCTTCAACCACGGCTGGATCATAAGAGAAAACAAATTTACCACCTGTGAAGTTACTCAGGTTTTCCACATTTAATGTGGTTTCTGTTTCCACACCAGATTCTCCACTCATGTCACCTAGCTTAATAACCATTGGTGAATCATCTTGCGCCGATTGTGAACCACCACTAGAAGGCCATTCTCCCTTAAAGGAATAATACGAAATCATGGCAGCATCGTTGACATCTATCTTGCCGTTACCATTGGCATCGGCCGCCGTCACCTGATTTTCACTCAAGGGGTAAGTTTCTTTGTCCACAATGTATCTCAGGACTAGCTTCACATCATCAGGATCAACCACAGCGTTCAAGTTAGGATCGCCTAATCGACCACGGGCATCAACGGTAAAGGAACCATCAGCAACTAACACTGACTTACCGTCTCTTAGTCTATCACCTTTCCTGACGGTAAAATCAGCATTGCCAAAACTTAAAGAGATGTTAGTACTGCTAACATCTTTCATGAATGACTTATCCTGGTTTTTATCCCAGTTCAATCCGGTTTCGTCACCATTATCACCACTCACAGTGCCTTTAATCCAGAAGAAATTTTCTTGACCACCAAAGAGTTTTTCATCCAGATTGCCATCAAACGGAAATGTCACCGTCGCATTGTTACCGTCTTCTTCTACTGAGGGGGCCCCAAACTCATACAGGGCATCATCAAACTCATCTTTGAGGAGAGGGCTCAGTATGACAGTCATGTTTTCTGGACTGATAACCTTATTGTTAAAGGTAATAGTCAAGTTACCCGTGGCAATTTGCAAGTCTTGGGCATTAGCGATCTTAACGGGAATAACAACTTCTTTCCCGGGTCCAGCAGAGGCAACATTGTCGATAAACAACCTAACTGCCCCAAATGTTTCACACGCTTCTTCGGACTGAGTCAACAAGTTGGCATCGTCACCCTTGACTGTAAGTACCTTGAAGTAGTAGCAATACTTCTGCTCTTTCACCATCAGTGTTTCAGCGGTGTTTTTATCAAAATACTGATTGACGGATATCGAGGGATCCATGTAATTAACCCTATCACCAACCTGTATCCACTCTTCAGTGCCTTCAGGGGTACGCCAAAACTCAAAAAAGGTGCGTGCCGGATCAGGGATATAGGTGTTAATGGATTCTGCCGACCAATCCAAATTCATGGTATCAGCACCGGGACGAACCATTAAGGGAACAGACTCTAAAGCTTCGACTGTGATCTTCATCTCAGCAGAGCTTTCATTGTCAGATGGATCCGTCACAGTGAGTTTAACCGTGTATGTGCCCGGTTCCTCATAAGTAAAGGACGGGGCTTGCTCACTACTGGTTTGGTTTCCAGAACCGGCTTCATTTGGCACATCAAAGTCCCATAAGCGCGACTTGACACTTCCCTTGGAAGTCTCCTCGAATTTGATGGTGAAAGGCGCAATGCCTTTAGCGAAGTTCACCTTGAAAGCGGCTTCAGCAGGCGATTGTGTTTCAAACTCCCAAAAAAAGCCTTTTGTAGAACTACCATGTTCATCGTTAGCCACAACTCGCCAGTAATAGTTATTACCCCCTTCAATATCATCAAATCCATTGTCTTCTGGTATGCAAGACAGTGCATCTGAAACATTTTCGCAAATGGGTGTCAAATTCGACAAATCAATCAAGTTTGATTTGGTACTACTGATATAAACATCGTAAGTCACAAGATCATCATCAGGATCACCGTTGCCTTCCCAACCTAGATCAACATGAGATGCGTAGTCTATATCCACAGCGTCATCTGTTGGCGTAGGATTTATAGCCCGGTATGGGGGATTGTTGCCACGAATTGAGAAACCCCAAGGCGCACCCTTTTGAGCGTTTCCGTAACTGTCTTTAGCCTCAACTATCCAAAAGTAGCTTTTACCAAACTCAAGCATGTCTTTTGGAATGGTGCAAGTCGGGGTTGAGGAATTGGCACAATGAGCAAGAAGCTCTGTTCCAAGGAAAACACTGTAGGTGATCGGATTACCCTCAGGATCTTTTCCACTCCAAGCCAACGTCACGTCGGTTGGTTCTTGAAAAGTATTCCCGATTGGTGGTGAGGGTTTACTGACCGTTGGTGGGAGATTGGGGGGAGGGGGAGGGGGAGGGGCAGAACCACCACCGCCACCGCATACTAGCCCGAAGGTTCCAAAGCAAATACTGCCGTTTATGATACCACCAATCGCGCCACCGATACCACCTATGGCACCACCAATCGCGCCACCGATACTACCACCTATGGCACCACCAATCGCGCCACCGATACCACCTATGGCACCACCAATCGAGCCACCGATACTAAATCTTGTCGTTCTTCCTTCCAAGACACCCTCTACACAATCCTGATCATGATAAATCGTACCATCACGACCTTCGACAGTGCAGCCACCAAAGTCTATCTCGTTAAAGACTAACTCACCATCTGGTGACTGAATAGCACTATTATAAAACAGCATTGACGCACTGTTGTTCTGATGAACTGCGATATCAGAATCTTCAGTGGTTGCAGCCCAGCTAGGCACAACACTACCTGCGAACAATGTCAACATGAGTGCCCATGATGTGGGTATAAATCGCCACCGCCTATTATTGGGTGGCCCTAAATACGTGTCCCGCGTTGGAACACGTTTTCGTCGTAAATATGAGGTCATCATATTTCCTTTTGTGGTTGAATGAAGTCAATAATGAAATGGTTAATGCTTATATATATAAGAACTAGCCATTTCGTCCTACCGATGTTACCTAAACTGGTCATATCGGCACCCCTGCAAAACAAATTGTCGGTCAAACTTCTCAGGCTTTTCAGGCCCTTAAAGTTGCCACCCGACTCCGCTTGAAACTTGGGGTGTGTGTTTTAAGTGGTTGTGCAAGTTGAATCAGTTATCAGTTATCAATGATGACTGGATGCCTCGATCTAAAAGTTATCAATATGGTGGGCAACAAAAACACGTTACCCACCCGACGTAAATTTTAAGTGATTGTGCAAGATTTTAATGGTGGGCAACAAAAACACGTTACCCACCCGACGTAAATTTTAAGTGGTTGTGCAAGATTTTAATGGTGGGCAACAAAAACACGTTACCCACCCGACGTAAATTTTA
>QNEL01000543.1 GCA_003645185.1 Candidatus Parabeggiatoa sp. nov. 3
ATTGGATGGAAAACTGGATGAAGTGCAACAAACGGTTGAGGAAACCAAGGATTGGGTTGAACAAATCGCTGAAAAACTCGATGACTTGATCGCTCAACGTGGCTTATCGACACGAGTCAAACCGGGTGATGAGTTGAGGCAATACGATAATGACAGTCTGTACTTGATCGAAACTTGGGTTAAGCAATTCGGCCGTTTACCCAGCCATCATCCACAATATAGTCAAGTCTCGCTCAAAATGGGCACGGCCCTCTCTTCAACCGGTGATTTGGAACAAGCGGAACAGTTTTTTTTGCAAGCCATTGAAAAAAACAACTCGCCTTCAGATCAAAGGCTGGCCTATTTTAATGTGTTTCAAGTGCGCTGGCGCAAAGCGTTTTCTCAAAACACCGTAGCCGAGAAAACCGCCAGTTATGCACAAGCCTTAGATGCCTTAAAAAAGGCGGTCAAAAAATCTGAGCAAGAACTCGAACAAGGCTATGCCGAGCCAAAAGTTGATCAACGCTATGCCTTACATGATATCAATAAAGGGTATTACCCCTATCTATGAAAAAATGTTAGGGGCTGGCGGCATGGGCTGCGCCTTTTTATGTCACAACCAGAATCAATTAACCGCAACACAACATCCCAGCGTCGTTGTCAAATGTTTTTGGGAAAATCTCACAGGCCGTCTGAATACCGTCTTTAAAGAACCCTTTACGCTGAACAAAATAGCAAGCGACACCGTACCATTAGCGTTAGATTATGGCTATACCGATAGCCTCAAGCAACAAGGCCCTTATTTTGTGACGGAATACATTGAAGGCGCGATAGATGGCGAAGCGTGGTTAGAAAGGGAAGGACCTTTGGATTTTCGATCCGGCCAACAAATCGCATTACAAATAGCCCACTGTTTACAACGCACCCATGAGCAAGGCATTTATCATTTAGATTTAAAACCCGCGAACCTGCTTTTGAAACGCGATCAAGATCGACTGGTTGTCAAAATCATCGATTTCGGCTTGGCGCGTATCGCGCCCTCATTACGAGACAAAACCGAACAACGCAGTGGCACGCGCAGTTTAACGGCCTTTGGACAAGCGATATTTGGGACATGGGAATACGCGCCACCAGAACAACAAGGTTATGCTCGGCATTTAGGCAAAACCCCAGATGCCATCAGTGATCTATTTGCCTTTGGCAAAACGCTTTATCGCTTACTCACGGGAGAATTGCCCTTAGAAATCGAACCAGAAGTCTTAACGCCAGAATGGTACAGCCTTCTGTCTCATTGCACGCGACAAAATCCAGCAAAACGCCCGAAATCGGCCAAAGAAGTGATCACGCTTTTACAGGCCTTGAAACCCAATAAGCCGGTGAGTACACCAAAGTCAGACGGCATTGCAGAAGACGACAAAGCCTGGCAAACCGCTTGTGAACAGAATACGCTTGAAGCCTATCAGGCTTATTTAAAAGGCAAGACGCTGAAAAAACATCTGGAAAAGGCCAAAGCGTGTTTACAGGCTTTAGAAAAGGAAAAACAGACACAACTTCGTCGTGAAGCCGAAAGGAAGAAGAAAGCCGATCAACAAGAACAGGCCGAACGGGAAAAACAGACACAACTTCGTCGTGAAGCCGAAATGAAGCAGAAAGCCGATCAACAAGAAGAGGCCGAACGGGAAAAACAGACGCAACTTCGTCGTGAAGCCGAAAGGAAGAAGAAAGCCGATCAACAAGAACAGGCCGAACGGGAAAAACAGACACAACTTCGTCGTGAAGCCGAAAGGAAGCAGAAAGCCGATCAACAAGAACAGGCCGAACGGGAAAAACAGACGCAACTTCGTCGTGAAGCCGAAAGGAAGCAGAAAGCCGCTCAACAAGAACAGGCAGAACGAAAAACAACCACAGAGAAATTCTTTCAATTTGAAGTGGTTACCATTAAAGGATTAGAAAGCCGGTTTTTAGGTTTTGGTAAGAAAATCATTACACATACGAAACGCCACCAAGCCCAATATCTAACCGAAGACTTAGGCAACGGTGTCTTATTGGAAATGGTGTCTATCCCAGGGGGTACGTTTATGATGGGATCGCCTAAAAATGAAGGATATGATTATGAAAAACCCCAACACAAAGTCACTGTCAAACCCTTTTTAATGGGCAAATATCCGATCACCCAAGCCCAATGGAACGCGGTGATGGGTAAGAATCCGTCTCATTATAAAGGCGATAATCGCCCTGTAGAAAACGTTTCATGGCATGACTGCGTGGAATTTTGTAAACGCTTGTTTGACAAAACGGGTAAAGCCTATCGTTTGCCCAGTGAGAGTGAATGGGAATATGCTTGTCGCGCAGGTACCACGACACCCTTCTATTTTGGTGAAACGATTACAACTGATTTGGCTAATTATCATGGTGATTATACTTACGCCTCAGGGCCCAAGGGTGTGTATCGTGAACAAACAACTGATGTCGGTTCTTTTCCCCCTAATGCCTTTGGTTTATACGATATGCACGGCAATGTTTGGGAATGGTGTGCTGATTTATGGCATGACAACTATAATGGCGCGCCGACAGATGGCTCGGCTTGGCTGGAGAACAAGTCTGATAAAGGGAACTTAGACTATCTTATTATATAATAGTAATATTGCTGTATCGCGATTGCTTCGTGGCGGCTCGTTCCTCAACCTCCCGGACTACTGTCGTGCTGCCTACCGTGGCAGGAGCTCGTCGGCCGGCCACGACAGGAACAGGGGTTTCCGTGGTTTCGCGGACGTTACACTGTAACTTTTTGTTCTTTAGCCCTTTACTCTTGAATCTTTTTTACCCTTTTGAGAGTTGGGATTGCTTTGAAGATGGGGTAATGAGAGAAAGGTGGGGGTTTGACTTTAGCCCTTTTGAATTTGAATTGATTTGAGGGTGGGGTAATGATATAAGGGTGGGGAAAAGAAAGAAATAAACGCAAAAGGCGCAAAAGGCGCAAAAGACGCTAAAGAGGTTGTTGTGTCAAGAAAAATATAAGCATCTCTTGCGTCTCTTGCGTCTCTTGCGTTATAAATAAATGTGTCTGCACGCGATAAATCAAATTCAACATCAATTTGCTCACTACAATAAATGCTAAATGTTTATCTTCGTAATTCGTTGTACTATACTAACACCCACAATACGATTGAACACCATTTAAACGCAAAAGGCGCAAAAGGCGCTAAAGACGCTAAAGAGGTTGTTGTGTCAAGAAAAATATAAGCATCTCTTGCGTCTCTTGCGTCTATTTTTCACTTAAGAAGTTTTGCGCGCAAAACTTCTTAAGTGAAAAGTTATAAATAAATGTGTCTGCACGCAATAAATTATCAGCAATAAGCAAAAATGAGGAGGGTGGGCAAAGACGAAAGCCCACCTACAAAAGCTCAGCTTCAAAAAGTTGTGTTGTGCCCATGTGCAGTGAGAAATCGAAGCGTCTCTTGCGAGTTGATGGTGGGATCGCTCGTAGAGATGGCCAGCGTCTTTACGAGCGTTCCCACCCTATATTGATAAATTGGCGTAAAAATGGCTTCCTAATCAATAATTTAAAGGAGTGACAACATGAGCGACAGAGAGGAAATTGAAAACAATGCCATTGATGGAGAAGATGAGATGGGCTCGTTAAATCATAGTATGGTGCAAACTAACTTAGCCGCTTTACTGAAATTGAAATGCGATAAAAAATTGGCTGTTATGACTGAATTAAGTTTGGATATCAGCCAGCATGATATTAGTAAATATGAGCTTGAAGCTTCGACAGAACTTAAACCGGATGTTTGCGCCTATCTGAAACGCCCGATCATACCAGAGGGTAAGAATGACTTGATAAAGGTTTCTCAAATGCCTGATTTGGTGATTGAGATACTTTCACCACGGCAATCTATTGATTATTTGGTCAGAAAAACCAAAGCTTATTTTGAACTGGGTGTTAAAACCGGTTGGTTGGTTAACCCCGATCAAAAAATCATAACCGTCTATTCACAACCTTCGCCCCATTTGCGATATAAAACCTTTGCCTTAGACACGATACCAGAAGTCATTGACGAAATCTTAGGCATCCGATTTTTAATGAGAGAAATCTTTGAAGAGGAGTAGTTCGCCCATATATACTAACACCCAAAATACGATTGAACACCATTTAAACGCAAAAGACGCTTCAGTCGGCAAAAGGCGCTAAAGAGGCTGTTGTGTCAAGAAAAATAAGTAGGTACGCATAAATCTTTTAACATTTTCTGTATTTCACGCTAAAGTTTCGCGGAGCGAAACAAAGCGCGTGAAATGGTGGGTAGCGTGTTTTTGCTGCCCACCACTGCTCACTTATAAGCATCTCTTGCGTCTCTTGCGTCTCTTGCGTCTTTTGCGTTTAAAGCGGTTTTGTGATTATCCAATGACTTATTGATCTTCAAATGGTGGGCAAGCGGGTGATAGTTTATGAGCAATTCACTGAAATCTTGGCACCCGCTTACCCACCCTACATTGATCTAAAAAATTCACTATGACTCCTTCAACACTGACTCAAACATTACTCGGTTCCTTATTAGACAGCCCCGCCATTGTCGAAGTCGCTTCACAAGCGGGCGGTTCGGTGATATCGGTTTTAAGAGAACATTTCACTTTCACGGCCGCTGAAATCACGAAAGCCTATCAAGACGGCTGTGGCTACGCCTTTGTCGCGATCAGCGTCGGCCTGGATGCGCCCGATTCGCTGCTCAAAACGCTGCGCTATCCTAAAATCACGCGCGAATTTGCAGCCCAAATTGAAACCCATTATTGGCAACCTTTTGTGCAAACTAATGAGGCCGTTCAAAAACAGGCCGATTTTCGCAAGCTAACGATTCAATCTCTAAAACGA
>QNEL01000544.1 GCA_003645185.1 Candidatus Parabeggiatoa sp. nov. 3
GTTTTGTTGTTATCGGCATCGCTCAAGTTTTTCCGATTACCATCGGCATCAAAGCCTTGGCTTGAAATGCCGGAAATGGCATCTTCGCTTTCAACTAAACGGTTTAAGTCATCATAATCAAACCGAGTAACCCGATTTTTAGGATCGCTGGCTTGGATTAAGCGACTTAAAGAGTCGTAGTCAAAAGTGCTGGTATTAGAAAGCGCGTCAGTAACCCCAATGGGATTGTCCAATTCATTATAGTTAAGGGACAAAACCAGTTTGCCAAAGGCATCAAAGCGTTTGAGCAGGTTATCGGCCGCGTCATATTCTAGCGTTTGGGTAAACCCTAATGGATTGGTTATGCTTTCCAAACGGCCTTTGGTATCATAACCCAATTGAGTCACGCGGTTTTTTGCATCAATCACGCGAATCAAACGATCTTCCCCATCATATTCATATCGTGTTTCTTGATTGAGGGCATTGACTTGCCGAATCAGATTGCCAGAATCATCATAATAACGAGTGCTGGTGGAGCGGAAAGCATCGGTTATGGTTTTTATGTTATTACGGCTATCATAAGTCACATTGACCATCTGGCCTAATGGACTAACGATATACACCAAGCGGTTTATGCCATCATAACCCAAGGTGGTGCGGTGATTTTCGCCATCGGTTATGTTGACTAAACTGCCGACTTGATCATAACCTAATTGGTAGCGAGTACCTTCTGGGGTAATTATCAAGACAGGTAATCCTGAACGACAGGTTATTCCGTCAGAAACCGGTTCTGTGATCGGTACGCCTCGACGGCAATTCACATCAGTGGGTTCGGCACTATTCAGCGTGTAGTAATAATGGGTTATCCCGCCTTTGGGACTCGTTACGGTTTGCACTTGGCCCTGTTCATTGTAGGTTAAGTGCGTTTGGTTTGATATCGGATCGGTTATGCGAATCAGGTTGTTGTTTTCATAACTGAAACTGACTGATTTCCCCAACGCATTGCTGACTTGAGTGAGGTTATTGTCCTCATAAATCAGAGCGGTTTGATTTCCCAACGCATCGGTTATGCTTTTGAGTTGACCGTGTTGGGTATAAGTGAAATAACGGCTGTGATTATTGGCATCGGTGACACTCGTGCGCCTATTTTGGGCGTTGTAGGTATAGCGTGTTTTATGGCCCAGTTCATCCTGAAAACTCAGCAGATTATAGGCCTCATCATGAACATAAATGCGCTTTTGATTGAGACGGTTTGTGACGGTGGTCGTGATAATCCCCGAATCACTGACTTGATAGTTAAAACGTAAGGCTTGGTTATTCGGGTTGGTATCTTCCTGAGAAATAGCACGGCCTTTACCATCATAAACGGTGCGAGAAACAACAGTGCCTTCAGCATTAGTTCTGGTGAGCAGTTGGCCGCGTTCATTATAGGTATAGTGCGTGGTTTGTCCCGCAGCATCCGTCATACTGACCAAATTATCATTAGCGTCATAACTCAAAAGGGCTTGACGATCAATGGCATCTGTTACGCTTGTCAACAATCCCTTTTCATTATAATAATAACGCAAGAAAACACCTGAAACCGGTTCCGTCACTTGACTCAATTGCCCTGCATCATTGTAAGTCAAGGTGACAAATTGATCTTGTCGATTACCGATGCGAACTAATTGCCCTTGGGCATTAAACTGATAAACCTGTTGATTCTGACGTGTCAGAGTAAATGTGCCATCAGGGTTTTTAACGAGTTCGTCAAAAACACAATCCGATTGTTGCGATTGATACTCGCCCTCAGCATTTTTGAAGAAATCATTATAACGGTTGCTTGTCCAATGAATTTTGACATCGCCATTCGCGGATTCAGATAGAGAAGCCCTCCATTGACTATCAGTCCAACCACGGCCAGTTGGCCCTTTTCCAAGCAACAACGAGTTATATTCTAAAGTCAAGTCAAGCGGCAAAAGGCCTTGCACACTTAACAATGTTTTTCTCTCAACTTTAGCCCCGGTGACTGGGTGAATCGGATTACCTTCTGTCTGTGCCCCACAAAAACTCATGATTGCAACGATATCGTAAATATAGATATCCGATTGGACTTTTTCAGGTGCATCGCTTCTGCGGGTTTTGCAAGTCGCTGTTAAAGTGACTGGATAGCGCCCCAGTTCGGTGTAAAGATGTGTCACATTTCGGGCCGTACTGGTTTCGCCATCACCAAAGTCCCAGATTGGACTATGACAATTGTCTGGCAGATCACTGGTAAAATTAACAGCAGTGCCGTCTTCATATTCCCAAGTGTCTTCATCTCTTTCAAACCGAATAAAATGCGTTTGTGCGCCAATATCATTGACGTTAACTCGTAGACAGCCCGCCGGAGTAGCAACCGCTTGGGCAACAATACTCGTTATTGTCGATTCCAGTAAACGGAAGGTTGCTGTCATTTTCTCCTTGGCATCTTCTGAAGACATCCCTTCAAAATCGGAATTAATGAGTTCGGCAACCAATGAACTGTAAGAAGACAAAAAAGTCGTAAAGGCTTGTGCAATTTGTTGTTGTCCCGCCGCCGTTAAGGCAATGGGTCTGCTCATTGGTTTGACCGACTCGAAACAGACTTCATGTCCACCCCCATTCAGGCCGCCTTCAACCAAATAAACCCCTTCACCGGTTATCAAGTCTTGAATGATATAGCCACTGCCTTTCCAATTGCCATGTACAATTTCCCGTTGGGGTATGATGGCTTGTTTACCTGTATTCGTGCCATGTTGAATATCTGAGATTACCTCACTGCTCACGTTTAAAATGGGTAGGATGGCATCAACATTTTCTTTTGTGATGGTATAAATGGGGATGCCTTGTTCAGCGGCTTCCATTAATAATTGAGATGAGGAAATGCCCGGTTGTCGTTGTGTCCCAAAAAGTTGGTCAAGCACTGAGCCTTCTACATAAGAGCCGCTCATCCCACTTTGCGTCATATAATTAAAAATGGCTTTTTGGGTGTCAGCAATGGCTACTTGGGTGTTGTGTTTGACATCAACTTGACGGCTTCGGTAGTTGCCTTCGCGGGCGATGCCGAAGAAATATCTCACTGACAAGGGAAGAGAAAAAGTACCCACTGAGGGCATCCGTTGGATGCGAACTTGATAAGTTTGCGCGGCGATTTTGTCAAACCAGTCATGTTCCATCCAAAAATGGAGGCCAACTTGGTGCATGTTTTCGACGGCGCTGTTTTCTGAGACTTTGTCAAGGCGTTTTTGAATGAGTTCAGGGGTGATGCCGTTGCCGTTGATGCCAAATACGATAACATCACCTGCTGTGGCGGTGCCTTTATGCGGATAGCTGATATGGTGATGGTGCATAATCATGCTGTAATATTGCGGTTGCCCCATACCAATCGCACTGCCGGTAGCAATGACAGTGTCGTCTAGTTTGATCACCGGTTTGACTTGAAATAAGTAAACGGGTAGGGCATCGCCACCTGCGGCTTCGTGTTTTGCTAAGGCTTGGGCATCGGCCTCTGTGGCCGGTTCGTAAGTGACGCTGAGGCGTTGGCTGCCAAGGTTTGGTAAAGTGATGTTGAGACTGACAGCGGGCTCGTCTAAATTTTGCGCTTGGGCGCTGTGATAGAATTTGAGCGTGAAAGCGTTTTGATAACGCGCACTGAGTTGGGCAAAGGTGTCTAACTTGGTGATCAGGCGGTAGGGTAAACCGGCCGCTAACTGTTTGCGATTTTCTTTTTGAATCGAATAACGATCTAAAACGGCTTCGGGTTCAAGCTGATTGGCTTCAATATAGCTTTGTAATTCAGCTTGATAATCTGACAACAGCGTTTTGAGATAGCTTTGATCAATACCCATCACCCCACCAGATTCATTGGTGTAGGTAGTCTCAATTAAATAGTCACGCAATCCGTCAATGTCAAATGGCACGGCCTCTAATAAATTAAGGCCTTTTTCAAAAGTATGTTGTTTAAAACTGGCATCGAGGGGTACCCAACTATCGCCTTTTCTATGTCTGGCACCGCGGCTGGGATAAAAATCTATCCACGCATCAACCCAGATGTGTTCCAGTCGAATCTCTTTGATCGCCCCACCACTGACTAAGGGTGTGTTGGGAATCGCGCTTCGCGATAGTAGGGTGGTGGCAGCTTGGGCATCGTTGACTTGTAGCCAATTACTGATTCGAGGTGCTGAAATTTGGATACTGCCATAGACATAACGGGCGTGAATGCCGGAGCTTCGCAGTAAGGCGATGAGCAAACTGGCAATATCGAAGGCGTTACCCCGTTTCATGTCAAGCGTTTGTTGCACACTTTGGGTGGCACCATAAGTGGGCATGAATTTGATGTTGTGGCGAACCCAATTATAGATATCGACAGGGCGATGTTCTAGCGTTTGGGCAAGGGCCACAATGTCATCAGTAAATTGGACTTCGTCAGTTTCAGCTAAATAGATATCTGAGGGTGGGGCCCGGCGTCGCCTTGATCGGGTGCTTGTTGGGGCGCTTTTTGATTCAATTTGAAAATGCTGTTGAAACTCGGCTTGATTTAAAAATGGGGCCCGAACTGTGGCTTTGGATAGGCTAAAGGGTAATTGATCGGGATTAAAGCTCGGTTGTCTAGGCCGACTTTGTGATTGGATCAGGTTGAGGCTTTGTCAATTTGTGTGCCAAGTGTTTGAGAAGAATCTGCGGTGGCTATGCCCTCTAAATGATCTAACAGCGTTTGGAATTGTGTACGATAATGCTCGACAGTGGCTTCATGACGTTTGTGATGGCGTTCGGGCAATTGGAGATCGTACAACGATTGTTCTATGCTCGCAAAATCTGCCTCGATTTTGTCATTATCAGTAATGAATTGTTCTTGAAGTTGA
>QNEL01000545.1 GCA_003645185.1 Candidatus Parabeggiatoa sp. nov. 3
CACGCTACCCACCCTACATATTTAATGAGGATGGTGGGCAGCAAAAACACGCTACCCACCCTACATATTTAATGAGGATGGTGGGCAGCAAAAACACGCTACCCACCCTACATATTTAATGAGTACTCGAATTTGATTCCAATTTGATGCCCTCTTCTCCCCAATCCACTAATAATTGAATGCCTTTAATTTGAGGGTGCTGTAAGAGATATTCGGCGAGTTTTGCGACGACTAGTCGTTCTATCGTGCGTTGTAATGGACGGGCTCCGTATTCTGGATCGAAACCTTGACGGGCTAGGTGTTCTACCAATTTTGGTGTGAAGGCTAATGTTAAGCTACGTTCTTGAAAACCTTCGCGTTCATTTAATGCGGCTAATTCTTTGCGGGTAATATGGGCGATTGTTGTTGCATCTAGGGCATGAAAGTTGACGACTTTGTCTATGCGATTATAAAACTCTGGGCGAAAAAAACGACGAACGATGCTGTCTATATCGGTGTCGGTTTGTTTGAGAAAGCTGATGCTTTCTCTGTGACGCGCGCCTAGATTGCTTGTCATTATCAATATGACATTGCGAAAGTCGGTGACGCGCCCGTTATTGTCTACGAGTATGCCTTCATCCATGACGTTGAGTAGTACGTCAAAAAAAATGGGGTGGGCTTTTTCAATTTCATCTAGCAATACTACGCTAAAGGGCCGCTCTCGTACTTCTCGGATCAATTTGCCGGGTTTTTCAAATTGCCCTAATAAACGATCTATTTGCACGGGATGTTGAAATTCGCTCATGTCTAGTCGAATGAGGGGGTTTAATGTTTGCCCTTGTCCAAAAAAATAGTCGGCTAGGGCTCGGGCACATGCGGTTTTGCCTACTCCGGTTGGGCCTGAAAATAATAGGGTGGCTATGGGTTTACTGGGATCATTTAGCCCTGCTTTGAATACCATGATGATTTCACTAACGTGCTGTATGGCTTGTGCTTGGCCGATGATTCGCTTGGCAAAATAATCTCGTAGGGCGGTTGTGTCTAAAATGAGTTCATCACGCAATAAAAATGTGGGTAATCCGGTTTTTTGGACAAACTGTGTTAACACTTTTTCTTTGTCAATCAATTTGTTATCTTGCGTGAGTACGTCATTGACGCAATGGGTTAGAAATTGAATGATTTTTCCGGGGAAGGCTTGATAACGCAAATAACGATCTAGTAAACGATAGGCTAGGTTCAGGGCGGGCTCTTCTATCGTTATAAGCAGTTGTTTTTGTATATAATTTGCGAATAATCGCATGATTTTGAAGATTTGTTTTTTTGACAAATGCGGAATTGTTACTACATGGCAATGCGCGGCAAAGCTGGGTAGTCGCTGGCGTACACGTTCCCATTCTTGGCGCGTTAATTCACTGACTATTTGCAAACGCCCTTGGCGGAGATTAGGTAACATGAAGGCGGCGATGGAGTCTTCAGGCCCTTCACCGCCGACGGTTAAGAGATGCACAAAGTCATTAATCCATAATATATCTTCACTGCGATGTAATTCATCCATGAGTAGTTCGCAACTTTCCTGCCATTCTCCCAAATACCGTGCGCCTGCAATCATACGTTGCGGTGTGGTACGCCAGAAGTAGTTGGGCCCTTCATCGCGTTCTTTGGTCTGCATTAAAATCTTTCGAGCGGCTTCTAACAATATCATGGTTTTTCCAATCCCTTGTTCTCCGATCAAGATGACACTGGCTCGTTCTTTTATCAATTTATCAACTAAGGTGGTTACCAATTCGCTGCGTTCCCAGGCGGTTTCAGGTGCAATCCCACTGCCCTTGGTTTTGCGCGGAAATCTATCTGCGACTTGAGGTAGCGTTTCAAGCTCGATAAGCTCTTGTAAGCGTTCGGCTCGATTAAGCTCACGCGCTTTGATACGGACAGTCACTTCTTCTAACCAAGGTTCGCCTAACATCAAATAACGGTGTAAACTTTCGGGTGTTTGATGATTGAAATAATCACGCGCAAAGTATTCAATTAAGGCCCGTAGTTGTTCTTGCTTGTAAAAAAAGAAGTGCTGATCTAATAAGGGCAAATAGCATTCTGAATAACCCTCTTGCGTGGTGCCATAAACGGCAGTCACTGGAATCAATAGGGCATGGCTGACTGGGAAAACCCCAGATTCTTCTCGATAGGCTGGGCGAATATTCACAGTTACCTTTTTCAATCGGGCATCAGGCAAAGGATCGGGCAAAGAAGCATATTGGATATACTCGCGTTGCAGGTGTTCAGCAAGATGAGCTTGTAATTTATTTAATTGGTGACTCACCAATTCGTATTCAGTGCCGACTAAACGTCCGCAGATAACTTGTTTAGTCAATTGCCAACAAAGTAGGGGATAGCGATAAATATCCATATCAGTTATCAGTTATCAGTTCCACGCAAAAGTTTTGCGTGAAATGTGGAAATCAGTTCCACATTTCACGCGCGCGGTGAAGCGTAGCGAGACTACGCTAAGAAATAAAGTTGCGCGCAACTTCTCCGTGTGAAATGTGGAAATCAGTTATCAATTATCACATCAATTATCACTTTTATAGATTATCCATTACTCATTGTCTTATTCACAGATGTCTATTGATATTTTGAACAATGATTAAAATATCATTTTAAATCAATTATTTATTCTTTCAAGGCGAGTCACTATTTGCGGAGCAAAATGAGTGAATAGAAAAATCAACAATTGTCGATCAAAAATTAACAATTTGTTATACGTTTTATGATAATATAATTGAGTATAACTGCTCTTTTAACATTAGTAAAAATCAAAACGGGTAGTGAACAGTGTTTCACGCAGCGAAGTACAGCGAAGCGCAACTTGATTTCGCGTAGCTGATCTTAGGTTCACTTAAGAAGTTGCGTGAAATACCGTTTTTGCGCGCAAAAACTTGGTTCCGTGAAAAACGTGATAGAACGCAAATTGCGCTGATTGTCATGATTTACGCCGATGATTAATATTATACTCTTTGCTGGAATAAACTTAACTTTTGGCAACCCCAGGTTGCCACCTGGGGCTATTCACGTTCAACCCCTACGGTGCCTTAGCTTTTTAATCTTTTTCTGATTGATTTGCCTTTGTACTTTATGCCATCGGGAAAGCTTTTAAAAGTTTAAATTGTGCCCGCGTGCAGTATAGTTGTTCAACTTTTGGCAACCCCAGGTTGCCACCTGGGGCTATGATCTCGCGTAGCTTCGAGCCGAGGTTTCACGTTCAACCCCTACGGTGCCTTAGCTTTTTAATCTTTTTCTGATTGATTTGCCTTTGTACTTTATGTCATCGGGAAAGCTTTTAAAAATTTAAATTGTGCCCGCGTGCAGTATAGTTGTTCAACTTTTGGCAACCCCAGGTTGCCACCTTTTCATCCTAATGTTTTTGCGCGCAAAAACATTAGGATGAAAGCCTATTCACGTTCAACCCCTTCGGGGCCTTAGCATACCGAAGCTAAATAAAGTTTAGCGAAGCGAAACTTTAGCTTGATGTAATAACTGATAACTGATAACGATGGAAAAAGAATCCCAGACGAACAATCTCGATTTACTTTACTCACAATTACTTCAACAATCCGCAATACCCGCTCCTAGTGGTAACGGTTTGTCATTTATCAAAAAAAAAGTGAAGGGACATATTTATTGGTATCTTCAGGTTAATATTGGGAATCGACAAACACAACGGTATATTGGGCCTGAATCACCTGAAACCCAAGACAAAATAGAATTTGAAAAACGACTTTGGTTCGATGCTCAAGCTGATATCAAGAAGCGCAAGCAATTGGTTGCTATGCTTCAAGCTGGTGGGGTTTGGTTTGTGAGTCACAATGAAGCGCGTGTGTTTGAATTGATGGAAAGGCTCGGCTTTTTCCTCGTTGGGGGCGTTTTATTGGGCACTTATGCCTTTAATCTCTACCAAAATCTGTTGAACGTTCGTTGGCCTATTCGTACTGCTAATACCACCAATGAAATGGATAAAAAACTGACGGTTCACTACTTGAAAATGGGTATTTCAAACCAGGAAGTCAATTTGAAAGAAGCGGTATTTCACAGTGGTTATGGGTTCTTTGAAGTGCGTACTTTCAAGACTAAGGAGACTTTAACGACTTATCGTTTTCTAGCTCAAGAAATTCAGGTTGAAATACTGATTCATCAGACGGAAGCGAACTCTAAGGAACCTGTTTATCTCAAATCACTCAATACCTTCGCGACTCCTGTTAAGTATTTAGATTTTTTGCTTGACGAGATACAACCGGCTGTTATGGTGGCCCGTTCGGGTATACGGGTTAATGTGCCTTCACCAGGGCGTTATGCCTTGTATCAATTAGTTGTTTCTCAACAAGAGAGCGATGCTGCTTTGCCATTAAAGGCTAATAACGCATTTGAACAAGCAGAACAATTGTTATCCTTACTGATAGAGAAGAAAACCGACACGCTTTTATCAGCGTTTAACGCTGCAAAAGCACGCAAAGATAACTTTTATAGCCAAATGCTGAGAGGCATTCAGCACTTACCAGAGGGTTTACAACACAAACTGCGGCTCAATTTCTTTCAAAATGAACAGAATAGAGTTGAACAGAATAGAGTTGAACTCGGGCATAAATAAAACTTCTATGTAGGGTGGGTAACGTGTTTTTGTTGCCGGCCCCAATTAGATCAATGTAGGGTGGGTAACGTGTTTTTGTTGCCGGCCCCAATTAGAGCAATGTAGGGTGGGTAACGTGTTTTTGTTGCCTGCCCCAATTAGATCAATGTAGGGTGGGTAACGTGTTTTTGTTGCCTGCCCCAATTAGATCAATGTAGGGTGGGTAACGTGTTTTTGTTGC
>QNEL01000546.1 GCA_003645185.1 Candidatus Parabeggiatoa sp. nov. 3
GCCCCTACACCCAATATGACTGTGGACTCTTGGGCGAACACACCGGTTCGCCCTTACACCAATATCACTGTAGGGGCAGACCGACGTGTCTGCCCTCTTGAAGTTCTCTGCGTAACATCAGTTCTTAAGTGAAAAGTTAGACTGGTAAAACCTGAGACTGATAACCCTAGCTTATTGGCGTTTCCCCAAGTCAATTTGGGTTTATCTAAAGCTCATAAGAATTATCTCTTAGAACTTTGGTAGATAGGCGGCTTCAAAGCCACTTCGTTTCACCCGATCGATCTTTCTTAATTAAAAAAAAAGAGTGCTATTGTTAACGTTTGTTAACATAAATGAATCGGAATACTTCATAAAACCCAAGAACTGATTTTTTTGCCCCCGTTTTTTAACAATTTTGCGTGGAACTGATTGTTTTAGATATCTATTTTCAACCCAATTCCCACCGCAACCGCCCTTTTGAGTTCCCAGTTTCCAATGCCCATTTTTGCGTTTTGCAAGTTCCTCAAATATTTTGATTTATTAAAATTTAATATTCGTTTTGTTCCTAAAGTTGTTTGAAAGGCAAAAGTTTAGTTTCGCTAAACTTTTGTTTGAAAGGCTGTCTTGATAACCCGTTATTATAAAATAAATTATTGATTTCACTTATATTTATGACCATTATACAACAGTGTCATTTATTGTGAATTTTGAAACTTGAGTTTTAAATTGACAATTTATAACTTATAATTCACCAAAGAAAACCACCCCTAATCTATTACCCCTATTATATTATTAGAAGAACACTTGATTGTCTAAACACACTTATTCTGAGATGAAACCCCTGTTTTTCGTCCAAACTAAAGGCCACGGATTTGAGCCAACTTAAAATGAATTTCAATAAAGAATTGGTATTATTAAGTTGTTCAGAACTTCAAAAGTTCAATACTTTATCCAATAAAGAACGGAACGAATTTTGCTTTAACAATATAACCTATTGATATTTTAGTCATAAAAAATAACACTTTCAATGATTTGTAAATCATGAACCAGTTGCGAATCATGTACATTGAGAAAGTGATATTTCACATTTCACATTTCACTTAACAAGTTTTTGCGCGCAAAAACTTGTTAAGTGTAGAATAAAGTTTCGCTGCGCGAAACTTGTTAAGTGAAATAAAGTTGCGTGCAACTTCTTAAGTGAAATACCGTATTTATTGGCTTTGACAAAATAAGTGCGCCTATAGGCAAGAATTGTTCCGTTCTCTATTGTACTTTATCAGTTAATAAGACTGTCCTAATGAGAATGGATTGAGATAAATCAAATAGCCTCAACGGCCAATATAAACCTTTTTATTTGGCTCATAACGGGTCATAGTCGCACACAAGCTCTCATGCCGATATTGTTAAGCCCTCCTCAAGATGTGACAATCTAACTTTTTTCTCATAACGCGAATTTGAGGCCTTTCCAAAAAATTAAAATATTTAGACTCACCTCTTATCTATTTACCCACCTCTTATCTTTTGATGTTGTGATAAGTTCATAAAAGAATTGGCAATTAATAATTAATAATAAAGCCCATCATTCACACTCAACTCATCCCACAGGCACTACAAGAAACCGTCAAATGTCAATATAACTTTTTACTTAAAAAGTTTTCGGAGCAAAACTTCTTTAGTCGATTTGATTTTAAATATCTTTATATACTGTCCACCATTTCACACGGAGAAGTTGCGCGCAACTTTATTTAGCTTCGCTGATCTTCGATTCACTTAACAAGTTTCGCGAAGCTAAACTTGTTAAGTGAAATGTGAAAGAGTCTAAAATTGTCGTTAATCCCCATTTTTAAAGGAAGAAAACGCCATTAAAAAAAGCGCAAATTGTGAACGAGGCAAAATTTTTGCTAAAAAACTTTGGCATCAAACGGTGGACAGTATAAAAAAGCCATGTACTTTTAATCACACCCTTCTTCTAGCGAAGTTTTTGTTTGCCTCAACTTTCGCGACGAAATCAGTTATCAGAAACAAGCATTTCAAGTCAATCAATGAGTTTTCGATGTTCAGTTTTTTGCGACACGAAAGACACGAAAAACACGAAAGACAAAAATTTGAACTGATAAAGTTAAATCGGTATAAACTCTAATTGATTAGATTTCTAATTCCCTTATAACCTAGCCGGCAGCTTTTTTGATATCCACCACGTATGCTTTAATGGTATTCAATAATTCTTCGCGTGTAAAAGGCTTGGTCATATAATGTTCAGCCCCAACAATTCTGCCCCGAGCACGCTCAAACAAGCCATCTTTACTAGATAACATGACAATGGGCATTTTTTTAAATGCGGGATTATTTTTGATCAATGCACAGGTTTGGTAGCCGTCAAGACGGGGCATCATTATATCGACAAAGATGATATCCGGTTTAGCTTCCATCACTCTTGATAAAGATTCAAACCCATCAGTTGCCGTAATCACTTCACAGCCTGCCTTTTTTAAGAGTGTCTCAGCGGTACGTCGAATGGTTTTACTATCATCTATAACAACGACTTTAATACCTGCAAAACTGGTGTCAGTACTCATGGTATTTATTTCTATGTGAATTGTGTTTGCTATAGACGTTTTTGCGCGCAAAAACGTCTATAGCGAATTGCGAATTGTGATTTATAATTGCGAATGGTTTTGTGTGTGTTCAAAGATTTGTGAATGGGGTAAGGGCAAAGAATGATTAATAGAGTTGTCCCTGATGCTAAGGCCTTGATTTTTATTATGAAAGTATCTCGTCTTTTCAAAGGGTTACGGGGATGAAGGGACAAGTCTAATGAAAAACGGTGGTACTGATAGCCATGCCTCCATATTTTTTAGAACTGAAGCATTCCATATAGTATACTTGTTCAATTTTAATACAGTCATATCGCAAACATAAGACTTATGATACTTATGATAAATCATGCCATAACAGTGCATCATGCAGGGCATAAGTGTGATAGTCAATTTGTCAGCAATTAATCCTCTGTAAAAGGGTATTATATAGAAGCGATTGAGTGTATTGTCAATTAGTCAATACATGAAACCTATTTTTGAGTCTACAATTTTTCTACCCAATTCATTTCAATAAGGCACTACATGGTTTCCTCAGATTTACAAGCCGTGCCATATCTTACCACAGCATTGCATGGGCCGTTAGAATATCTTGAAGCACACTTGCTTGCACACCAATCTGAAATTGAACATTGGTTGCGTCTTCAATGGCAAGAGACACCTGCCCCCTTTTATGCCTCCGTGGATTTGCGTAATGCCGGTTTTAAACTGGCCCCCGTTGATACCAATTTATTCCCAGCGGGTTTTAATAATCTCAGTCATTCAAGCCTGTCACTGTGTGTGCAAGCGGTGCAATCAGCAATTGAGCGTTTAAATGTGTCTGCTCATGGTGTGTTGTTGATACCCGAAAATCATACCCGCAATTTGTACTATTTGGAAAGTGTAGCAACCTTACAGGGTATATTGCAAAAAGCGGGGCTTGTGGTGCGTATTGGTTCGATGTTGCCCGATATGAAAGTACCGCAATCATTGACATTGCCCAGTTCTAAAAAACTGCAACTTGAACCCTTGATTCGGGAGGGTGATTGTGTAAGCGTTAAAGGCTTTACCCCTTGTATTGTGCTACTTAATAATGATTTGTCTTTAGGACGCCCCAAGATTCTTGAGGATCTTTATCAAGAGATTATACCACCGCTACAAGTAGGCTGGTCTACTCGTTTGAAATCCACACATTTTACTTTTTACAGTGAAGTGGCTAAAACATTTGCAGAGCAAATCAAGATTGATTCTTGGTTGATTGATCCGTTTTTTAAGAATTGTGGCGAAATTGATTTTATGAAAAACGAGGGATTAGAGTGTGTGGCTGATAATGTTGATGCCTTACTTTCTGCTATACGACGCAAATACTCTGAATACGATGTGCCTCATGAACCGTTTGTGGTTGTTAAAGCGGATGCGGGCAGTTATGGTATGGGCGTGATGACAATACACAGTGCCGATGAAATACTTGCCCTCAACCGTAAACAACGCTCTCGTATGTCGTCTACCAAGGAAGGAAAATCTATTCGCCGTGTTATTTTGCAAGAGGGAGTCTATACCTTTGAAACATGGAAACCCCTTGACGCCGTCGCAGAACCCGTAGTCTATACGATAGATCATTTCGTAGTCGGCGGTTTTTATCGTGTGCATACAACACGCTCTGTTGATGAAAATCTGAATGCCCCTGGGATGCATTTTGAGCCTTTGGCTTTTGTCAATTCTTGTATTACCCCCGATATGACAAAAGCACCCAATGCTTGCCCAAACCGCTTTTATGCTTATGGCGTGATTGCTCGTTTAGCGTTACTGGCCGCAGCCCGTGAATTGAAAAATGGGTCCAAACCTGACAGGTTTTGAAAACCTGTCAGGTTTTGAAACACTGTTCATGCCCGTTTTGATTTTTACGGTTATTAATATCTATACAAAGAGTTCATCATTAAGAAAAGTTGATATTTTGAAGCTTTTTCCAATATTTTTGCTTGGAACTGAAATCTGCCAAAATAGCTTTGATATCCACGTCGTGAGAAGTTTAACTCAGTTTTTGTTTGTTATCATTTTCTTGTTTTTACCTAGGGAGTTTTTGAAAAACTTATCTTCTCATTTTGAAGATTAGCGGATAAAAATTGGACGAAACTGTATTTATTAACAATTATAGGCTCTCAATTTTGAACCAAATAAGGGGTATCCGGCCCGTGAGAGAAGTTAATTAACTTATTAATTATTAACGATATTTTGTTTTGTTCAAAAGCGACATTTTGACAGGCTTTTTCGTCTTAC
>QNEL01000547.1 GCA_003645185.1 Candidatus Parabeggiatoa sp. nov. 3
ATTTTCGTTCCAAATTTATTTTGCGGCCTGATTTTCGTTCCAAATTTATTTTGCGGCCCTCTTGGAGTGCAAAATTTATTTTGCGGCCTGACTGGAATGCCTGTTATTTTGCGGTTCTATTTTCTTGATATAACTGTACGTCATGAGATCGGGAAACGCTATAGTTATATATAGTTTTTTTGCGAAAAAACCTTATAGATTATGAATGATATTGATGTATTAATAGTTGGCGGCGGTATATCGGGCCTGTCTGTCGCGTGGTGGTTGGCACAAGCCGACATCTCCGTAGAAGTTTGGGAGCAGGATACACGGCTTGGTGGCAAAATCCAGAGTGTTAGGGCGGATGGCTACCTCACGGAACAAGCCGCTTCTATGGTATTGAACTTTCTACCAACCGTTTCCCAGTTTATGAGGGAATCAGGTTTTGAAGCACATAAAACGCTGCGAGCGGATATTGCGAATCGCTATTTAGTTCACGAAGGCCGTCTTTTATCTTTACCTATGAAATTAGTGCCCATGATCATGTCCCCTTTGTGGAGCAGACGGGGTAAATTGCGCTTTCTCATCGAGCCTTTCATCCCCAGAAGGAGAGATGCTCAGGAAACGGTTAGCGAATTTATTACGCGCCGTTTGGGAACAGAGGTACTGGAAAAGGCTCTAGGGCCTTTTGTCACCGGTACGCTTGCTTCTGATCCAGACAAGGCTAACGCCTATTCCGTTTTGCCGCGCCTGACGGCGCTGGAACGGCGTTATGGTAGTCTGACTCTGGGCGTATTTATACACAAAGTGTTGCGGCGACGGACAGCTGCCATTACGGAAGCCTTTTCCTTTCAAGGCGGCATGTCTACGTTGGTTGAATTGCTGGCGAAAACGCCAGGGGTGCATTTTCGGCCTGGATATACGGTTATTGGATTGGAGAAAGAGAAGCAGGGATGGCGTGTGACTGGAAAAACGCCACAAGGCGAACAGACTATTTTTGCGCGACAAGTCGTATTAAGCACGCCGGCAAACGTGGCAGCCTCCCTGCTGGAACCTTTGGATAGTCAATTGACAAAATACCTGCGCGGCATTGAAACAGCACCTTTGTCTGTGGTTCATCTTGGAATCTCCCGCTCAGCTATCCGTCATTCGCTGGATGGCACTGGTTTTTTGACACCACGCAAGGAGGGGCTCCCAGTAACCGGCTGTTTATGGATGAGTAGCCTGTTTCCAGATCGCGCGCCTCAAGGCAAAGTTCTGCTCAGTGCCTATTTGGGAGGCGCACTCCAACCGGCCGCCGTGGATTGGGATGATGATCGCAGTGTGACTGCCGTGATGGCAACATTACAGCGTTTACTTGGGATAAAGGGCGATCCCGAAAATGTGCGTATTGATCGCCATTTCCAAGGGCTGCCCCTCTATTATGGAAATTATACCGGCCGCTTGGCAGAAATTGATAGACACCTGAAACAATTGCCCGGCTTGCACCTAGATGCAAACTATCGAGGTGGCGTATCGGTGCGGGATCGCATTGCCAGTGCTTGTACTACCGCCGAGCGGATTTTATCCAGAGCCTGAACCAAAACTTTATGCCTTTAAAATTAATTGCTTCGGGGCGAATGTCGTTCAAAATTTATTTTGCGGCTCTTTTCGTTAAAATATTTCTTTGCTTCTGGGCGAATTTCGTTCCAAATTTATTTTGCAGCTCTTTTCGTTAAAATATTTCTTTGCTTCTGGGCGAATTTCGTCCAAAATTTATAGTTAAAGTTAAGTTACATCGTTGAGTATATAATAATATTATGATTTGCTGTCGTTCAATTGAATGGTTTTTAAATCGAAAATCTAAAAATGGCGTTTATTAAAATTTGACACCAGCACATAAAATTTTGACGGCACAGACAACTGTACTGCTTGATAGACTTGCAAAACTCCAACGTTCAACCACAAATCAAAGACTTACATGGCATCAACAGATCGAAAGTTATTGTTTTATCGTTTATGCTTAATAGTTTTACAAGAGGCTCGCTTGATATATTTGCCAAAGCCTTGCTATTTGACAATTGACTGGCGTATGATGCTTTGCGTTTTTTTAAAATTGCCCATAAGTATTTAGCAGCAATGGATTTTGTAGAACTCACACGTCATAATGAATTAGATTTTTAATTAATTATTTTATTTATCATGGCATTTTTTTCATCAAAACCAGTGTGCGTATTCATCACTTCTGATTTATTGGAAATTAGAAAATGCTAATCATTGAGGTTGTTCAAACTTGGGAAATTGACAGTACCTTCTCCTTGGTAACCTTCATTTCCCTAATTAGGAACGTGCATGAAATAATTAGGGCAACCCTACGGATTGCCCCTACGCAACATGATAATTTGTAGGGGTAATCCCTTGTGGTTACCCTAAAAGTTGACTAAGTTATTTCATGCACATTCCTTACCTATGCGAATTAAGGGTTGAGAAATCCTTTTAAAATCATATCGTTAAAATTTGTTATTTGGTGCGATGCCCCGGGTGGGTTTTCTAACCCATTGTTTTTAGTAGATACACAAATTTCAACTCTTAATTCGCATTACCTATTAATCCATTGCCAAAAGTGATGAATGTTCTGTGCAACATTGGCTCAACTTGTCATACGCCGTTTGCAAAAAAATGGGTTAGTACGTCAAACCATGAGGGAATATTTATGCCAATTTATTCGCACAGCACAACTCAAGTTGTACCTATTCGGCGTTTTGCGCTGACTCGGTGCTATGTTTGTGCGCGAGTTGTGCGCGAATTTTTGACATAGCGGATTGACAGCAATTCTAATTGTCTAACTGCCTTTATTATCAATGGGTTATATAATTTTCAATGGCGTTTTTGCTTCTAAAACAGCATTTTTTAGCCCATTTTTCAAAAATATATCCTTGATAATCAGTTACTTGGAGACTATTATACTTGCTGGCGGATTGATTTTTGGCTTGACAAAGTTTTCCGTTTAAGTTATTTAAATTAATTATTTGCTGTCGTTCAATTGAATGGTTTTTAAATCGAAAATCCAAAAATGGTGTTTATTAAAATTTGACACCGGCACAGCTTACAAATTTCTGGCGGTCACTAATCCGGTGAAAGTTCAAAGCAGAGTTGCGCTTTGAACTCCAAACCTCCATCAGAAAATTGGCAAGAAAAATTTTTACTGCACCCGTATTGCTTGAAATTTTAATGGGTATTAGCACATTAGCAAATACTAACCAGAACATCAAGACTTAGGAGTCAACTTAATTATGTTAAATTGGTTTAGATGGTTATGGGGATTATCCCCTGTATGCCCCGTTTCGCCTAGTGGGGCCCGCTTCCAAAAAAGGAGTGGTTTGAACAAGGCCTTTATGTTTTTTTTGGGGCTGCCGGTGCCTCTGTTCCTCTTATCACAGGCTTATGCCGCCGATCTTCCGCCGGAGACTTATTACAAGGGAATAAACTCTGGCGTATATGGTGATGATAAGGTGAGTGGCGCATTGCCTATTGGCTTTACATTCACGTTCTTTGGAAACAAGTACACGAGTTTTTATGTCACATCCAATGGGCTAATTTCATTTGCAGGTGTGGATAAGAAGTGGGTAAATGAGAGTATTCCCAACTCCGCCCCCCCTAATAACTATATTGGGGCATTCTGGGACGATGTGACCGCTTATAAATCTGAAAAATCACACATCTACTATAAAACCATCGGCACGGCCCCTAATCGTCAATTGGTTGTGCAGTGGACGGACATGGGTTTTTACAATAAGCCTATTCCGATGGGTACTTTTCAAGCAATTTTGTACGAGGGCAGTAACAATATCCAAGTCCAGTTTCGTGCTTTGCTAAAAGACACGCCTCGCAACCATGGCAATTCGGCAACCATTGGTTTGGAAAATGCCAAGGGGAATGGTGGGGTTTTGTATTCCTTCGATAAGGTTTCTGTGAACAGTGGCTCTGTTATATTGTTTACACCGAATGGTGGCAGCTACCATAAGAATGACACTGCGCCTTATGATGGCGTTTTACTGGGCCCTTGGGATACTCCTCCTCCGGCAGTTCCGGTACTCACCGGGCCAGTCATGAACGGAGAAGCGCGTTTAACCCCAGAGTTTTCATGGGGAACGACTGATTATGCCGATAAGTATCGCCTGAAAGTCGATAATGATTCTGGGTTAACTTCACCTGTCATTGATGTTTCGGCTCTTACGACGACTTCCTATACGCATGCAGTTCCGTTGACGGCGAATACGACTTACTACTGGGCCGTGATTGCCAGCAATGCCAATGGTGATGCAATGTCTGAAGTTTGGCATTTTACTGCCAAAGACGCGACCGCTTTCCCGCCGGGTATATCCGCATTGATTTCTCCAGTACAGGGAAAAACCAATGTGGTCACATCACCTACTTTTTCATGGAAAGCGGCCACTGGCGCAGATTCATACCAGCTAATTGTTTCTACTCAAAGAGATTTGGGTAGTCCGTTCTATGATAAAAGTGGTCTAACTGCAACATCACAGAGCATCAGCGGGTTGGCGGAAGGCACTAAGTATTATTGGGGCGTTGTGGCTCACAATAAGACGGGTAAAACACCCTCTTCAACGCGCGAATTGACCACAGTGGCGGATTTGGACGATGACGATGATGGCGTGTTGGATGAGAGTGACAACTGTCCATTAGTTGCCAATGCGAAACAAACCGACACGGATGGTGATGGTGCTGGCGATGCTTGCGATACTGATGACGATGGTGATGGTGTTGAGGATGATAAAGACAACTCGCCATTAGTGCCCAACCCGGATCAAACTGATACTGATGATGATGGTATTGGCGA
>QNEL01000548.1 GCA_003645185.1 Candidatus Parabeggiatoa sp. nov. 3
AAGTTATCATCGCACCTTGACAGTCAACGGCGAGATTATCAATCAGGGTACGATACAAAATAGCCGTTACTATCTTTACCTTCATACCTCTGGCAATCTGACCAATAATGGCACTTGGACTAACTACAGAACCTACCTAACAGGGACGGATGCCCGAACAATCACAGGCAATCCTATAGCAGGTACCATACAGTTTAATGACAGCTTGACCCTCAGCAATAGTCTGGAATTTCCCAACATTGTTTACTTAAATGGTAAAACCGTAACCTTTGCCCAAGGGAAGACAGCCACTTTTCTAAACACGATTTACGGCAATGGCACACTCGAAGCCGATAGTCTCATCTTCAAAGGCCATGTTTCATCCTCACCCACGCTGATTGCCAATGACATCGACTTTGTCAGCACAAACGACACACAAAATATCAGTCTAAGCAGTTCGCCACTGACCAGCAATGTCCAGTTTGGTGGGGCCGGTACCAAAATTATCGGCAATATGACCATTAACGGTTCAATGAAGGTTGCAGAGGGCGTAATACTCCAGCCGGATTATCATCGCACCTTGACAGTCAACGGGGATATTGTCAATCAGGGTACAATACAAAATAGCCGCTACTACTTTTACCTTTATACCACCGGTCACATTACTAACCACGGCAATTGGACAAACTACAGAACCTACGCGACTTGGAACAGCATCACGAATGCCAATCCGTATGAATTTAACCTCACCGACGATGCCAGCCAGTGGCCTGATCCCACTTCGACAACCGACACCAAATACGATATTTCAGACTACCTGCACAATCCCGAATTGCAAGATAGCACACACTATTGGCGAGTACGGGCGCAGGTGAGTGGTACGCCAACGGATTGGTCAGCACCCAAACACATTATCGTGCATTACCATACCGCTATCAAAGTGCATCCCACCACCCAGGCCTTTGATGTGGTTGATATCGGCAGCCAGTCACCAGCACACGCTTTTACGATAACCAATACGGGTAATTTAAACCTGAATATCGAAGCGATCAGTTTAGCCGGAACAGACGCGGCCGAATTCAATCTCACGACCGACAACTGTTCCAACCAAGCATTGACACCCGCTCTTTCGTGTACGGTCGAAGTGACTTTTATACCCAGTTCCACAGGCGGAAAAATTGCCCGTTTACTGATACCCTCCAACGCTTCAGAAACACCCCTAGAAATCACCTTAACCGGCGGTGGGCTCCCCGGAACAGCCGTTCTCATCGAACCCAAGGAAACCATCAATACTGCCACCCCAACCTTCACTTGGTCTCAGGTTGACAGTGCCACACACTATCTTGTCAAGCTCACTCAAGGCAGCACGACCCTGATTGAACAAGAATACAGCACTGAACAAGCTTGCCCCAACAGTCTCTGCTCGGTCATCTTAGAAACCACATTAACAGAAGGGCAATATCAGTGGCAGGTGCAAACCGCTAATGACAACGGCCCTGGTTTTTGGAGTACCCCATTAAGCTTTCAGGTTGAAACCCGACCCGGTACGCTGCAATTTTCCAGAACCGTCTTAAATATCACTGAAAATGAGCCAACACTCACCTTCAGTGTCACCCGTGACAAAGGTTATGTGGGCAGCGTTTCAGTTGATTACAGCACCCTAGAAGGCACGGCCACAGCTAACAGCGATTACCTCCCCGTTTCCGGCACCTTGAATTGGGAACACGGCTCAACGACAACCCAAAACGTCATCATCACCTTGCAAGATGATCACTTACTCGAAGGCCATGAAACCTTCAGCGTCACACTCAATCAAATCACTGGCGGTGCGTTGTTAGGTGCCCGTGACACACTGACTGTCACCTTACTCGAAAATGATGTGCCACCGGCTATCAGCATTGACGATCTCACCCTCACAGAAGGCGATAGCGAAACCCAAACCGCCCAATTCACCATCAGTCTGGATACCCCACCTTATGAACCGGTGACTGTCGAATACGCAACCAGTAATGGGAGTGCGAAAGCAGGTGAGGATTATGTCGCGCTTGACACCACCACTTTAGATTTCGCGCCTGGTGAAACCAGCAAAACCGTGGACGTTGTAGTCAACGCCGACACCCTGGATGAAGGCGAATCCGAATTTTTCTACCTCATTCTCCGGAATCCGGTTAAAGCAACGCTCGCAGATAACCGCAGTCTGGTGACGATCACCGATGACGATGAACCGCCCGCACTCAGCATTGAAGAGAGCAATCTCAGTGTTCTGGAAGGCAATACCGGCACTCAAACCGCACAATTGCTCCTCAATCTAACCACCGCCAGTGGCACTTGGGTGAGAGTACAGTATGCCACAGCCGATGACACCGCCACCGCTGGCAGTGATTATGTCGCCATCAATCCAAAAACGCTGACTTTCAATCCCGGTGACACCCAAAAAACCCTGAATGTCATTATCAACGGCGATTTCCTCTATGAAGAAAACAATGAACAATTCAGCCTAAACCTCAGCAATCCGGTCAACACCACCCTGACTCAAACGCAAGCAGTTATTGTGATTATTGATGATGACATCAATGATGAAACCGGGCCAGAAGTGACGGATTTCCTGTTTGAAGGCACCCCTTTTGAACAAGGCGCAACCCTCTCTCATTCCGGCACTTTAACCCTAACCGCTACCGATGGCGTTGGCGTGAGCCGTGTCGAATTTTGGATCGATGGCAACCTCTTCCATACTGATAGCAATGGTGCCAGCCAATACAGCGCCTTTTTATCCCCGATTGATGTCGAAGACGGAGCCCATACCCTTGAAATCAAAGCCTACGACACCTTGGGCAATGCCAGTGTCACACCCTTGAATATCAACGTCGCTTTAGCCCCACCCAGCGCACCCGTGATCACCTGGCCGCTGTCAGGAAAACTGACAAACCAAGCCGAAATCAGCGTCACCGGTGCAGCCGAAAAAGGCAGTGAAGTGTTTATCTATCGTAACGGCACCTTGATAGGAGAACCCCTGACGCTGGACAAACACAACACGTTTTCAGGAACGATCAGCTTAGAAGACGGGCAAAACAACCTACAAGCCGTCGCACAAAATCGCGGTGGCACGGGCCCACAAAGCAGTACCATTATAGTCACACGAGATACCAGCATCCCCAAAGCGCCTACCAGTTTAACCGCCCAAGCCAGAGAAAGTGGTCAAGTGCGTTTAACTTGGCGAGCGCCCGATGATCAGAAAGTGATTGGCTACGATGTCTACCGAGCAACTAGCGCATTTACCACGATAGCAGCGGCCCAAAAAGTCAATGCTCAACTGCTTGTCGGCACCGGCTTTGATGACTTAGTCACCCTAGATGGCCAATATTATTATCGCGTGGTTGCCGTCAACGCCGCTGGCACGGCCAGTGAATTATCCAACCAAGTAACCGTCTTAGCGGATACCACCGGCCCGCGTGCCGTGATTGAATACAGCCCACAAGGTGAGTTTGATCCCGACAGCGGCCGCATAGCGCGAGGCCTAGTTGACATCACCCTAACCGTCAATGAGCCCCTACTCACCACGCCCTTTCTCAGTCTGGTGCCAGACGGCGGCCTACCCATTTCCATAGAATTAAACCCCGTCAGCGAAACCCAATATCAAGGGCAATTTGAGATCACGGAAAACACCCCAGAAGGTACCGCTTATGCCGTGTTTTCCGCCAGAGATCAAGCCAGTAATCGCGGAACGGATATCGAAGAAGGTGCCGCTATCGAGATTGACAGTCAAGGGCCCAAAGTCACCCAACTCACGCTATTGCCTTCTGAACCCATTCGCAATGACGCAAATAATCCCGTCACCTTACAAGTGACACTTGAATTGGATGAAACCCTACCGGCCGAACAAATTCCAGAACTCTCATATCGCCTATCAGGCTCCGGCCGTCAAATCCAAGCCCTTTCTCTCACCAAAACGGGAGAAAATTGGACAACAAACTTTAGTTTGCCAGCCGATGCCGGCCTAAGCGAAACAGAAAACCTGCAATTCTACTTTAGCGCCGAAGACGATTTACACAATCGCGGCACCGAAATAGTCGGAGACAGCCAATTCCAAATCTACCAAGGCGACTTACCCCCGCTAACCGTACCATTCGGCCTCAAAGCTATCGCCCTACCCAATGGCAAAATCCAGTTAAATTGGAAAGCCGTCACAGGTGCTTCTGATTATCAACTGTTCCGGAAAGCCCCCGGCGAAAGCCAACTCACCCCTTACCAACGCAGTTCAGGCGCACTAGCATTCACCGACAATACCCAACAAGACGGTTTATACCACTACGCAGTGGCCAGCGTTCGCCAAGCCAACGAGCAAGAAGCCTTCAGTGCCAACAGCTTGGTAGTCAAAGTCACAGCCGATTCTCTCGCACCACAAGCCCCGACTGGCCTACAATTAGAACTCATTGGTGCCGGTATTCGGGCCACTTGGCAAGCCCCAAGCGGTTATGACAAAATCACCTATCAGGTTTACCGCGAAGCAACCGAGATTCAAGAACGAAACGGCCTCACGCCTTTCAAAACCGACATCAACGAATTAGGCTTCATTGATGGCAAACCGGATAAAAGCCAACCTTACTACACCGTCATTGCCGTCGATGCCGCTGGCAATCAATCCGCCCTCTCTGAAACGGCTTATTTAAATATAGACTTATTACCCGTCAACACCTTAGAAGTCGTTCAAGACGGAAACAACCCACCCGTCGTGACTTGGAGCCATCCGGCTTCAGCCGAACTCAGTGGTTTTGATATCTATATCGGCCCAGAAACAGAACGGGTGAAAGTCAATGACACGCTGTTGTCAGAAACCCGCTA
>QNEL01000549.1 GCA_003645185.1 Candidatus Parabeggiatoa sp. nov. 3
ATGAGTAATCTATAATGAGTAATAGGTAATCTGCAATGGTTCAGTTTTGATAGAACGCTGATTTAACTGATTATGGCCTGATTTACGCTGATAAACATATAACGCAAAAGACGCAAAAGACGCAAAAGACGCAAAAGACGCTTTCACGCTAAAGTTTAGCGTCGCTTCCATTCGGTTCGCTGTACTACGCTCAGAAAAAGATATTTTTAAGGCCTTTTTAGCATCCTTTAGCGTCTTTTGCGTCTTTTGCGTCAAAGCGCGTTTATTTTTTTGTTTTTAGTAACAACCAAAAGCTCATTTATGAACTTCTGAACTTGATTTATGGATATAATGAATTAAACTTATCACTTTACAATACTTATCCTTTCATAAGCAAACAATCCTTGTAGTTATAAATGACAATTAAAGCAGTGGAACTTTTTGCGGGTATAGGCGGATTTCGTTTCGCTTGCGATGAACTTGGTATCAAAACGATTTGGGCAAATGATCTAGATGATAAGGCTTCTAAAATCTATCAACAAAATTTCAAGAGCGGCACTTTTGTTCAAGACGATATCAAAAAACAGTTTGATTCTATTCCAAGTCATCAATTATTAACGGCAGGGCTACCTTGCCAACCTTTCTCTAGTGCTGGCAAAAAAAAGGGACTAAACGATTCGCGTGGTACCCTTTTTGAGTCGCTGGTACACATTCTCAAAATACATTCCCCCACCTTTTTCGTTTTAGAAAATGTCAAACGCCTGTTGTCAATGGATAAAGGAAAACACTTTGCGACTATCTTAGACAGTTTGTCATCGTTGGATTACCTCATTGAGTGGCGTTTACTGAATGCGATAGACTTTGGTTTGCCCCAACACCGAGAAAGAATTATTATAATCGGTACTAAAAACACTGTTCAGCCAAAATCCTTTTTGTGTTCCCATCGTGATATCAGTGTCATTTCAAAAAATCAGTTGAATCAAATTGCTTGCGTTGATAGATGGGCGAACATCATAAAACATGACGATAAATTTCCAAACTGGGGCTTGTCTTATCACAATCAATTTATCAGCGATCATCTCACAACCTTTTCGGCTGCCCAAAAATCCGTGCGACTGAAAGACATAATACAGAAACAAGTTGATCCGGCTTTTGATTTTACTCGTGAGACACTGACTCGTCTGAAAAGCAGCCAGCGTGTTGAGAAGTACTATAATGGGGTTGAAATTGTTTATAATCAAAAAGGGGGAGCAAGAATGGGCTATACGATATTTGGCATTAACGGTGTTGCCCCAACACTGACTTCAAGCACCAGCCGCCATTATGAACGTTACAAAATAGGTAACCAATATCGCCGTTTAACCCCGATTGAATATGCCAGAATACAAGGTTTTCCTGATAATCATTGTGAAGGTGTCTCGGTTTATGATCAATATGCGTTATATGGCAACGCGGTGCCGCCTCCAATGGTGAAATGGGTGATTAATCGCTTGATAAGCAATCAGTTTATTCATTTTAATGACTTGAATAATCAAATGGAGTTATTTTAATCATGTCTCCCAAAGAACTGAGAACTATTCTCCAAAATAATTTGGATGAAACCCTTTTTCAATTAAACAAACTGTTATCGGGGCAAAATTTGGAAAGCGTTAAACCAGTCTTAAAAAGATTGGGACGGAATCAAGCACTTCCTCATTGGTATCAACAATTGAAGAGGGAACACGCTTTGCCGAATTTAGATGGCAAAACCATTGGTAGTATTATTGAAATGCTGTTTGTCAGTGTTTTAGAAACCTTTACTTATCGAAGTTATGAGGTTTCCAATCTAACGATTAATCCCGCTAAAGGTGTTGATATTCCTGAATTAGAACTGGGTATTAAATCACCTTCTGAAAACTTTTGTACCAGTGAACCCTTTTTTTCAGCGTATGAGAGATTACTGGGTAATGAGTATGATGCCGTGATTTTGTTAACAGATTATCAAACTGCCAAGAAAAAACCACCTTTAAAAATTAAAATTATCAACTGGCAATATCTCAAAGGCAGTCAAATTGCTGATCGTAATTTGTGCCGAGTGGCAAAAATTCATAGAGAATGGCTTTTCAATGAAAATAGGGCGCAAGCCAAAAAGGTATTACGTTTTTTAGCCTATATCAATCAACAAGATTGGCAAGCTAAACATCTTCTTAAAATGATTGAAGTGCTTAATGATGAGAAAGGCATAATCAATCGAATTGAAGCGGCTATTAAGCATTATCACAATAGCAACTTAAAAAATGAAAAGGCGGGTAAAGAACTGATTCCCATTGATGCACTGAATACTATCAGTCGCATCAAAAAGATTTCTCCGTTATATTTAGGTGTGATACAGGCAGCGGATGATTGGGTGATCAATACCCATAAAGACTTCGCAAGAATACCAAACGATAATGAATGGAATCGTTATCTTTCAAGTCCGTTGGATGGTATGATTGGAATGAGCTTTGCGCTTCAATGGAGATATCATTTCGCTTCAGTTTTTAAGACTTAAGGCCACTCCAAAAAATTAATAGACTAACAATATAATAAGGGCAACCACAAGGGATTGCCCCTACAAGCCATTATTTGGGAGTTAGCTAAGTCATTTGCCCTTTTTAAGAGACTTAATGACTTTTTTTTGGGAATGCGCCCGAATTGAATTATTATTACCGATAAAATTATAAATGCTTGATTTCATATATTTTCCCAAAATGGGAATTTTAATAAATAAAATAAGTTGCCCACCAAATACCTGATTTAACTGATTATGGCCTGATTTACGCTGATGAACATTCAATTCGTTGATAACTGATAACTGATAACTGATCTTTTATCGGTTATATATTGCCTTTCGGTCTAGGGCTCTCTTGTCCTTATCATATTTCGTCTGTTATAATACGCGCTCTATTTTTATCACTGGTAGGAAATAATATCATGTCTAACCCTGTCACAACACAACCACAATCCTTATCAGCCACCCAGGCCTTTAAACCAGCGACTCTCGCAATGTGCGTTTTAACGGCCCTCAATGTCAGTATACCCCAAAGTGCTACAGCAGCAGAACCGGCTATCCATGCTGAGTACGGTGTTTCTCTTGGCTTAAGAGACGATGGTGTCCTTTTCCAAATTGGTGGCAATACAAACACGCTAACGATTCCTGTCGAATTTTCCCTGTCTGATCGGGCCGTTTTTGATGGTGTGGAGTCTATATCACAATCACAATCATCACCCTCAAATGCCTTCATTATAACAACCACTGGCGAAGTTTTTGATTGGTGTAAAGGAGGGGAAGACTGGATGTGTTCCCAACCTGGTATCTCAAATTCACCAACACAGGTGAGTCCTTTTGCCGATGTCAAAGACGTTGTTGGAGATGATTACCCCGGCAACGGACGATATTTAGCCGTTACCAACACCGGTCAAGTTTTTTCCACGAAACTACAGACGGATGGTTCCTATACACCCGCCAATCAAGTTGGTAATTTGTCCGCTGTTCAATCGCTTGATATGACATACGACAAATATTTCGCCGTGACTAACACAGGTGATGTCTATTGGGGAAAATGGGAGTCTTGGAATAGCAATACACCAGAACCCGCTACGCAGCTTATCGGTTTATCGGGCGTAGACTCTCTTGAAATTGACGGTAATCAGAGATATATGGCCGTGACGAACACCGGCAATGTTTACTCTGGTAGATGGGATTCAGGTAGCAGTGCCTATACAAGCGCGCCAGTGAGTGGTTTGCCAAGTGGTATCAAAGAAGTTGATATGGTATACGATAAATATCTTGCCGTAGCAGACTCAGGTGCCGTCTATTCTGGAAAATGGCAAGATTGGAATAGTAATGCTCCGATGCCAGCCGTTCCTGTGAGCAGTTTAGCCGATGTCAAAACGGTTGAGATGGCTCATTATAATGGAAGCAACTCAATCGCGCTAACAAATGGTGGGCAAGTCTACACGGTAGATTGGGAATCTAGTTCTAACACGCCGACTTCTGTTAATCAAATCACTGCCTTATCTAATATTATCGCCATTTCAACGACTGATAGTCATTCTCTCGCCATGCAAGCGGATGGTATATTGTGTGGTTGGGGCAATAATGATCGCGGGCAATTGGGGAGTGGTAATCCGAATCCTGTACCGAGAGACAATCCTGTTTGTGGTATTGAAGATTTGATTATCTCAGAAACCACCACTTGTTCGGGTGACGATTTTGCCGTTTATTCCACTACGAGTAGGAAGGTTACTTTTGGTAAGGTGGCGATGGAACTCTATAATCCTTGGGATGATCGGGCTAATGGGAAATTTGCCTTGTTTACGGGAGCAGACGGCGTGGCATTAACCTTGGAAGCACTCATAGGGTTTGGAGATTTCAAGTTATCTCGAAATTTTGAATTGGAATATGCTGGGGAAGTGATCGAAACACCTGAAAATTGTTATCCCACCTATTCAGAAGCGAATGAAAGCTTGGACTTTGGTGTCAAAATACCTTGGGTGACGGTTTTGCCTAATCGTAAGGTTATAGAAGGGCCGCTTGAGTGTTATCGTGTGAATATGAAGCAGTCGCAAACTCAACCCGATATTTTTCGGCTGACGACGGCTGAACCGATAGAGTGTGAATGAGGCGTTGAACCGTAGAGACGCATTGCATGCGTCTCTACCTGACACAATATAAGTACTGAACCATAAATTTTAAGGTATTTAAAAAAAACAGAAAGGGGGCAACCACAAGGGATTGCCCCTACATGACATTGTGTAGGGGCAATCCCTTGTGGTTGCCCTTTGTTGTTAAATACCTGTTTATTTGTGCTTCAGTAC
>QNEL01000550.1 GCA_003645185.1 Candidatus Parabeggiatoa sp. nov. 3
AAGTGGCCTTGGAATTGGAGCGATCGTGTACTAGGTAATACCTGGGGAATGTTTTTCAGGCTAAAGTTTCGCGAAGCGAAACTTTAGCCTGAAAAAGAGTTTTGATCGATACTCAAAGGATAAGATAATAACAATCTGTGAGATCATAAATATCACCCCTTACCACCTATCAGTTTTTTATAACTCATTGAAGCGAAAATCGCTCACGCTCGTGCAAGTTAACCTTGCACTCCAGTCCGGATGCTCACGCTCGTGATCGTTACCCAGGAACGAAGGCCGTCCACGCCGTTTTTTCTCGTTTTGACAAACTGATAGGTGTAATAAGGTTTCACCTTCATTCATTTCGAGGTTAAACTTAACGAAAGAACGAATCAATAAATAAAAATATTGAAACATAAACCTAACGAATCCGGCTAGCACACGAAAGCGGAAATCTCCATGCCCCCCCAGCTCAAGTCGGCTAAAGCCGACTAACCCTCTTAGTGCCCTTTAGGGTACTTGAGCTTTTAGACAACGGCTTTAGCCGTTGGCGGGGGTGGTACGGGAACTTCCGCTTTCGTGTACTAGCACAATCTAATCCTTTATTATAAGCAATCCTTGTAGTTATCGGTTTTTACTTAATGAATGCGTTGATGAAAAAAGCGGGAAAATAGGAATGCGCCCCTTTAATTTGCTAAACGTACAAACTAAAGTTTGTACGACTGTCACAGAATTAAAAAACGCAATTCAATTCGCCCGTATTTCAAGATTACCACACATTTTTGAATGGCAGCTGATTAAGTTAAGTGGTTGGCTTTTCAGCAGTAATCAATGCCAGATGCGTTGGCAAAGGAATTTGCTTTGCATTTGTGAACCCTGCTTCTGTTAGCCAAGAAACAACGTCGTCTCCAAAACGATCACCCGCGTCAGGGTGGAAACAGGTGATAACATACAAATCCATCATGGTGTCCAAAAAACGTCGCTTGGGACTATGATCAACTCGCATGTAGTCCTGCACAATGATTAATCCACCCGGACGTAGTGCCTCATAAGCGCGACGGAATACCCGGCGACTCATTTCCTCAGAAACGATAAGTACCACGCCTGAAATAAGCACCACTTCATAGTCGTTGTCTAGCTCAACTGTATTCATGTCCGCTTCGACGAGGGTAATTCTCTCGGACAACTGACTTTCATCCACCAGTCGGCGCGCCATTTCTAAAGGCTCTTTTTGATCAATTAAAACGGCTTTCAACTGAGGATTGGCTTGACAGAGCGCGATGCTGTAACTTCCGGTTCCACCGCCTAAATCCAGTAGTTTTTGTTTACCACTGAGTTCGACATTTTCAACCAGATTTTTCCCCTGCCCAATCATGACGCGGTTGTGTTGCCCCATCATGTAATCTGTCCAATAGCTGGGCGCATCCACGAAACCATTTTCAAAGGGCAGTTCGGTGCGCCCTTCAACCACCAGTGTGTCCAACTTTCCCCAAGTGTTCCAGTGGTTGGTAATATGGCGCATGTGATCGCCAAGGTACTTCTGCTTGCCCGGGACTAGGAATTCAGCAGAACTGGCAGAATTTTTAAACTTATCCCCTTCTTTGTCCAGAAGTTCCAAAACCACACAGGCATCAAGGAAAGCCTGAACAAAGCGAGGATTCTTGGCTTTAAGATGTAGTGAGACTTCATCTGGTGACAGCGGTTTTTTATCAAGCAGGGAAAATAAATCAAGTTTGACAGCGGCTCTCAGCACCCCTGAGTTCCAGTAGTTAAAACTGAGATCATAGAGTTTATCTGACACTTAAATCTCCACTTTTAGTATTTGTAGGCAAATAGAAAAGTCGTTTGACCAATATTTTTACGCAAATTCTCTCGCGTTTCAAGATAGTTGGTCATACTACCTTCTTGGTTCATTAATTGGACTCGCGCTTGCGCTTGTTTTAGTTCTTCGTTGGTTGCCAGAGACCAAGTAGAATCCCCATCTCGAAAGTCTTTTTTGAGTGGTCCCATTGGATCGAGGTAATTTCCACCTTGAAGAACTGCATTCACCGGCACAACAATACCTACCTTATGAAAGCCAACTTCTTTCAGCATTGAGGTCATGATTTCTATTGGCGGAAAGCGTTTGGCAATTCTACCCACGGCTTCAGGAATTAAATCGGCCCACCAAAAACCATCATAAAGTTGCGGATGGCTACTGGTATTAAAGACTAATACACCTTGGGGGCGTAATACTCGTTGTGCTTCTTTGATCAGTTTATGCACAGGCTCAAAATTTTCTTGGCTGGAAGCGGCAACCAAGTGATGAAGTACTTGATTACACATCATACCGTCAAAAGTTTCATCCTGATAGGGAAGGGGCTCAAGTAAACTACCTTGCTCTAATTGAATGTTAGCATCATTTTGGCACTTTTCTCGTGCCTGAGCCAACATCCCCCCATTCAATTCCAACCCATACAAATGGCCTACTTTTTCCTTGAGCGCCTGAATATAGTTTCCAGTGCCACATCCACCGTCTAGGATGTTTTGCTCAAGCAAAGGGCGGTTCGTTCCAGCAAAACAACCTAAATAAATCTCAAGACCAATAGGGATACGAGTATTATCGTAAGCTTTTGAGGTGTCGTGATAGTTTTCATACTCAATTTGATTCATACAAAGAGTTCCCTAAGAACGCTGATTCAATTGATGGAAACAGTTTAAAAGACGTTCTATGTCATCCGATTGAATATTGCCCATATTAGCAATGCGGAAAATAGAACGTTTAAATCCCCCTTGTCCAGCATATATTACAAACCCATTTTTTTTGAGGAACTGATGAAGTTGCTCATAAGTCGTGTTAGCGGGTAAATTAAAAGAAGTCAGTACCACACTATAATCCTGTTCATCTAAAAATGTTTCTATGCCAAGTTGTTTAAGCCCTTGCTTAATTTTTTGCGACAAGGTGTGGTAGTGGCGATATCTTGCTATCTGCCCTCCCAGTTCTTCTAATTCAATGAGCGCTTCATGTAGAGCATAACTAACATGCACAGCCGGTGTAAAGGGAGAATAACCTTGTTGTTGTTCTTTATAATAAGGATATAAGTCAAGGTATACGCTCGCGGCGGCAGAAGGCCGGCTGTCAAAGACTGAACGTTTTACTAACACAAAAGATATACCAGGGACACCATGCAGACATTTGTTAGCCGTTGCCGCACAAGCCTCTAAATTGCAAGCGTCAAATTCAATCGCTTCTGCGCCAAAGCTAGAAACACAATCTAGCAATAAAGCCACATTTTGGTGCTTACAAATTTGACCGAGTTTGGCGACATCATTCAAACGGCCGGTTGTGGTTTCATGGTGTACGGCAATAACATGAGTAATGGCAGCGTCTCTCGTTATGCGGTTTTCTACTTCAGTAAGATTCATGGGTTCATGCCATTGAGAAGTCACAACCTCTAATGGCTTGCCATGCGCCGTCACCATTTTGGCCATGCGCTCGCCATAAACACCATTAGTCACGACAAGCGCTTTACCGTCTTGAGGCACGAGGGTTGAAAGCATCGCTTCTACCGCACAAGTACCTGAACCCGTTAACAAAATGGCTTCATAGTCCTTGGCAGCTTCAGGATAAATTTTAGCTAAACGTGCTTTGATATTTAGGGCTAATTCCGCAAATTCCGGTTCGCGATGACATAAATCTTCTCGCTGCATTGCCTGGCGTACCCGTTCCGTAAGGGTAACCGGGCCGGGATTAAGTAAAATCGTTTGGTTCATCATTTGATCACATTTGTTGAATGAATTGCCGTAAACGTTGAGCCACTTCCGGTGGCGTTATTTTAGGTCTCGGCAACTTATCGGGAATGCCCGGTTTGGTTTTAACATGTAAAAAAGTTAATTGTTCTGTTGTGGATTCAATGACGGTTTGTACTTCTTGGGGTGTATTGACACCAACCACTTTTTCGTAACCACAAGCTGCCGCAATCGCACCAAAATCAATGGAATGAGAAACCGTCTTTTGTCCCCCGGTTGATTCATGGCATTGATTATCTAGCAGAATATGCAACAGATTAGGCGGACGCTCATAACCAATAATGGCTAAAGCACTCATACGCATCAGCACTGCACCGTCACCATCAATAACAATTACCCTTTGTGTTGGTTGAACTAAAGCGATGCCCAGTCCAATACTGGAAATACATCCCATAGAACCGACCATATAGAATTGAGTGTGCCGATCTTCAAGGGCATACAATTCTCGACCACTATAACCCGTTGTTGCCAGTAAAATATCCGCTGGTTGACTAGCGGCTTGGATAACTTGCAATAGTTCCTGACGAGAATATTTGATTTCAGTCAATGCCGGGGCTGGTTCTAAAATGGCTGAAGGTGGTTTTAATGCCAAGCGAGAGTTTAAAGACACCGATTCAACAGAACCTTTTTTCATTACCAGTGCATAAGGTTTTTGATGTTCTGCCATAAACTCAAGTGCATGATCTAAAGTGGATTCAATCTGATCAGTTTCAGTCGGAAAATAAGCCCATGGAATTTGCATTAATTCTAACAATTGTGGCGTAATGGCACCCATGAGTTTATGTTGTGGTTCATCAGGCGCACCTTCTGGTTCTCCCCGCCAAGTTACAATGAGCAAAATGGGTATATTGAAGATTTGATGCAAGGAAGTCAACGGATTCACGGCATTTCCCAAACCAGAATTTTGAAACATTGCGACACTACGCATTCCGGCTAATTCGGCACCGGCTGCGATAGCAACGGCTTCTCCTTCATTGGCAGCCCCCACATACTGGATATCGGGTGAATCAATGACATAGTTAATAAATGGTTTGAGAAAGGAACAAGG
>QNEL01000551.1 GCA_003645185.1 Candidatus Parabeggiatoa sp. nov. 3
ATCCAAAATATCGCGCCTTAATTCTTGATAAAAAGTCGCGACTTGCCAAAAAGTTAATTGATTATTTAAAGGGGCAAATATCTCAGTCGGTTCATTAATCACAACGCAATCTGGCACGCTATGTAGTAAACGACATAAATAACTGGTACCGCTGCGCGGTATGCCAGTGATAATCGCTTCTGAAAATGGCCGAGATTTGGAAAAGCCCTGTCGTTTGATCACTGGGGGAAATGAAAACCAACGATGCGGTGATTTTTGCAAAGTGTAAGGTTTGAGCAACTGTGCCCATTCTGGTTGGGCTAATAAACTGTCTTGGAGAAGGGGATAAGCGGTGACTAATTCAATCACTAATTGATTAAGCCAAGGTTCGCGCCGAATAACAGACGGCCAATGGTAATGACAGAAAAAGGGTAAAGCGGAAAGGGCAGGAAGTGGCTTCACATGAGCAGGATAATTGAAGCGCTCATCTAAACAATGATAGTTTAAATTCAATTGCTTCACGGCAACAGGTAAGGCGATTTGATCCAACCAAGGGCGTTTTTTAGTAATCGAAGGCTCGGCATCAATCACTTGACAACAGTGTTCCCAAACTTGCCCAAAATTCAATCCATTTTGCACGACAATCATACCCGCATTGAAATAGGGCAACATCACTTCCCCAGAAGTGCTGGAAAGCACGCGCCGCTGTGGTAAAGGTAATTGAAATAAATCATATATTTTTTGCCAAAGCGTGACATCACGGGTAAAGGTTGCTAAATCGGCCTGTTTCGCATTGAAAGGCGCATCAAAAATGGCAGTATCGGGAAAACATTCACGCAAACATAATATATCACTGTCTAAAAAAACGATTTTATCGGCCAAGGTGTCTATCGCTAAACAAGCTACCTTATTCCCTATCGGATATTCCTCATCAATACTATTAACAATGGGTACCGTTCGCACACCCAAAATGTGCATCAAAGTCTGTGTTTTTTCTGAAAGCCGGCCCCAACGACTTTCTGGTTGTGGAAGGGCCGCGACTAATTCATACTCTTCACGCAAATAATGCTTTAAAGAAGCTGCAAGCAACATGGATTTAATTTCTAAATCGCCTTGCTGGCAAACGAAAACGAAACAGTATTTCATAAGATGAGGCTCATTTAAAAAAAAATCTATAAAGTTATAGCGTTTCCAAGTTGGAGTGCAAAATTTATTTTGCTGCGATTTTCGTTCCAAATTTATTTTGCTTCGGCGCATTTTTTTGGATAGGATGGTGGGCAAGCGGGCGGTTGGATTTGCGGGATAATATTTAATTTAGTCGCGCCCGCTTACCCACCCTACGAGAAACTGGAATATTATGATGATTCTTTGTTTTTCAAACATCGCGCAATAGGTTCAGACAAAATCCCTAAAATTTTGTTAAGGTTATCAATATAATACTCATTGAGATCAATAGAAACCTCTTGAAGTGTTAATGTCATAAATTTCCAATTGCTGCCCGTCGTGACTGCGCCATAAATGACATCAATATCCCTTTTTTCCTCTGTATTGAATAACTGCGCGGCTACCATTTCTGCGAGACATTGCGCTAAACCGGATTTCACATTGTCATTTTTAGCTTCGACTATGGTGATCACGGGCGCGACAATGGAAAGTTGTTCAGGTGAAAGACTAATCAAAAAATCACAAATGCCCTTTAAGCCTTTTTCAGAATCGACATTAAATGAGGTGCCCGAAAATAAACTGATTTGATGTTTGAAATGTTTTCTCAGTTCAATGAGAATGGGGGCAACAATCATTTCTGAACGCGCTTTTTCGGTATCAATTGCCAGTGCTAAAGGAATATTCTCTTTAAGCGTCATCCCTAAAAAATCACTGCACTTGATTTCAGGCACACTAGAAAACAAGTCCATCTCTTCATGAAGGGTTAAATTAAATTGCTTTTTCAATTGATTTAAGCTGGTAAAATCACTATAAGCCATTCGCTGATCCTTTAGAGTTTAACGGAAAACGATAAAATTGATATTGCGTTCGTAGGGGCGAACCTGCGTGTTCGCCCTTTTGAATGTTAGTTCGCCCTTTTGAATGTTAGTTCGCCCTTTTGAATGTTAGTTCGCCCTTTTGATTGTTAGTGAATCTGCAAATTGGGCTCTTCAATGGTTACCAATTCCTTTTTAAGGCGTAGAGGGCAACGCTTAATGCCTTTCAGTAAAAAGGTTGCTATGGCAATCGTACAAGAAATAAAAAATAAATCCCATCGTACCGAAAATCCTGCTGGTAGAATACCCAAAATACCCACTATGAAAGCGGTGATACTAAAAACGAAGTGAAGCTGTTTAACGCGCTTTTTTGAAGCCATGATTTTATGATTCCTATATTAATTAATTCCACGCTAACGTTTTGACGTGCAAAAACTAGTTCAAGTGGAAATACAATTATCAATTATCAGATGGTGGGCAGCAAAAACACGCTACCCACCATTTCACGCTTAAGTTTCGCTCCGCGAAACTTAAGCGTGAAATACAGAAAAATGTTAAAAATATTTAGGCGTACCTAAATAGTCACTTAAATAACCCTATTTTCATTAACAATTAACACACACAATTCGATTCTGAGCATCAATTGCGTTTAAGAGTTCTTTCATAATTAATCAAACAACGCAAAGTAAATACCTTCAGATGATTGGTTCAGATTATCCACAACTTGATTAATGGTGGCAATTGCTCTAATTCATTAGCCAAATAGTCAAATTCACTGTGATTTCTGCTCAGAAAAACTAAATCCTCTGCAATTTCCAAGTTATCCTGAATGGGCTGAGGATAACGATCCACTTGTTCGCGTAAAGAGTCGAGCATGTTATGAGCGTTTCCATCGGACTTATCCAAATAGACTTCTGCTCGTTTGATGAGGCCTAAGTTTTCTATTTTGAATATCATTTTGAACAGTTATCAGTTATAAATGTAGGGTGGGTAAGTTCGTTTCGACGGAGTCGAAACGAACTTGCCCACCATATCGCTTGCCCACCATATCGCTTGCCCACCATATCGCTTGCCCACCATCTATCAATTCACTGACATCTTCACTTGCCCACTTGACAAGGCTTGAATCACTTTTTCTTTTGGGCCCATTGCGACGAGTTGTCCACCATCCATCACAATTAACTGATCAACCAGTGATAATAATGACATGCGGTGTGTCACTAACAAGAGTGTTTTGTTTTCCAGATAACCCTGTAAACGCGCCTTTAATTGTTCTTCTGTCCGATTATCCATCGCATTAGTCGGTTCATCAAGTAACAAAATGGGCGGATTGAGTAATAAAGCTCTCGCTAACACAACCGCTTGCCGTTGCCCACCGGATAAACCCGTTCCGCGTTCGCCAATCGGCATGTCAAAACCTAAAGGATGGCGATTCACAAATTCATCTACTCCTGCCAGTTGGGCCGCTTTAAGCACCACACTGTCTTCTACTGACATCGCGCCCCTGACAATATTTTCTTTGAGGGTGCCATAAAATAATTCTATATCTTGTGGCACGTAGCCGATATTGCGCCGTAAATCGGCCGGATCAATTTGGCGGCTGTCAACGCCATCTAGCAAAATGCTACCACTGTGAGGCTGATAAAGGCCCAAAATCAATTTGGCCAGCGTGCTTTTACCTGAACCAATACGGCCAATAATACCCACTCGTTGCCCAGCCTTTATCTTAAATGAGACTTGACTGAGACTCGGTTGCGGTTGTTCTGGGTAACTGAAATCAACTTGTTTAAATTCAATCGTGCCTTGTAATTGCGGACGGTGTAGAAATTGATGGCCTAATGGACGTTCTAGCGGCATTGTCATAATGTGGTTCAGAGCCTGTAAGGCCGCTACAGAGTGATGGTAACGTGTTAATAGGCTCGCGATTTGTGCCAAAGGTGCCAACGCGCGTCCAGTTAATATGGTGCAAGCTATCAGTGCGCCCATGCTTAAATCACCTTCGACTATCAAATACACCCCATAAATGACGACAACAATGCTTGTCATCTGTTGGGCAAACAAAGCAAAATTAACGTAAAGTGATGATAATAAACGTGATTTCAAGCTGGATTGGGCGATTTGCCCAATCAATTGTTCCCAGCGTCGCTGCATTTCCCCTTCCGCGCAAGTGGTTTTAAGGGTTTCCATACCGCTGAGTGCTTCAACCAACAAAGCGTGTTTTTGGGTACTCGCACGAAAGGTTTGTTCAATCACTTTACGCAATGGCAATTGTATCAACAGGCCGAAAAAAATCACAATCGGCATAGCATACAATGGAATCTGTGCCAGTTCAGGATGTAATGTCCAGATAACTGCTATAAATAATAGGGCAAAAGGTAAATCAATCAAGGCCGTTAAGGTTGCTGAAGTGAAAAAATCGCGAAAACTTTCAAATTCGTGCAAATGATTCGCAAATGCGCCGACTGAACGTGGGTGAGCCACGCGCTGTGTGCCTAACACCTGTTCAAAAATCATACTGGCTAACAAAATATCGGTTTTTTTCCCAGCAATATCAATAAAATAACCGCGTAATGTGCGAATGATTAAATCAAAACCAAATACGATAGCAACCCCAATCGCCAGTACCCACAATGTTTCTATCGCATGATTAGGCACCACGCGATCATACACATTCATTATAAACAGCGGCGACGCTAAGGCAAATATATTAATTAACAATGAAGCGATGACGACTTCACTATAAATCGGCCAAGATTTGAGCAAAGTGCCCCAAAACCAATTGCGAGGGCGCGGCATAACACTGTCTTCGGTGCGCGCATCAAAGCTGTAAGTCGGA
>QNEL01000552.1 GCA_003645185.1 Candidatus Parabeggiatoa sp. nov. 3
CATAGTGATGAGAGTACCACAAATGGAATGCTTGATCGTAATGCTTTGCCATATAATCCTCGATCAAACGATAATCGGGTAAAATACGTTGATCCAGTGGATAAGTTGGTGCGGTTTGCTCTATGAGTGTTCCGCTTTTCCGGTATGCGAGGGACGGCACTTTCGCTAATTCCAACTGGCCTTGAAGTGCATACAGTAACCCCATCATTGTAAATGGCCCATTATTGTCCAAGCCAATAAAATCCACAATTTGTTTGCCATAAGTTCCAAACAAAATCTCATTTCGCAGCAAACTCGCATGATCATTTCCAAAGATGATTATGGCACGAGGATTTATCCGCTTGATTTCGGCTGCAACAATATATGCCCAAATAGCTGTCGATGTGTAAACAGAAAAAGCGGCGATATCAGGCGGATCATTGCTTATCAGTTCCCTCAATTCAAACCATGACTCATGGCTTAAATCGAGATATTTCCAAGGTATCAAGGGAAAACAAGTTTGATGGTATGTAATCAGTTCTACCAATGAGGAATGAGGATAAACAGTGCCTTCATTGAGGTAGCGTTCTTGTCCATCAATACCTTCAATCAAGGCGCCGCCGCCTGAATGTCCACCTCGATGAGCAGAAGAAATCGGGAGAGCAATATACCATACCGATTTAATGGTTCTAGAAGGCTTGGCGAGATTTTTCAGAGGTAAAGCCCAGTTATAACTGGGATCAATATCGATAATTTCTTCTGTTGGTTTTAAACGGTTCATAACACTCTATTGAAATTTATTCATTAATATCAACGATATAGCGTTTCCAGATTGAGTAAAATACATTTATATTTAACGATTTGATAATTAAAGTAAAATGTTGTACTTTATTCAATCTGAAAATGCTATAGTGGTGCAATCTGGGTAATGGAGTCCAAACTTTTGTATACCCCCTTCCTTTCGTTTGGACTCCTAAAAAAAACGTTGGTTTTGGCATATTCAATTTGAATTTGAAGTCACAAATGCTGTTGAGTTGAGGAATGCTGCACTTCATCATTTTCAGCATACTCTAGCAAAGGCAACATGGTATTGCCCAAACCAACCATTTTTCCCGTGTAATACGTTGCCATGCCACCAATAACGGTGAGATGGAAGAAAAATAGTCCCCCTAAACATATCGTACCGGGTATTATGGCAAGCCAATAATTGGTATGCATATTGGATTCAAAAGCCTGAGCAATCTCAAATAATGGTTTGAGTTTATTCAATTGACCGTCCATCAAAATGATTTGAGCGGTATCCGTTGCGGCCGTTGAGGCACCACGAAGCGAGATAGAGACATTGGCTTGTTTTAAGGCAATGGCATCGTTAATGCCATCACCAACAAAACAAACAAATTTGCCCTTTGCACGAAGCTCTGCAATTAAGTCGGCTTTTTGCTCTGGTAGGGTTTCAGCGAAATAATGTTCAATACCTAATTCTCCCGCAAGTTGTCGAGTCGGTTGTTCGTGATCGCCTGAAATGATGTAGAGTGATATGCCTTTTTCTTTCAGATACTTGATGATTTTCTTAGCCTCTGGACGAACAGCGGGTTGCAATTCTAACACACCGCCCAGTTGTTCATCCAATGCGACATAAACCAGTGAATGCCCATCTGCATCACATTGGGCTTGGATATTTTCCACTTCTTTTGGCAAGCCAATATTTTCTTGCTGCATAAAACGGGCACTACCCACTCGGACGACCGTTTTACCGAGCTTCACTTGAATGCCATAACCCACTTGATAGGCGGCTTCATCAATGGTGGGTATTGTCAAGCCGCGTTGTTCCGCTTCGACGATTATCGCTTTCGCAATAGGGTGTTTTTGCCGATATTCTGCCGCCGCCGCGTAAATCAGCAACGTCTCTTCATTTAATGGAGCAATGGGGTAAAGATGACAGACTTGCGGTTGCTCTAAAGTTAAAGTCCCTGTTTTATCAAAGACTAGCGTATCTACCTGTTGCAACATTTCCAGAGAACGTCCATCTTTAATCAAAATGCCGTTCTTCGCCATAATATGCAAAAAATTTAACACACTCATTGGGCCGAATAACTTCATGTTATAACCCAAAGCAGAAAAAAGTACTGTCAACGCAGCGGTGGGGCCAAGCAATGGTATAAATAACCCACTGGTGACTAAAGTTGGGCCAACAAAGCTATCGGCTACTTGTTGTCCTCGTAAACGCAAACTCTCCTTAAAATCTTGAGTGTTTTGCAGGATATGACCAATTTTGGCGGTGATGGTTTCTTGTCCAGCATTTTCAACTCGAATAAAAAGCCGTCCCGCTAACACAAGCGTTGCGGCGAAGACTTTCTCGCCGACTTCTTTTTCAAGCGGTTGCGATTCCCCTGTCAAGGCATGCTGATCAACGGTAGCTAATCCCTCAGTGATGATGCCATCAACGGGGATATGCTCACCCGCATTGACGACAACAATATCCCCCTTTTGAACCGTTTCCAAAAGCACTTCGACTTCTATGCCGTCTCGCATGAGCCAAAGCGACTGTGGTTGTTGACCAAAAACCGTGGTTAATTGTTGACGTGAGTTATTTTCTGTTTGCTGCCGTAGTTTTAAAGTCCATAAAGCGGTCAAAGTGAACAGCGTTGCCACAAAAAAATAACCCATCATTAATAAAGCCGTGATAATGATGCTATCAAGTAGATTGGTGGTAATATGTTTTTTCTTCAAGTCTTGAAAGACGTTTTGAAAAATGGGCCAAAAGAAGTAGAAGACACCGGCTGCAGATAGCAATTGTAACGGTGGATACCACCAAGCACCCATCAAACTCAACCCAACTAAACCAATAGAGAAGCGAAAATCGTCCTTGACTTTTTGGTAGACGTTTAGTCCATGCTCCTCTTTTCCAGTTGTCATCTGTTTCAGTTGTTCAGCACGCACTTCTCCCCCAGTCAAGGGGATGAGTACCGTTTTTTTAAGGATTTGTAATGTGGTTTTTTTGTGATTTTTTGTAAACAAACCGGGCAGAGATGATTTGGCCTGTTTTAGCATCCGTTGTTGGCCATCCTTTTTTATTTTTTTCATTCCAATAAAAGTACCCGCGATCAATAACATTTCTATAATCATTTCAGTTGAATTCCGGTTGGGTGAATTAATCAAATTAGAAAATGAGAGTCTCTTGCTAAAGTCCACAAAATATATCTGTCCATTTTACAGTGATGATAACTGGAGCCTAAAAGCTCAAGTCTGGTGGCGGGGGTACTCTATGCACATAACGGGCGCATTCAAAAAAAAGTCATTATCAGTCTTGGCTGCAAGCAAAATAACATGCACTCCAATTGACCGAAGCAAAATAAATTTGGTTTGAAAAGCGGGCCTTTAAGATTTTTTTTGATGATTTTTAGAAATGGGCACTGGGGTCGTTGAGTGGGAATGCTTCAATCTCAAGGGCAACCACAAGGGATTGCCCCTACATACCCTATATTCTTGTAGGGGCAATCCCTTGTGGTTGCCCAGATATATTGAGATTATTGAAAATCCGAAATATTGACCAGAAGAGCTATAACTTATTGATTTGAATCAATCCCATTCAACGACCCCAGTGCCTAGAAATGCGCCCGAACATAAATTTAAAAAAAGCGTTTGGACTTCTGCCTCACTTTAATTGGAAGACAACACCTTGCGATCATTCAAAGGTTGTAATGGTCGCACATTGTAAGTGTACAACGCTTGATATTGTGCCAATTGTGCTGGCGAAATGGATACCGTTTGTTTGAGTATCACCCATTTCACACCTTCGCTGCAAGGCGGGGTGGTTAAAGAGCCGGGAAAGGTATAATAATCCAGAGCCTTCGGCAACAATTGGTTGATATCGATTTGCACATCATGTTGTTGAGCGGCACCTGGCGTTTTGGGCATCACGTTCCACAAGGTTTTCATAAAGGCGTGGGTAGTTTTACCTTTTTTTAAGAGAACCGCAACCACCGCTAACTCGCCTTGGATATTTTGGTGTACGAGATGTACAACCATATCCGTCCGTTGGCCATGAATCGCTTCCTCGCTGGGTGCGTGGAAATGGAATTGCAGCAATTGGTAGGCGTTATCGCCGATTTTCAAATGACCGGCTTTATCAGCCGTTATCTGAATGCTATGCCCGTTGTTTTCAATGATCAGCGGAATGGGCTGGTAGTTAAATACCAGTGGGGGCAAATCAGCTTTAATGCTTTCGGTAATGTCAATCGGTGCTTGTTGTTTACCGCTGCCGCATAAAGCATATTCGTCTGACAAACAATCCCAATAAGCGGGCCCTGTTTTTCCTTCGTAACTCCAATTAGAACTCATCGTTGTTTTACCTCGGTTTAGGTGTTTAATTAATAAGAAAAAATGCTAGATAAAGTTGTTGTTTCTGTTATGTAAGAAAGAAGAATAAAAATAAGTAGTTGATTTTGTTAAAGATTTTTTAATGTCCCGTTGTTCAGTTTTAGAGGTCAATATGGGTGAAATGAGTGTTCAATTGTTCAATTTTAAAATATCAATTAGGGGCCAATGAGTGTTCAATTGTTCAATTTTAAAATATCAACGAGAGGCCAATGAGTGTTCAATTGTTCAATTTTAAAATATCAACGAGAGGCCAATGAGTGTTCAACTGTTCAATTTTAAAATATCAACGAGAGGCCAATGAGTGTTCAACCGTTCAATTCTCATAAGATTTTAATGGAAAAAGGAAAGAAATTGGATAATAAAGAAGTTTTAATTACTTTCGAAAAGTTGGAGAGTAAAAAGTTAGTCGAAAAATTGAGAGAAAACAGATTGAA
>QNEL01000553.1 GCA_003645185.1 Candidatus Parabeggiatoa sp. nov. 3
CGGGACATTCAAAAATATTTAACAAAATCAACTACTTATTTTTATTCTTTTTTCTGACATAACAGAAATTCAGATTTTTAAGTGTTTGAATAGACACAGAAGTTGAGTGCGTAACATCAGTTATTAATTTAACTAATTCACACGATGTTTGATTGCTCAGAGAGTTCTTAGAAACAAATGCAGGTGTTTTTAAATCAAGCACTATTGTACCCTTTCGAGCAAAGATAGTGAGTAGAAGTGATTATCACTAAATCACCTTGATTTTACCTGCAAGCCTTTTGGTATTCTCCATTTTTCGGTTCAAATGTGTCATATATTTTGATAAAACGGGAGTCAATCAATTACTTTAAATTATCAATATTTTATGAGTAACGATAGCAGATGATTCAAACCAGTTACCTATATTCAGAAAAATGTCTGGCGATAAAAACCTGACAGGTTTTGAAAACCTGTCAGGTTTGGGCCCTTAATCCGCTTTTTGAGCAAAAACGAGATAGCGACTGGAAGGAGAAGTATCGTCTTCAGCTTCTAATGGTTCCAATGTCATGGCATCAAAAAACTCGACGTGTTCAAAGTATTTTTTAAACAAATACCGTAATTTCCACAGAGAGGGGAGATAGCGAGTGTGCTCGCCTTCATAAGTGATCCGAAATTCGCCCTGTAATTTACTCACATTGATCAGTTTGGTTTGCTGAAAAAGGTTATGCGCTTTTTCGACAATTAAAGGTGTTCGCAAGAGAAAGACTTTCTCAGAACGCAACACGTTAGGATAAGCACGGATTGGGTGTTCTGGGGTGATAAAATCGCCTATAAAACAGCCACCGGTTTGAGTAATGTGGGCAACGTTTTGAATCGCTTTCTCTAGGCTATGGTGAGGAAGATACTGTAAAACATTTGCTGTACAAAGACAGATATCCCAAGGATTATCCTCATGTACAAGATTCAAAATATCTTCAACACGCGCATTAATTCGTTTTGAAGCCACTTTAACCATGCCTTCAGACACATCAATTCCCAACAATTGGTTTTTTTTCAAATTGAAAGCCTTTAGGAAATGTTCTTCCATAATGCCGGTGCCACAGCCAATAGAGAGTATTTGGGCCGCCGAAAAATCAAGATGATAGGTATCATGGATAAACTGAATTTCTTGAGAGATGTACTCAAAATTTCTTTCTCCATTGACGCTATCGTAAAGTTCTGCGTAGGTGGAAAACACATCTTCACGACTGATTGTTCTAGCCAACACGTCATGCTGTAAACTAGCTGCACGGATTAATTCAGCAGTGAGTTGTTGCCAGTAATGTCGATCAATGACATAGCCGGCATCATCTACCTTTTCCAGTAACTCCCTTTCAAAAAAATCCCAACATTTCAGATCAAATAGATGATGAGTCAGTTTGTGTTCTATGTCTTTTAAACCGCTTTCATAACGAAGTTGACGTGCTTCATGAACTTTGTATAGTTCTTCAATTGTGTTTTGCAACCAAGACAAGTAACCCGCAAAATTTGAAATCGATTCTTCTAGGCTCATTGGGTTATCGAATGGTAAATTGTCATTGGTATTCTTCATAGTAAAAACCTCTATAAGTCGAAAGCAGAAAAACGAAACTCTTCCAGGCCCCTTTGAAAATGGATTCCCGCTTTTGCGGAAATCCATAAGTGGCCAGAATATTTCCGAACTTATGTACTACACACGACAAGTTTCTTGCAGTGCTCTGTCTATGTCTTCTATTAGCATCCCAGTATCTCCATATCCCACACTCAGCCTGACTAAGTTGTCAGTTATGCCTAACTGTTGCCTTTCTTGGGCGGACTGTTTGTAGTAAGTAAAGATACTGCATTGTTCGACCATAGGATGGTTGGAACCAAAGTTTGAGCCCATAAAGGGAACTGTCAAAGTGTCAACAAATCGTGATGTTGATTCTCGATTAGCCTTGATTTCAAAAGAGATGACTCCTCCATGTCCGGTTAAATATTTTTGGCCCAGGGCGAAGTGAGGATGACTCTCCAGTCCGGTATAAAAAACATTTTCCACCAGTGGTGAATTTTGCAAATACTGAGCAACTTCCATACCGGCTTGATTGAAATGTTTCATCCTGATTTTGAAGCTTTCCAAGCTTCTGTTCAAGAGAAAAGCCGCATGAGGATCAACAACGCCTCCCATCATATTGCGGTAGTTCCTAATTTCTTCAATCAATTTTGTCGATCCGGAGACAGTACCCGCTAAAATATCGCCATGACCACCAAGATATTTACTACAACTATGAATGATCAAATCTGCCCCAAAATCTTGAGGTTGACAGTTGAATGGCGTTGACAAAGTGCTATCCACAATCAACAAAGTATTCGGGCCGATTTGGCTTTTGAGCCTTTCCAAATCAACTAAATATAAATGGGGGTTGGAGGGGGCTTCAATAAAGACAATCTTGGTATTCTCCCGATATTGAGTCTCAAATTCTTCATGAAAACGCTGAGTATCAGCCGAATCAACCGGGATAACTTCTATTGCCAGCTTTGGTAAGACTGACTTAAAAAAATTCCTGACATTTCTATAGCACTTACCGGTGTATATCAATCTGTCTTTTGGTTGGGCAAAAGTCAAGACGCTTGTCACAATGGCATTCATGCCAGAAGAAAAGACTAAGGCATCCTGAACGTTATCAAGGGTGGCTATTTTTTTCTCCACCTCCAACCAATTGGGATTATCGTATCTGCCATAGCGGCCCACATTAATTTCACTTTCGTGATACTGAATAACCTGTTCTGTATTTTTAAAAAAATAAACAGTATTCTGGTATGTTGGTGTGACACAACTATTATTGTAGTCTGTCTGTTTTTGATTAGGCATTCTTACTGTATTCTCCAAGGGGCGCAATCTGCAAAACAATTAAGTAGTACGCAAAAGTTTATTAACATTTTATAGAAGGCTGGTGGGCTGCAAAAACACGCAGGGAGCAAGGAAAATGTTAAAAGATTTATGCGTACCTATACTTAGCATCGTCATAAGGTCGCTATTATTGATTATAACAACTCAAGTCAGGTGGTGGTGACTAACCTCTTCGTTTTTTTGCAAAATGCAAAAGCACAAATTATATTTCACGCAAAAGTTTCGCTTCGCGAAACTTTTGCGTGAAATGGTGGACAGTATACTTATATTGAACAATGTCATAAACTGAGGTTTTAATTAATGATTGGAGTGCAAGCTACCCTTGCCCCAAGCCCTTGCAAGGGTACCTTACACTCCTCAAAAAGCGCTGTAAAGTATAACATGACGTTTTTTTGCAAATTACAGCTTTATAAAGGATTGTCTCGTCAAACCACTGGAAAGCGTATGTTCACTGGTTTGATATTCATCAGGAAACATTTTAGCCAAATGACTCGCATGATTTGTTAAAGGACTTTTGACCATGGTTATCATGTCACTAGGCAATATGTCTCCCTTTACATGAAGATGGGTTAATTGACGAACAATATCAGCACTTTCAGAATGTGCTTTTGAAAGGACAATATGCCACGGGTGAGGTAAGTTATTGATGGTATCAGAAGTGTCCGTTGTACATCCAATAAAATCATTTTCTTCAGTGGCAACTATCAAGGTTTTAGGGATATCCATTTTGCCATCATAACTTACCGGGAAAATCTCCGGTTTATAGGCCAAAAAGACATTGCAGAGAATGGCCTCTTCATCGGCCGGCGTCATGAGATTTTTCTGTTTTAAGACATGAAGCATTTTTTGTCTTTCAGTTTCGTCTTTATAACAACGTTGCCGAAAGTGACTACCTATCACTCGCACGACTAACCCATGTTTTAAACAAACTTCGATAAAAGCATTTTCGTCCAAATGCTTACCCATAGAAAAGCAAAATAATTTGGCTTTTCCATTAACAAAGGCAGAGTGGATAATTTTCTCGACACCGTCAACGCCTATATAACCCGTTGCACCAATACAAATGACTATATCTGTCATGGTGTTGAAATGCTGTTCCAATTGAACAGAGTAGGGTTGCTGCATATTTGCCACAAAAGACTTGTCGCACAAATTGATATCCGATGCAAACCTAAGCGGTTCTGCTTCAATATCTACCATCGTCATTTCATATTCCTTTTGTGCGGGAAATGATAGCATGACAGTGGCATCATTTGTCCAACGTGTCAAAATGTCTTGTGGAGTCATATCAAATTTAAGGGCCACAGCATCCAATCCGTGAGCACTCCCTACCATTGTTACCTGAATCTGATTATCAGTTGGTAATAAAGCTTGGTGGTAAATTTTTAACCTTTTCATCGCATGAAAAGGCAATTCGTATTTTATATCGCCAACGAGATTGTTAACATATCCTGTTGGGCAATACTGAGAATATATATCGTTGAAATTGGCTTTGACATTCTTCATTATTGTTTTCCATATTGATAATTAAGTACAGAAGCCGGTATTATCATATCGCTTAAAAACTTTAATGATATGATTTTTAATGGTGGAGTACAAGGTTCTAAATTTTGTGCTTCAGTACTTATAACATCAAATCATCTTGATTTGACCTGCAAGCCTTTCGGCACTATCCATCTTTCGGCTAATTCAAATAACCCTTGGGCTAATAACGCTAACACGGCGGCGGGTATCGCGCCCTGTAAAATCAAACCAATATCGTCTAAACGAATCCCGGTTAATATGGGTTGCCCATAACCACCTGCACCGATTAATGCGCCCAAGGTTGCTGTGCCGATATTGATGATGGCGGAGGTTTTGATGCCAGCCAAAATGGAACGATAAGCCAATGGTAGTTCA
>QNEL01000554.1 GCA_003645185.1 Candidatus Parabeggiatoa sp. nov. 3
GTATTCGCTTTAATGCGATGCTCACGGGCGATTGTTCAATGGAAGAAAGTTGGAATGAATTGCCTTAATTTTAAATGGTAGGCTGGTGGGCAACTATGTTGCCCACCCTACGTTTTGAACCCTGTTATTCCTCAATTTCTATTGAATGGTGGGCAACAAAAACACGTTACCCACCCTACATTTTGAACCCTGTCATTCCTCAATTTCTATTGAATGGTGGGCAACAAAAACACGTTACCGGCCCCCTACGTTTTGAACCCTGTCATTCCTCAATTTCTATTGAATGGTGGGCAACCAAAACACGTTACCGGCCCCCTACATTTTGAACCCTGTCATTCCTCAATTTCTATTGAATGGTGGGCAACAAAAACACGTTACCGGCCCCCTACATTTTGAACCCTGTCATTCCTCAATTTATAAGGTTGTGGTGGCAAATCAACTCGTTCTGACATAAAATCTTCAGTGGGTTGTTCGCGACTTTCAAAAAATGCTCGCCAACGATTTGCTGGTGGTGTTGCAAACTCTTGTCGGGCTTGTGCTTTTTTTCCTGAAACTTGAGAGATGGCGATTTGCCAAGCCGATGTTTGGTGGATTTTCTCAATGAGATAAGCAGCCAATCGTAACTGTTCGTCTAATGTTAATGTCTCTGTCGATTTTATGATTTCATTGAAGGTAGTCGCGTTCATATGATTGTCTCCTTGTACTCCATTCTCGGCAAAATAACAGGCATTCCGTTCGCAAAATAACAGGCACTCCAATTGCAAAATAAATTTTGCACTCCAATTGCAAAATAAATTTTGCACTCCAATTGCAAAATAAATTTTGCACTCCAATTGCAAAATAAATTTTGCACTCCATTCGCAAAATAAATTTGGAACGAAAATCTTGGTAAAAATAAATCAGTCTTCTACGGGTAAACAGGTATGCCCCTACAAAACATAGTAAAATATACGTGCTGTAGGGGCGAACCTGCGTGTTCGCCTTGGCTTAACTAGGCTAATACGACAAATTTACCGGCCATGAATTGTTTGAGGACATCGTTTTCATAAGTCGGACGCAAGCCTTTTGCAGCAGGTGACCATAATCCTTTGCCACCCATGCCACCGTCTTCTGCTTTGGTTATGCGGACGAAGGATTCACGCGGGGCACCGGTGGGACAGTGAACATCAGGCACAAAGCCTTGTGTGATCTTTTGTCCCATCAACCCTTTGGTGTAGAGGCTGTCTGTCATCCAAGTCGGTTTAAGCCAACCGCGTGTACAGCTTTGGTGGCTGCCACTGCGATAGATGGATTGATAACCGGTTTCTGGGGCTTTGGCTAAGCCGGTTGGATTGCTTTCTTGTCCTTGTACGGAACCAAAGGTGGCGCCAAACATGTTGTGCCACATCCGAGTCACGCCGCGTGGAGTGCCTGGATAGTAACGTGCCCGGACTAAGAGGCGAGCGACTTTATAGCCTTCTGGATCTTTTTGCCAACCCCGGAAGGGTCGATCATGTGGATCGGCATCTATATAAACATAGTCGCCATCTTCAATCTTTAAGGCTTTGGCATCTTCTGGATTGATGTCAACATAAGCTTCTGCTACAAATGGCATCCGCTTATCACGGCGCAACATATCGCCGAATGGCCCAAACCAAGCTGCGACTATATCGGTATCAACGGCGGTGGTGTGGGCACCATGACGGTATTTGGGGGTATGGAAAATAAAGTCATAACCCTCCTGGTGTAAGGGGTGTTGGCTGTTGAGCATCTCGTCTACGGTTTTGATGACATGGCGGGCTTGCCGTGTATCACCGCTGAGATCGCTGGATGGGACACCATAGTCTTCTGGGGTTTTCGGCCGTAACAGGGGATGCGCTTTAGCGACAATCACATTGGGTTCAAAAAAGGTTGAATCTATCGGTTCCCGATGCACGAGGACATTTTCGCCGCTGTCTTGAAATTCGGGTTCTTCTCGATAAAACTCTAAACGGCCTGTCTTGGTGTACCACGGTTTGTCTTCATTGCCTTGTTCCCATGCGCCCACTTTGGGATAAGTACGGGTTTGGATGATAGCCGGAATACCCTCTTCGGCGTATTTCTCCAAGTCTGCAATCTGATAGCCCCGTGTGGCATTGGAATGATCTAAAATCCGTTGGATGTAGGGGCGAACTCCGCCGTTTTCGATGAAGTGCCAATAGTTCTTGTGACGTAATGAATCATCGGTGATTTGCCCAACTGCGCGACAAATGCCGGCTGCCACTTCCATATCGGAGCGGGTATCATGGATACGTTTCAATGGTGTGACTGGAAAAGTGTATAAGAAAGGATTGGTGACACTGATGCTCATGTCGGGGTATTTGAGTTCTGCCCAACTGTCAACGGCAAACACGATGTCAGCATATTCACAACTGGCAGTCCACCACCATTCGTTTTGCGCGACAAATTCAACCCGAGATAAGGTATTGATCACAAAGTCATAATGCCCTTTGACATTACCAATCAAGGAATTAGAATTGCTGACATGAAACCCTTTGGTGGGGGTAGGCATATGAGATTTACCGGTTAAAACGGTATCGCCCATACGAAGAATCGTATCCCCGTGGTTGAAATAATGAACGCTTTCAGCTTTCCAGCGTTTCCGCAATTGAGCGGGTTTGTTGGGATCCATTTGGGGATTAAAGGGATCTTCACCAATATACTGAGGTAAGCCATTGAAGAAACTGGCCCGATAGTTACCCGCGTAGCTACCGACATTGCCGCTGATTTTACCGATATTACCGGTCAAGGCCGCTACCAAGAAAATCGCGCGGTCTTTGAGGTCACTATTGAAAAACTGATTGGGCCCCATGCCTACAGTAAATAAAGTCTTTTCTTTATTAGCGGCAATTTGTCGTGCTAAACCGCGTATGGCATCGGCCGGTGCCCAAGTGATTTTTTCGACATCCGCTGGGGTATAGCTGCCATCCACCATTTCTTTGGTGACATCAAACACGGTGCGACATTTGACGGTTTCGCCTGAAACCAGTGAGACATCAAATTCACCGATTAACTGCGGATTGCCAGAGAAATGTTTGGCGATTTGATCACGATTCATGGCAATCGGTTGATTCCGATCTGCATCCCAGAAGACAAAATCTCCCCAATCTTCGCGCTGTTTTTCGTCCAAAACGGGGCCAGGCTGAAGATGGATGGGCGGGCCCTTTTCGCCAGTGGGAACGACTAACGTATTATTGTTAAGTGTGGTTAATTGATAATCAGGAAACACGTCACTGGCACGCAACATTTTGCCGGTGTCTAGGCGGACTAAAAGCGGCAAATCGGTGTTGGCCTTCATATAGGCATCGTCGTACAAGTTTTCGCTGATCAGCACTTGAGCGATACCTAATGCTAAAGCGGGCGTTGTGCCTGGACGAACGACGATGACTTCATCGGCTTTATTGGCAGTGGCACTGTATTCTGCCGCAATGACGACGATTTTAGTGCCTTTCATTCTGGCTTCAGTCAGCCAATGGGAATCAGGCATTTTGGTGGTAATCCAATTCATGCCCCAAACAATCAGTAGGTTAGCATGTTCGACATTGCACAGATCAAAATCAACGGTTTGTTGCCCTGTCACCATAGGATGCCCTGGGGGCAAATCGGTATGCCAACTGTAGTTATCAAAACCACGTCCCCCTAATGATTGTGTGCCTTTGCCCCGGATTTTATCATCTAACAAGGCCATCGCATTGGCTTCGCGATACTGTGCAAATACCCGCGTCATGCCTAATGGGGGCATACCGCCACGGAATTTCAAGGTTTGTGTGCCGGCTTCTTGTGTCGCTGCCACCATTAAGGGATCATAACCTTGCGCCAACAGTTTTTGCTGGCCGGCTTCGCCCGAATAGGTTTCAGCAATATTGACCATAGCCTTGGCCGCCAATTCAAAGGCCTCATCCCAAGAAGCACTGATCCACGAATCCCGTCCACGTTGTAGGTATTTCTGATCAACGGCCCCCGTTTGATCGTCACGCGGAAAACCACCATCAATCCAGTCTTTAAAGCCTTTGCGAATCATGGGACGCTTACAACGCCGATCACCATAAAAACGCCGCACCAACGCTAAACCTTTTTGACAACAACGCGGATCCCAGCGCCGACTGGCCCCTTGCCCATCCAAATCGGTGGCTTTGTGATAGCCATAAGTGGGCGCAATGCGCGTCACGACACCATTTTTGACAAACCCCCGCAATAGACAGTTGTGGGTATCATTGGGGGCACAGAGGAAAACAAAAGAGGAATCATAGTGATAGAGATCACGATATGTTTTTTCCCAATCACGGTTGGGATAATTTGACAATGGGTTTTGTATATCAACCGGCGTTAAGAGTTTTGTCGCACCAACTGCTGATTGTGCAATCAAAGCTGTACCGGCACCCGTTGTCGCCATCTGAAATAGAAATCGACGGCGTGAAACGGTGTGAGTTTGAGTTTTGTCTAGGTTTTCCGACATTATACAATCTCCCGAATAATCATGGTTTTATAAAATTCGCATAAACGAATGGCAAAGTTTCGGTGTGTCTCGCTAATGGCGAATAGCGCATTATAGTGGAAACGCATCGTAATTTTAAGGGTTGCTAAAGCGCCTTGATTTGTATCAAAATGCTAAATACAAGGGCTTAGCAAAACGCAAGTATTGTGTTTATTCACTGATTTAATCGTATTTTATGGAATTCAATAGCACTAAATACTATTATGTTAGTCTTAATGGTTGTGATGAAAAGGTGATCAGTACAGAAATCGTACTGACCAA
>QNEL01000555.1 GCA_003645185.1 Candidatus Parabeggiatoa sp. nov. 3
AAGTCCATTGAAATCACTACCAAACAAATCAAAAGTCGCCGGTTTATCTTGTTTAGCATACCGCTTAATATCTTGAATAATCGCCTGCGGGTGAACCTTTTCCTGAATATAAACCGGCACCACCGGCACCTCTAAATCATGACTATCCTGATCATCTTTACCCCGCCAAACCAATTGGGGATCCAAATCAGGATTACGCGGATATAACTTCATTCTCGGTTCCTGTTCATCATCCGCCAAAAAATCCCGCAATTCCTTTGTTGGAATATTAGTACGAGACTCCTCAGCGTGTTTGATGCTGTCGATTGGTATCGTTTTGGGTTCTGTTTTTTTTCTGGGCATAATTAAAATTCTAGTCATTTTAAATCGGCTAAAACTCATATCAAGAACGATGTAAATTGCTGACTTTGACATCAGGTAAACCCTGCTTATCGCTACTGCAAACCAAAACTTTAGCAGTTAGCCATTTCAATTTCTGCTTGAATATTTTCGTGCTGATGGAAGCCATCGCTTTTTTTCTCAATAACGGATAATCGGGTAAATCATGTTCTAACCATAAAATAACCTTTATTTTTTGATGACAGAGGCAATTTGCATAAGGAAGCCAAACTTCAGGTTCGCTTGATGTACGACAACTCCCAATAATACAAGCTATAGAATCTCGCACTTTTTGAGCTAACTCTATCGGTAACGATAAACAACCTTTGTCAAACTGACACTCACCATTCACTAATTGGCAACTCGGCAATTTACCTTTTAAGAGTCTCTCTTTATTTTCGATTCTATGTCCACGAAAATCTTTGACTTCAATAAAATAGAGTACTTCATTGTCATATAAACCAACAAAATCAACGGCCTTTGTTCCATCTAGTTTACCTATATGTTTTCGATAATCTCGATGTTCATCCAATTTAAAAACGCGCCACTTCTCACCAAATTCAAAAACTAAATAACCTTCTTCAAAGCGTGTCATTGAGGTTATCCTTTATCGTTAGATTAGAAGTTAGAAAACAGTTCAGCTTCGCGATCATAATGAGCAGCAAACTCTTCTAAAATTGAATTATGTGTCATATCGGCTAAACTGTTTCCTTCTTCAACAACAACACTTGATTGTTCGTTAGACTGATATAACGAAAAAAATTTAAATGCAATCGGATTTTCAGACGGATATTCGGCTAATAAAGAAAGTTCATGACTCAGCAAATAATCATGCGTCGCAATAAAAATTTGCATTCCAGAAGCGGCTAAAGCTTGTAATACCCTTGCAACTTTCACAATCAATTTGGGATTAAGATTCGCTTCTGGTTCATCCCAAAATAAAATACTATTGGTTGTTAAAGAACCATTGCGTAATAAATAAAATAAAGTGCCTAATTTACGATAGCCATCAGCCACGACATTGACATCTAACTTATTGCCATTTAAGTGAAAATAAAAATGTTCTGCGTCTTTGACAACCACATCTTCATCTTGGGTTTTAGAACCCGTTATGATTTCTTGTAAAGTATTGATTATGGGTTCAACCGAATGATAATCGACATGAGTTTTTCTTAAAATGGCAGCATTTAAAGCCAATGCTAAGTTATAACAGATCATATCGTAAGGAATTTCTCGTCTTTCATAAGTCGCAAAAAAATGATCATAAATGGAAAGCATTTCAACGGTTGGTAGATAAATTGGGCTAAGCGTATTATAACTATCCACATTCATTTTTATTTCTGCTGCTCGATCACAGCTTTCCGTCTGAAAAATCACTTCCATAGAATTGTCATTCTTATTTTGGATAGACGTAATACCACCAACCATGTCTTTATCTTCACTATTATTTCTAATTAAATATTGAAGTTTTGGAAGATTAAATATTTTGTTCCAATCACGAGAATCAGGAACGACGGCATACATTGCTTTCATGGCATGAGTTTTCCCCGTACCATTTGCACCAATCAAGACATTAATGCCATCACAAAAATTAAATTGTGCTTGTTCAAATGCGGTAAAGTTTGTTAGGGATAAACCTTTTATTTTCATCAGTATTATATCAGTTCTAATATTTATTTAATAAGCCTTTACGATCCAGTGTAAACAGAATGTCGTAATGCAAGAGTTCTTTTTCGATCACTGGACGCAGATGCGTTCTTCCAGAAAGAGACATCGCCTGCTCAACCAGTAGCAGAAAATCGGTTTGTTCAATCATCTTGCAACACCGAATGATTCACTAAATGAGTATTGCGTCCAACCCGTTTCAGATCACGCTACCTGTGGTGTAGCAATACGTAACGGACGTTTAATATCAAGGATGTGCTGAATAATATCTCGAACCGGACGCTTAGTATGGGTAAATTCAATAATACCATAAGGCGTTTGGTAACTGCCTTTACGCCCAGTAGTCATGACCGTCAGGCGATCAATAGGAATCTGTGAAATCGCGCCATATTCTGAGAGTGCCGACTCAAGGCTGACATAGTTATATTCACCTCGGCGAAGTGTTTTGGCAATCTGTTCAATAGTGTGGCTGTCCATGCTGTGGGCATAAGGGTAAATATAGAGTCCCCGACAAGCACGTTTCAGCAAACCATCGCGCACCAGCCGGTTAACGCCTTCTTTGAGCGTTTTTGGTTTATCGACTGGAAATAGTTTAGCCAAATCATGCAAGGTAAACACATAACGTCCTTTGCGATCCCATTCTGATAATACTCGAATTGCTTGTAGCCTGTTCATATTAGTTCACAAGTATGCCATTAAGCTATCAATATATAGCTTTAGTGTCCACTTAATACCCTCTCTTATTGTTGAAGAGTTGAAGAGAATCATGTTATTTAAAGGATTTCATGGGCACATTTCTATTTTCCCGCTCCCAACATTGTAGAGACGCGATGCATCGCGTCTCTAAGTACCCGTCCACATATTTATTAAAAATAAAGTGAATAAAAACAATCGTTTTCGTAGCCAAAATACCGAAAAACTTCTGCACAGGTACTTTATATGTTCCACTACAGCTATTGATTCAAAAACACCCTAATCGTCGTCATAGCTTGATAAGGAACCGTCACTTCACAAACGGCCCAGCGCCCGCGAGCGAGGGGCCGTTTCCATTTTAGGCTCTTTATCGGGCCGTTATGCTATTCATCAAAACTCGACATATCCATATTAAACTCATACAGCGTTTTTAAGTTTAAATCATGACTAAGCGTCAGATAAAATGTTGCTAGAAATGACTCTTGATAAGGCAGGTTTACCTGACTCAAATCGGTGTTGTATTGGAAATGGGCAATGGCTGAACCCTTTACTTCTATCTCTTTTTGGCGCACTTGGGAATGATGAATTTCAATATCAGAGATTTTCTCCAAAGTAGCCTGTGTGACTTGATGACGGAGTTCAGGCATTGCTTTTTCAAGACAAAGAGTATAAAGAACGTCTTTAAGCCCCTCAATTTCAATCTGTTTTTCTTCTGGCGCATTGACTAAAACCAGTTTGAATTTACCCGCTTGCTGATGGGCAACATAATTTCGCAGTTTCAATGCTTGATTGACTCTTGCCTTATCCCATTGTCCAGATTTAAAATCAAAAAAGATCACGTCATTATCTTTTTGGGCAACAAGTAAAGCTTGCATATCTGCTATCCTAACTTGTTTTTTTATCAAATAGCCTTGAGCAAGGTAGTCTATGGCGGTTTGTTCGATAGCCGCTTGTTCCCAATACTGATTAAGGATGTTTTTACTGATTCTCATTTTTAACTCCCTGAAACTTCGTTACGCGAAGCTCATTTTCACACCCAAATTTGAATAGACTATAATTTAAGTTGCCAATTTCTATATAGAGAATATGATCTGAATCATCAAGTCGTTCCAAAAAATCGGAAGCCACGGCTGAAGGCATAAGCGTGATGTCTAAAATTTCTAATCCACTGGAACGTAAATCAAATATACCTGCGGTTCGATATTTAATAATTGAATCATCTTCATAGAGTATGCCTTCTAAGGCATCCCAGATGGGCTTACTTAAATTATCGGCATCAAGTTGATTATGCTTTTTATGAAAATAATAAACAACCCCATATAAATCATTACTGAGCAATTCTGTTGAGGGATAATAAGACTTAAAAGCATTTCTGATAGCTTTTTTGAATCGCTCAGTTGTTTTTGCCCTAACAGAACAGGGCCTGATATTGCTTATGAATGCATACATCAATAACATTCCCTAATTGTAGTCATCGCTTGATAAGGATCAGTCACTTCACAAACAGCCCATCGCCCAAATTGCCCTGTATTATTGACGGCCGGCACCCACAGATTTTTGACGGTTTCCATTTTAGTCTCCTTATCGGGCCGTTTTTCACCTGACACTTCAATAATCAGATTCAATAAATCATTATGCCCATCATCGACTTTAGCAATAAAATTTGATTTTGCAGCCCGATTTTCGTTTCAAATTGATTTTGCGGCCCGATTTACGTTCCAAATTGATTTTGCGGCCCGCTTGGAATGCATGTTATTCCCCACCGCCCGCTTGCCCACCATGCCCATGGCCTCAATCCCGCGCCCCCCCCCAAAATAACGCAAAAGACGCTTCCGAACGCAGATTTCCTCTTCGTAGGGTGGGTAAGCGGGCGGCAAGAAATTCATTCCTACCCCATTCCCCCCCCCCCCGCTTGCCCACCATGCCCATGGCCTCAATCCCGCCCCCCCCAAAATAACGCAAAAGACGCTTCCGAACGCAGATTTCCTCTTCGTAGGGTGGGTAAGCGGGCG
>QNEL01000556.1 GCA_003645185.1 Candidatus Parabeggiatoa sp. nov. 3
AAACAATATTCGCCGGCACGTTTGACTAAACCGCTGCGACGTAAACCGGGGGCGGAGCGCGGTACGTCTCAATTTGAGGAAATCTCTTGGGATGAGACTTTCCGCATTTTAGAGGAACGCTTGACATCGTTGCGGGCTTCTGATCCGAAAAAATTCGCTCTTTTTACAGGGCGCGATCAAATGCAAGCCTTGACGGGTATGTTTGCTAAACAATTTGGTACGCCCAATTATGCCGCTCATGGCGGCTTTTGTTCCGTTAATATGGCCGCTGGCCTGATTTATACCATGGGCGGCTCCTTTTGGGAATTTGGTGGGCCCGATTTAGATCGCGCTAAATTGTTTGTCATGTTAGGCACCGCTGAGGATCATCACTCTAATCCGATGAAAATCGCCCTTTCCAAATTTAAGCGCAATGGCGGGCGTTTTATTTCTATCAATCCAATACGTACTGGCTATTCTGCTATCGCTGATGAATGGATTCCGATTAAACCCGGCACCGATGGCGCGTTATTATTAGCCTTAACGCATGAGCTGATCAAACTCGGATTATATGATCGTGATTTTTTAGTGCAATATACTAATGCCCCAGAATTGATCAACATGGCGGAAGATAGCACAGAATATGGTATGTTTGTGCGTTTTGAAGTGCCACCAGAAGAAGGTTGCTTTGATCCCCAAAATAAATTGTGGTGGGATCGGGAATTAAATAAACCCGTTTCTACCCACACTGAAGGCGTTGATCCGTATCTGTTGGGTGAATTTAAACTGGACGATGGTACGCCGGTTAAAACCGCTTTTCAATTATTAAAAGAGCGCGTCGATGAATCTACCCCAGAATGGGCTCAAACCATTACGGGTATCCCCGCCGAGGCTATTCGACGCTTGGCTTATGAAATGGGGGTAATGGCGCGTGATCATAAGATTGAATTGCCGATTCCGTGGACTGATTGTTGGGATAAAGAGCATGAAAGTGTGACTGGCAATCCGATTGCCTTTCATGCCATGCGCGGCCTTGCCGCTCATTCCAACGGTTTTCATACGATCCGAGCCTTGGGCATTTTGATGAGTTTGTTGGGTACGATTGATCGGCCCGGTGGCTATCGTCATCGGCCCCCCTTTCCGCGCCCTATTCCCCCTTGCGCTAAGCCACCTAAAGGCCCTGAGGCCGTGCAGCCAGGCCAACCGCTTGACGGCATGCCCTTAGGTTGGCCGGCATCACCGGATGATTTATTTGTGGATGATCAAGGGGAGCCCATTCGGATCGATAAAGCGTTTTCTTGGGAATTTCCCCTATCAGTGCATGGTCTTATGCACAATGTCATTACGAATGCATGGCGCGGCGATCCTTATCCGATTGATACTTTAATGATTTTTATGGCGAATATGGCCTGGAATTCGTCCATGAATACCACCGAAGTGCGCCAAATGCTCACAGATAAGGATGACAAGGGAGACTATAAAATTCCTTTTTTGGTTGTCGGTGATGCTTATCAATCAGAGATGGTGGCTTTTGCCGATTTAGTGCTGCCCGATACGACTTATCTGGAACGTCATGATGTGATGTCAATGCTGGATCGACCCATTTCTGAATATGATGGGCCGGCTGATTCGGTGCGTATTCCGATTTTGCCACCCAAAGGGGAGTGTAAACCCTTTCAAGAAGTGTTAATTGAATTGGGAACGCGCTTGAAATTGCCTATTTTTGTCACTGAAGACGGATCGCGTAAATATAAAGATTATCCCGATTTTGTCGTTAATTTTGAAGCCGGCCCCGGTATCGGTTTTCTCGCCGGTTGGCGCGGTAAGGATGGCAAAAAGTTTATGCGCGGTGAACCCAATCAGCGTCAGTGGGAAATGTACACGCAAAATAACAGCGTATTCCATTACGAACTGCCCAAATCTTATCAATACATGCGTAACTGGAATAAAGGATACTTACATTGGGCACGGCATCACGGCCTTATTCGTTACGCTGAACCGATTCAGATCCATATTTATTCTGAAATCTTACAAAAATTTCGTCTAGCCGCTCAAGGCAAATGGGATGGCAAACAGCCACCGGATCACTTACGTGATCGGGTTGAAACTTATTTTGATCCACTACCGTTTTACTATGAACCGTTGGAATCGCAGCTAGTCGATACCGAAGTTTTTCCGCTCAACGCGCTAACCCAACGCCCGATGGCCATGTATCATTCATGGGATTCTCAAAATGCCTGGTTGCGACAGATTCATACCTATAATCACTTATTTGTTAATCCAAAATTAGGTTTATCCAATGGGTTTAAAGATGGAGACTGGGTTTGGGTAGAATCACACCTGAATCGGGTACGTTGCCAATGTCGTTTTAGTGAAGCCGTGGAACCCGGAACTGTTTGGACATGGAATGCCATCGGAAAAGCCGCAGGTGCTTGGGGCCTCTCACCGAAAGCCAATGAATCTCAACAAGGTTTTTTGCTGAATCATATCATTGCAGAAGAATTGCCCTCTCATCAACACGGAGAACATTTGTCCAATTCTGATCCGGTTACCGGACAAGCCGCTTGGTTTGATGTGCGAGTGCGTGTCTATAAAGCCGCAGCATCCGAACCGGCCCAAACATCGCCTCAGTTTGAAGCGATGAAACGCTTACCCGGAATGGGCCGCCGCAAAAAGTGGCAAGCCTATTTTGCAGGCATGTTTGGGAAAAAATAAAAATGTAGGGTGGGTAAGGTCTTTTTCTTGCCCACCATTTAAGCTTATCGTTATACATAAATTCAAATGTAGGGTGGGTGAGGTCTTTTTAAGCTTAAGGTGGGCAAAAAAACACGTTGCCGGCCCCCTACATTATATCGAAAAAAGCGAGTCATACCAGATGAAACAACTAGCCCTGATTATCGATCTGAATGTGTGCGTAGGCTGTCATGCTTGCGTCACCAGTTGTAAAGAATGGAATACTTCTGGCTGGGCTGGGCCTCTGTCAGATTTTAATCCCTACGATGCCAATCCGACTGGTACCTTTTTTAATCGAGTACAAACCTTTGAAATCGGAACGTTTCCGAACACCGAAACCTTACATTTTCCGAAAAGTTGTCTACACTGTGAAGAACCGCCCTGTGTTCCAGTTTGCCCCACAGGGGCCAGTTTCAAACGCGAAGCTGATGGCATAGTGTTAGTAGACTATGATAAATGTATTGGTTGTAAATATTGCTCATGGGCTTGCCCTTATGGTGCGCGTGAATTTGATCAACAGCAAAAGGTGATGAAAAAATGTACCCTCTGTGTGGATCGGATTTACGATCAAACCTTACCAGAAGCAGAGCGTAAACCGGCCTGTGTACTCGCATGCCCCACCAATGCCCGTCTATTTGGCGATGTTCACGATCCCGAGTCCGAAGTCTCCAAACTCATTCGTGAAAATGGAGGCTATCAATTAATGCCAGAATGGGGCACTAACCCAGCGAATCATTATCTACCACGGCGTAAAATTCATCTCAAAATTCACGAAGATGAACTGCTACGCGCCGATAATCCGCTGAAGAAAGAAGGCTTGCTGCCAGAACCACCGAAAGAGCAGCAAACATTAGACGATATTTATATGAGTTGGTAAATTGGAGAAATCATTATGCATCCCGCATTTTCCGTTATTTTTTTAACCACCCTGATTGGAGTTGGGCAAGGATTGTTTCTAGCCCTATACACCGGGCAAGTCTATTCAATGATGAAACTCTTACCAACGCAGGATAGTATGAGTTTTTATGCGATGGGTAGTTTAATTGCGCTCGGATTTCTAGTAGCGGGGCTATTAGCCTCCTTTTTTCACTTAGGGCGCATGGAGCGAGCCTGGCGTTCGGCCAGTAAATGGCGTACATCTTGGCTATCGCGCGAAGTCATTATATTGCCAATCGCAATCGGTTTAGTGGCACTCTATGGAGCCGCTCATTACTTGGGATGGAATGAGCCGCTTTTCATCTTAGCTCAAACACAACCCATCGATCTCACCCAGATCATTGGCGCACTGGCAACGGTTGCCACTTTGACATTATTCATTTGCACCGGGATGATTTACGCCAGCCTCAAATTTTTGCAAGAATGGCACAGCCCGTTAACCGTCATTAACTATATATTATTAGGCGGCGCATCAGGCTTCACTTTAGCCGCCGCCTTTTCCGCCTATATAGGGAATGATATCATCAATTTTTATGCCTTATGGGCAATTGTACTGACTATCACGGCCTTCATCACCCGCAGTGCCAGCCTAGTACGCAACAACCACTTAAAACCAAAATCAAACCCACAAACGGCCATCGGAGTGCGCCATACCATCATCTCTCAAAAAGCGCAAGGCGCGATGTGCGGTTCATTCAATACTCGTGAATTTTTCCACGGCCAGTCTGAATGCCGGCTAAAAATGCTCCGAACGATTTTCTTGATGATGGTGTTTTTAATACCGATAGGGCTTCTATTAGCCGCTACCTATAGCGTAGAAGAAGCCCTAACGCTTTTCATTGTCGCATTTATCGTTCAATACTTAGGACTCATTGTCGAACGGTGGTACTTTTTTTCCGAAGCGAAACATCCCCAGAATCTTTATTATCAGTCAGTGTCTTAAAGCAGGAAGGGCGAACACGCAGAAGGGCGAACACGCAGAAGGGCGAACACGCAGGAGGGCGAACACGCAGGAGGGCGAACACGCAGGAGGGCGAACACGCAGGAGGGCGAACACGCAGGAGGGCGAACACGCAGGAGGGCGAACA
>QNEL01000557.1 GCA_003645185.1 Candidatus Parabeggiatoa sp. nov. 3
TATAGCGTTTCCCAGTCTCATGACGTACAAAAAATCAATCAAAATTAAACTGCACAACCCCGAAGGGGTTGAATATGAATAGCCCCAGGTGGCAACCTGGGGTTGCCAAAAAATGTATCTAACCCAATCGGGAAACGCTATAAATAATTTCATGAAGGGCGAACACGCAGGTTCGCCCCTCAATGCCATTAAGTTAAGAATAAATCCATACATGTAGGGCTCCCCAAACGAAGAGGGTGGGCAACAAAAACACGTTACCCACCCTACAAAAAAACGAGTTGCCCACCATTAAATTGATACACCCATTCCCCATTCCCACTTTCCAAATCACCATGCAAGTCAAAATCCCTGAATTATCATTAGTCATCTTAATTGGCGCATCGGGTAGCGGTAAATCAAACTTTGCTCAAAAACAGTTTAAGCCTACCGAAATTTTGTCATCAGATTATTGCCGCGCCTTGGTTGCTGACGATGAATCTGATCAATCTGTCACTCAAGAAGCCTTTGAAATCTTACATTTTATTGCCGCTAAACGTCTCGCTTTGGGTAAACTCACTGTCATTGATGCGACGAATGTTAAAAGCGAGGATCGTAAATCATTACTCGCTTTGGCGCGTGAATATCATGTGTTGTCAGCGGCTCTTGTTTTTAATTTACCTGAAAGACTGTGTCACGAGAGAAATCAACAGCGTCCAAATCGCCAATTTGGGCCGCATGTGGTACATCAACAACGTACTGATTTAAAACGTTCGCTGCGTTATCTCAAACGAGAAGGTTTTAAGCATGTCACGATTTTCGATTCTCTGGAAGAAGTGGAAGCGGCCGAAGTGAAACGACAGCCGTTATGGAATAATTTGAAACAGGAATGCGGGCCGTTTGATATTATTGGCGATGTGCATGGCTGTTTTGATGAACTGATCGCATTACTTGACACATTAGGTTATGAAACAATCCCGCCTAACCCCGTTTGGAAAGTGACTCATCCAGAAGGGCGTCAGCTGATTTTTTTAGGCGATTTGGTTGATCGCGGCCCTAAAACGCCTGAAGTCTTGCGTCTTGTGATGGATATGGTGGCATCGGGTATTGCTTTTTGTATTCCCGGAAATCATGATATCAAATTGATGCGAAAATTAAAGGGTAAAAATGTTAAATTGACACATGGCTTAGCGGAATCAGTGCAGCAATTGGAAAAATATTCTCCTGAATTTCATCAACAAGTCCTTGAATTTATTGACAAATTAATCAGTCATTATTTGTTTGACGGTGGAAAATTGCTAGTCGCCCACGCGGGTATGGCTGAAGCCTTACAAGGGCGTGCGTCAGGTAAAGTGCGAGAGTTTGCCTTGTATGGCGAAACGACAGGAGAAACGGATGAATTTGGTTTACCAGTGCGCTACGACTGGGCAGCGGATTATCGGGGGCGAACGATGGTGGTTTATGGGCATACACCAGTGCTAGAAGCAGAATGGTTGAATAATACCATTTGTATTGACACCGGTTGCGTTTTTGGAGGCCACTTAACGGCCTTACGTTATCCTGAAAAAGCCTTAGTTTCGGTACCCGCTAAACAAATTTATTATGAATCGGTGAAACCGTTTCTACCGCCTGACTCATCAAGTTTATCTGCTCAACAGGCTTTAGATACGGTTTTGGATGCTGAAGATGTGATTGGCAAGCGTTTTATTTCAACGCGCTTAACCCGCAATGTCACGATTCAAGAAAACAACTCGGCCGCTGCGCTGGAAGTGATGAGCCGCTTCGCGGCGAATCCTAAGTGGTTGATTTATTTACCGCCTACCATGTCGCCGAGTGAAACCAGCAAATTACCAGATAAGCTGGAACATCCAACCGAAGCCTTCACTTATTTTCGTCGCAGTGGCATTGATAAAGTGATTTGTGAAGAAAAACACATGGGATCAAGGGCTGTCGTGATAGTGTGCCGTAATGAAGGCGTAGTGCAAAAACGGTTTGGCATTGAAAATGAAGGGATTGGTATTTGCTATACGCGCACAGGCCGCCGTTTTTTCAACGACATGGCACTTGAAACCGCTTTTTTAGCACGCATTCAAGCGGCTTTAGATCAATCCGATTTTTGGCAAACACTCAAAACAGATTGGGTGTGTTTAGATTGTGAATTAATGCCTTGGTCAACTAAAGCAGAAGCATTGATTCGTCAACAATATGCCGCAGTAGGCGCAGCTTCTCGTGCGGCCTTACCGGAAGCCATCGCATTATTGGAACAAGCACAAGCCAACGGCTTAGAAACAACGGCCCTTTTGCAACACTATCAGGCGCGTAGTGAGCGTGCGAATCAATATGTCAATGCGTATCGGCGTTATTGCTGGCCTATCAAAGCGATCAGTGATTTAAAACTGGCACCATTTCATATTTTAGCGACAGAAGGGCAAGTGCATTGTGATAAAGATCATATTTGGCATTTAGACACCCTAGCACGAGTCTGCAAATATGATAAAGAAATGATGATGGCAACCCCTTACAAAATCGTCAAACTCACGCATGAAGACAGTGAAAACGACGGTATCGCCTGGTGGCAAACACTGACAGATAAAGGCGGCGAAGGCATGGTGATCAAACCCTTTGATTTTATTATGAAAGGGCGAAATGGTTGGGTACAACCGGCATTAAAATGCCGAGGGCGTGAATATTTGCGTATTATTTATGGGCCAGAATATACCGCCTCCAAAAATATCGAACGACTTCGAGGAAGAGGGTTATCAAGAAAACGTCGATTAGCACTACAGGAATTTGCCTTAGGCATTGAAGCGTTGGAAAGATTTACAGGCAAGGAACCTTTACGACGAGTGCATGAATGTGTGTTTGGCGTATTAGCATTAGAAAGTGAACCTGTGGATCCAAGGTTGTGAAAAAAACCAGAAAAATAACTTTGTGCAGCCCCCCATTTTAAATCAATGTCGGGTGGGTAACGTGATTGCCCACCATTTATACCTTTAGCGTACTTTTGCGTCTTTTGCGTCTTTTGCGTCTTTTGCGTTATTACTTTTGCAGGATACCACAGAAACCCACTAATTGCTGATAACTGATAACTGATGAGTACAACGGATGACGGGGATAAACGGATTTTAATCAGCGTAAATCATGATCATCAGTCTAATCAGCGTTCTATCTTATCAATTAGCGTTTATTTTAATATGTAGGGTGGGTAACGTCTTTATGTTGCCCACCATTAATTTAAAAAAAACGTCTCTTGGGCTTTGTGCAGCCCCCCATTTTAGATCAATGTAGGGTGGGTAACGTCTTTATGTTGCCCACCATTAATTTAAAAAAAATGTTTGTTGGGCTTTTAAATTGTGAATTTCGTGAATTTCAATCAAAGTCCATGTAGCCAATATAACAATCCATACATTTTTCTACAGGGCCTGTCCTCCCACAAAGGGGGCAAGCATCATCGTCGTTCATGTTGTCGGATTGAGAATGTTTGCGCTTTTTGCGTTTGTTAGGCTTTTGGGGATTCTCAAGCGAAGATGGTGGGCAACAAAAAGACGTTACCCACCCTACACGTTTTTAGCAGATATATGATATGGGCCATGAAAAAGGGCATGATGAAGGACTTGATGACGGGTATCTGGGGGCCAGCCAAGAAATGCTTATCGGCATTTTAACAGAACGCTTTGATGTCGTGCCTAGCGAAATCATAGCCCAAATTCAGCGAAGATGGTGGGCAACAAAAAGACGTTACCCACCCTACACGTTTTTAGTTGCCCCCATTCCATGATTCACCCAATTCTATTTCAACAAAAAGAGGCGTTTCGCAACCCCAATGGGCTGGATAAAACTCATTTTTGACATAATTATGAAAAGTAGAGTAAGGCCAATTTTTAAGTTCTTTCACCCAACCATGTTTAACGGGATTATAATGAATATAATCAAAATGGTTATTATAATCCTCCTCATCACGAATTTGATGTTCCCAAAAACGCCTTTGCCAAATAGTCGTTTCACGGTGTTTTTGTTTTGAATCGCTCATCCAATCAGCACGATGAAAACTTGATTTAACCGATTTAGAAAACAGAGATTTGATTAAATTCCAGCGAATAGAAAAATCATGATCACCATCAGGCAAAGTCCAAATACAATGTAAATGCTCAGGTAAAAGCACCCAAGCTTCAATAGTAAAAGGATAATTTTGCTGAGTTTTAGCAATCGCACGATTCAAAGCCAGTCGCGCCATTTCATGTTGAAACAAATGTTGGCGGCGATAGGTTACCACGGTAAAAAAATAAGTGCCTCCCGATACATAAGCACGACGATAATCAGACATTTAACCTCCAAGTAAGTCTTTTGGGCTTTATGTTGCTCCCCAATGTAGGGTGGGTAACGTCTTTTTGTTGCCCACCATTAATTTAAAAAAATGTTTGTTGGGCTTTGTGCAGCCCCCCATTTTAAATCAATGTAGGGTGGGTAACGTCTTTATGTTGCCCACCATTAATTTAAAAAAAAATGTTTGTTGGGTTTTGTTGGTTGCCCACCATTCATTAATTTAAAAAACGTCGGGTGGGCTTTGTTGGTTGCCCACCATTCAAATCATTTTTTTTAAATTAATGGTGGGCAAGCGGGCGGTGATATCATCGCTTTATTCAAATTTCAAAACGCCCGCTTACCCACCCTACATTTATTTTGAAAATGGAGATATTGTAGGGTGGGCTTTTTGTTGCCCACCATTAATTTAAAATAAAAA
>QNEL01000558.1 GCA_003645185.1 Candidatus Parabeggiatoa sp. nov. 3
ATAAACAGGTATTTTGGGCATTCGCCCTGGATTGCCCCTACGGGTACGGTTGTAGGGGCAATCCAGGGCGAATGCCCCGGTTGCTTCTATTAAAATACCTGAAAATTTATGGTTCAGTACTTAGCACAAATGAATTAGATAAAGCAGTACAAGGGATTACTAATTAATTAATAAAATAAATGATATGGGCAAGCTATCGGGCTTGCCCCTACAACTGAAAATATTTTGAAAATGACCTGTTTTATTTGGCTTAACAAGACTTTAGTAACCCTACAAAAGATACGATTGACTTCACTCTGATCAACGCCATTAATGCTAAACGAGGTGATATCAACGCCATTAATGCTAAACGAGGTGATATGATGCCAAAATTCATTTTTTCAGAATTATCAAAAGACAACTTGAAATCTATTGTTAAAATAGATGAAAAAGGTGTTGTACCCGACAGATGGGCGAAAATGTCTTCTTCCTATACGCCCCAAGAAAAAGACAAAATCAACTTGATTCAATCCTATTTGAAATACCATCGCCTTAATTTGATGAATGAAGCCACTTTATGGGCGCGGGCCATTTATCCTCTGCTCATGTTGGCTGAACAAGATAATATTGAAGCTTGGGCTGAAGTGCCCTTAAACAGCAAATACCCCCATTTTGAACTTGACGGTATTGTTGATGGTATTTTGGGAGACAGTCGTTCTGGAATGATAGAAGCCCCTTATTTAGTGGTTATAGAAGCTAAACGCAGTTTAGAAGCTAAATTACCTCTGTTTCAAGTTTATGGTGCGATGTTAGCGGCAGCGTGGTTGAATTGGCAACAAACGCCAAGCACTACAGAGCAAGAGATTTTTGGTTGTTATACGATTAGTGATAATTGGACTTTTATACGGGGTATTGTCAGTGATTTTGAAGCGGATTATCCTATGATGCAACTTGAATTTTCTCCAGAATACTTTCAACGACTCGAAGCTGAGACAATACTTCAAATCCTGAAATTCATTGTCAAAGGTGAAAACAATCCTGATTAAGTATATCAACAGTGTACTAAGTACTGAAGCACAAATAAACAGGTATTTTACCGCAAGGGGCAACCACAAGGGATTGCCCGTAGGGGCAATCCCTTGTGGTTGCCCCTCTTCTTGGTTGTTTCTTTTAATTAAAATACCTGAAAATTTATGGTTCAGTACTTATATCTTTACAGAATATGAAAAACAAGCGATGTAGAGACGCGATGCCTCGCGTCTCTTTACAGAATATGAAAAACAAGCGATGTAGAGACGCGAGGCATCGCGTCTCTACGATCCCATGAAAACACTGACAATGTAGGCCTCATTTTTTAATAATTGCCCTATATTTACTCTACTAATAAGAAATCAATATGGCCACAATTTTAGGCATAGGACTTGCCGCCCTAGATATTATCAATACCGTAGACGGCTATCCGAAAGAGGATGCCAAAATCCGCGCCCTCAATCAACGTGTGTGTCGAGGCGGTAATACGGCAAATACCCTAGTTGTGTTAAGTCAATTAGGCCACCGTTGCAGTTGGGGTGGTGTTTGCGTTGATGAACCCGATGGACAACACATTTTAAACGACTTAGCACATTACAATATTGACACAACAGCTTGCAAGATTGAATCTCAAGGCAAAGTACCCACTTCTTATGTTATGAGCAATCAGCAAAATGGTTCTCGCACTATCGTGCATTACCGCGATTGCCCTGAATTTCAATTCACCGATTTCCAAAGCATTGATTTATCGCCCTTTGACTGGCTACATTTTGAAGGGCGCGATGTCGCAGAAACGGCCCTGATGTTAGAGCGAGTCAAACAAATTTCTCCCACTCTCCCCGTCTCATTAGAGATTGAAAAAGCCAGGCCCCAGATTGAACACTTGTTTAGTTTGGTTGATGTGTTATTATTTTCACGCGCCTTTGTTCAACATCAAGGTTATAGCGATGCTGCCTCATTTTTGCAGTCGATACAACAACAAGCCTCTGATGCTCATCTCGTATGCGCTTGGGGTGAACAAGGAGGCTATGCGCTGGATAGAAAAGGCAGTTTATTACAAAGCCCCGCCTATCCGCCACCGCAAATCGTAGACACGCTAGGCGCTGGCGATACATTCAACGCTGGGATTATTCATAGCCTGTGCCACAAATCCGATTTAGCCACCGCGCTCAACCAAGCCTGCCAATTGGCAGGTAAAAAATGTGGACAAATAGGTTTTAAAGGATTGACATTGTTAGAACAATGAACAATGCTCAATTATTAATTAACACTGTAGGGGCTGCCCTTGCGTGTTCGCCCTCCCCAAAATCCGTTATAATCAGGAATTTTCAAACCATTGGAGTAAACTTATGCAATTCAAACGATCCCTATTAACCCACTTCGCGATAATATTGGCGAGTTTTTTGTTCAGCCAACAGGCTTATAGCGAGGTGTTCTCCCATTACAACACAGAGGAAAATACTGTGGCAGAAGATAACACGGCTTTCGGGCTCATCAATGATCTGGTAACAGGTAACACCGCCTTTGCCTTAGACATTTATGCCCAACTGAAAAACAACAACAACAGCGGCAATCTCTTTTTCTCTCCCTACAGTCTCTCAACGGCCCTGGCTATGACTTATGTCGGTGCGAAAGGCGCTACCCAAGCACAAATGTCTACAGTGCTGCATTTTCCACGGCTGCAAGAAAAACTGCATCCGGCCTTTAGTCAATTGCAAGAGCAAATCAATCAAGCTCAAAAAAACGTTGTTCTCAGCATAGCCAATGCGCTTTGGGGCCAAAAAGCCTACCCCTTTATACCCGCCTTTAAAGAAGACGTGAAACTCTATTATCAGGCCAATCTGAAATCGGCTGACTTCACAAACCCTGAACTGATTCGCCAAGAAATCAACACTTGGGTTGAGAGCAAAACCAATGATAAAATCAAAGACTTGGTTAAACAGGGCGTTATCACTGAACTCACCCGCCTTGCGCTTGTCAACGCCATTTATTTCAAAGGGGATTGGGCGTATCCCTTCACGGCTGAAAAAACCAAATCACGGCCATTTTGGTTGAATAACAATGACAGTGTCGAAGTTTCGATGATGACTCAGAAAAACTATTTTGAGTATCAAGAAATTGAGGAGGATAACCTTGAAATACTCGGCATGCCTTATGGCACAGCGCCGACTCGATCAGCATACGATAAAAACAATCTCTCCATGATTATTCTGCTACCCGAAAAACGTAACGGGCTGGCCCAACTGGAAAACTCACTGACACCAGAAAAACTGGATACTTGGTTACGCTGGTTACGCATTCAAAAGGTGAATGTCTCCCTACCGAAATTCAAGATCAACAGCGGTTTTGAGCTATCCAAACCCCTCTCAGAAATGGGCATGCCGGATGCTTTTTCACCGGATAACGCCGATTTCTCCGGTATAGATGGCACACGCGATCTGTCGATTAGCTCCGTCATCCATCAAGCCTTTGTCGAAGTCAATGAACAAGGCACAGAAGCCGCAGCCGCAACGGCCGTGTTTGCGACAACCCGAGGCCTCCCAGCACCCACTCCAGAGTTTCGCGCCGATCATCCCTTTATATTCTTGATTCGTCACAACTCATCAGGCAGTATTCTGTTTATGGGACGAGTCATGAATCCGTAGATGTAAATGTAGGGCCCAAACCTGTCAGGTTTTTTAATATCTAATATAGTACCCGACGGGCCCAAACCTGACAGGTTTTTAAAACCTGTCAGGTTTTTTGTTTTTAAGTTTTAAATATTTCACCACCAAAAATATTTAGATCGTAACAAGGCTGAAGTATTACGCCCAATCGGTAAGCTATAACCATAAGAAGACACGACTTCTCCATTGTTATCGTTCAGCATTTTTAAACTCACATAAACCTGATCTTTGGCAACCGTATAAGTGCCCGCAATAATCTTATCAACATGATGTATTTCTTCCGCTGATCGCCATCCGCGCGATAAAACAAATTCACCTGTCTGCGATATCACATTCAAACCTTTACGCCATTTTGCTTCTAGTACGGTATAACCGTATTGGCTTAAACGCGCTGAAACTTGCTCGCCAATCAATCTGCCTAAAGCCGTACTCTGTTCAAGATTATCAATATTCGCAATGCTGGTGACTAACAATCGAGATTCTGGAGTAAGCTGAGTGCTGGCATAATGTATCAAATTATCGGCTGCGACATAGCTGCTCGCCATGATGTCAGCATCTTGAACTTTTTCTTCATAACATTCGCCGCTTTGAACGCGGTAGGCACAGCTACCAAAAGCCATGCGGTGTGTACAACCACTTAAATTGAAACCTAGACACAATACGATAAATAGTTTTAATATCAATAGGTTATTTAATTTTTGCATAGTCTCTTCATTTAAAAACATTTAGTTAAGCCTGGGCGAACACGCAGGTTCGCCCCTACAACCCCTGAATACGTTGGGTTTGGTAGGGGCATACCTGCGTGTCTGCCCTTAACTCCTACCTAGACAAACTAATTGCCGTTTGTAAAGCAAATTGTAAACTATTACTTGAAGCTTGGCCTGTTCCGGCTAAGGCTAATGCGGTGCCATGATCAACTGATGTGCGTATAAAGGGTAAGCCTAATGTGATATTGATAGCTTGTCCAAAACCACGTTGTTTTAGCACGGGTAATCCTTGATCATGGTACATGGCGAGTACGACATCAATAT
>QNEL01000559.1 GCA_003645185.1 Candidatus Parabeggiatoa sp. nov. 3
AGCCAATGATTTTAATTTAGCCTTACCGAAGTTTTCAGAAGAGATATTCCCTACAACTTACTTAGAACAAGTGGCGGAAGTGATTCAAAAAATACCCCGCTGGCAAGTCGTGCCCACTATCCGATTAGACTTTTTTAGTTTTACTAAATTAGTCATGTACAAAGATTTAGACAATGAAAACTGGCCCGATGACGCTCAATTGACAGACAATGCGAATCTCAAAACCATTCTAGGCGACATGCCTTTTGAAAAAGGGGCTGGGGATATTTTGCCCTTTGAAAAAGAGGAAGCCGATGAGATTTTGCCCTTAATTCTTGATGCTGATAGCTCTCAACAGGCCGTAATCACGGCCGCTTTACGCCAACATCTTGTCGTAGAAGGGCCCCCCGGTACCGGTAAATCCCAAACCATTACCAACTTGATCGCCGCTGCCTTTTATCAAGGGCAATCTGTGTTATTTGTCGCTGAAAAAAAAGCGGCCTTAGATGTCGTCGCCACTCGTTTAGAGAAAGCCGGTTTAGGGGAATTTTGCCTTGAACTACATAGCCATAAAACTCAAAAAAGCGAGTTACACGCCAATTTGAAAAAGCGGCTTGATCACACTTTCGAGGATGTGATCCAATTAGAAAACACTATTCAAGAACTGAAGGCCAAAAAACAACAATTGCAAGACTACTCCAATCTAGTCAACACGATTGTTGGGCCTCATGATGAACGCATTTATGACGTGTTTTGGGTGTTGGAAAGATTACGGGGTGAACTGGCCGACAAACCCTTGCATTTTGACATACCCAACCCTTACCAAATCTCGCGCACAGAATTTGATAATAAAATCAATCAATTAAAAGAAATCGGCGACATTTACGACAAGCTATCTGATGAAGTCATAGAACACTGGCACGGTTTTCAACCCACCCATTTATGGCCTGGGGATAAAGAAGTGATTCGAGAACTGTTATCCAATCTCTTCTTGAAAACGCAAACACATGAAGCGTATCTTGATGTTTTAATAGAAGAAACTGAAATACCGATCACCAAAGATATAGCCACCTTGCACTTACTCACCCAGATTGATAAGGCAGTATTGCTCCCCTTACCCAGTTTTCCTGACAGCAAGATAGCGATCCAATTATTGGAAAAGCGAACGCTAAACAAGCTTCGTCAATTTCAAACGGAGCAAAAGGAATACCGGCAATTACTGAACCAAGCCGTCAAATTCTTAGGTTATGGTAAATATTCGATCAAATTCCTACAACAGATGATCAATACCACAAACCAGCTGGAAAAATTAGGGTTTGGTAATGACTCACCTGATGAACTCGCCATCATCATCAAAAGTATTGATAAACTGGATGACGAACTGCAGTCTTTGTTAGACAACCCAGAATCGGTCAACAGTTTTCTCCGATTTCTGAAATTGAAAGAATTAGCCGAACACGCGCCAGACAATCTGATTCTCTACAAACACCCTGAACATGCGCTAGAAGCAAGCCCGATTATTTTTCAACAAGCGCGTCAAACCTTTTCTCAATTAACCGAACAATGGGCAGAACAAAAGCCGTATTTTTTACTCAACAAATTACCAGATTCAGAACAGATTGCGATTTTAGCGGATGACATCCGCAAACATCAAAACAACTGGTTTCCGATATTATCGGCCGAATATCGGCGTAGCAAAAGCGCCGTCAAAAGCTTCCTCGCCACTTCCAAATTGAACAACCGCGAGTTAGCGAGAAAACTAGAATCCCTAGCAACACTTAAACGTAAAACCGAACAGGAAAGCCAAAGAGAGCAATATCAACGTCTATTTGGCCCCCTATTTTGCGGCCTTGAAACCGATTGGGCACCACTTGAACAATTGATAAACTGGGCCCAAATGCTCACTGAAGTGCTGGGTACAGAAGAAGCGCAACAACTCCTAGCACAGCAAAGCGAACCGTGCCGCTATATATTAAAAACAACGGCCGTCAAGTATGAGCAATGGTTAAGAGTCACGAAAGCGGCGAAACAATTAAATGTACCCGTTGAACCGCATTTATGCGTCAATGAATTTGTTGAAAAATTACTAGAACGCCGTCGCCTAGTGGCTGAATTAACGCCAAGCTTACAGCGACAATTACCCCACCTCACAGATAAACATCTGATTTCTATACACAGTGCCGTGCAAAATTTACTCAAAGCATGGCAGCTTCGTAATCATTACGAAAAAAATCCGGGATTGAAAAAATTACTGGGTAAAAACTATCAAGGCATTGATACAGAGGCCGGAGCGATTTTTGGGTTAGCAGATTGGATAACACGCTTACAAACAATGGGCAAGTTGCCCAGATCGCTCTTGCATTGGATCATCAGTGACATCAGCGTAAGAGCCCCAGTCTTTCATGAACTCTTAACCAAAAATCATGCTTATCTGAACCAATTTTCGGAATACTGTCGCCAATTGGCTGCTTTTGGAAAACTCGATATCCAAAAATGGTTTAAATGCGGCCTAAAACCCTGCACTTTAGAAAAGATTGCCAGCACAGCCAGCACTTGCCAAGCCACCGTCAATTTATTAGGCACACTCTCACTCTTTTACAACTTAAAACAAGACATTGACGAGATCGGATTAAGTGTGATAACCGAAGCCCTCACTGCTGGCCAGATTCAAGCTCAACAAACGGCATTGCATTATCAACACGCCTTTTATCAAAGCCTAGCACGCGAAGTGTTCAACGAACACCCTATTCTGGCAAAATTCACGCGCCGGCATTATGAAAGCCTCCGCCAACAATTTGCTGAATTAGATAAAGCATTACAACAAGCTTACCGCCAACGGATAGCATACCAAGTAGCTCAACGCCCTATTCCCCAAGGCAACAATAGCGGCAAAGTGAGTCGTTTCACCGAAAAAAGCTTGATAGAACATGAATTGAATAAAAAGCGGCGACATATTCCCATCCGCCAATTAGTGAGACGCGCCACGAAAGCCTTACAAGCGTTAAAACCGTGTTTTATGATGAGTCCACTTTCCGTCGCCCAATATCTCGCACCAGGGCAAATTGAATTTGATTTACTCATCATGGATGAAGCCTCACAAATTCGCCCTGAAGACGCATTAGGCGCGATAGCGCGCTCTCAGCAAATCGTGATAGTGGGCGATCCAAAACAATTGCCCCCCACCCAATTTTTTGAACGACTGGTAAATGAAGAAGAGGAAAGCACGATAGTAGACGGGCAAGAATCCATTTTAGATTTGTGTTTCAGCATATATTCAAAAGGGCGACTACGTTGGCATTACCGTTCAGAGCATGAAAACTTGATAGCCTTTTCCAACCATCATTTTTATGACGAAGAACTGATCGTCTTCCCTGCCCCGCGAAGCCAAGATCAGGAATACGGCGTACATCTCAATTACATCGAAAAGGCCAACTATTTCAAGGGCCGAAACCAGAAAGAAGCCGAAACGGTTGTGACGGCCATCGTAGCCCACTTAAACAACAGCCCTCATTTAAGCCTTGGCATTGCCACCTTTAATCTAAAACAACAAGAACTGATTACAGAATTACTGGACAAACAGTGTCAACAAGACACGGGAATAGAAGAGAAAATAAAGGCCACCGAAAATAGCGCAGAACCCTTTTTTATCAAGAACTTAGAAAACGTACAAGGTGATGAACGCGATGTCATATTCGTCTCAACGACTTACGGCCCTGATTCAGAAACCGGCAAAGTCTTTCAACGCTTCGGCCCCATTTCCAATGAACAAGGTTGGCGAAGACTGAATGTCATTTTCACACGCGCCAAAAAACGGCTAGTATTATTCACCGCCCTACGGGCCAGTGATATCGTCTTAAAAAGCAGTTCCAAACGCGGCGTACACATACTCAAAAGCTATTTAGAATATGCCGAAACGGGACATTTAGCCAATAAATCAAGCTGCCAAGGCACCAACAACGATTTTCAAATCGCGATATCTAAACTGCTTGAAGAACACGGATATCAAAGCGTAGCCCAAGTCGGTGTCGCCGGCTTTCGCATCGAACTAGGCGTATGCCACCCAGAAAGGCCCCATGAATATCTATTAGGCATAGAATACGACGGCGCGAATTACCACGCCACTTCATCCATCCGAGATAGAGACAGACTACGACAAGAAATATTAGAAAGCAAAGGTTGGAAACTGCATCGGATTTTATCAACCGATTGGTATCAAAATAGAGAAATCGAAATCGAACGGCTATTGCAAGCCTTAGCCAAACAAACTCAAGTGTGTACTCCAATTTCAGCGAAAAAGGAGTGCAAATTGTAGGGGCGAACCTTTGTTATTGCGTAGGGGGTGCCCTTGCGTGTTCGCCCAAGTTTTATTCCTTTATCCCATCATTTATAAACTCAACGTCCAAGGGTTCTTTAGTCAAATCCACAAGTATCGTACCCACAGCATCTTGATGTAATTGACTACCCGTTTTTTCAATAAAAGCTTTTAGTACCTTAGAAGAACGGGTAGAAAACAGACGAACATTTTCTAGGCTTTCTGCCACCGTCTCAACGACAACTGGCGTTGGAAAATGTTTCACATTATCACGGATTGAAAAAATGACTATTTTGGGTTTAACGGCTTCACAGAAACGGGCTGTAAATGCCTTGACATTTTTATTACCCGGTTTGCCACCATGATGGGGAAAAACCACTAGCCATGCTTGAATATCCTCAGTCTCTTCTAAC
>QNEL01000560.1 GCA_003645185.1 Candidatus Parabeggiatoa sp. nov. 3
TTCGTGTATTTTGAAATGGGGCAACCACAAGGGATTGCCCCTACGCAATGCCATGTAGGGGCAATCCCTTGTGGTTGCCCTTTGCGCTAAAATATCTGTTTATTTGTGCTTCAGTACTTATAAATGCTCTCATTCACAGAAAACCCCGCCACCGTTGAGGCTTTTTGGGAACCCCAGGTTCCACCCGCATCGTTAGACATCATTTTTTAATTATTTGATTTTAATAATATTTTTAAATGGTGGGCAACAAAAACCCGTTACCCACCCTACATTTTGATTTAGCTATAACGATGAGTTCTATTAGTTTTTTGGACTTCCTTAGTTTGCATGCAAAACAGAACAAGAAAAGGAGTGCTCTTCTCTTAAAGGAACCACTTTTTTCAGGCTTAATTGATAAGCCACACCTTCATCTCTACGAAGAGAAATCGCAACTTGGTGACGTTGGGTTGCTTGCAATAACCAAAACCGCCACTGATTAGGATCGTCGTGCAATTGAGGCGCAAAAGAAATGCGTAAAGGTTGATGAGATTGAATTTCAGTGCGTGACATAAGAAAAGTAAATTGCTCTAGTGGCAAAGAGAGGCCCATACCACGCGCCTTAATATAAGATTCTTTCAGCGTCCAATAATTAAAAAAACGCTCTCGTTTTTCACTGTCTGGCACCTGATTCAAATCGTGAACTTCTTGTGCCGAAAAAAACCTATCAGCAATTTCCAACGGCGCTCCCTTTCGTTCCGTGTCTTCAACATCGACGCCTATATCCTGTTTCAAAACAACACCACATATAATCAAACCATCAGTATGCGATAGATTAAAACGAAGCGGAGGCAAACCATCTGAATGATGAATTTCAGGGCGGCCATATTGATTCTTATAAAATTGCCAATGGCTAGGATCAACATCAGTATAACGAGATAAGGTAGTACGAACCAAAGCGCGTGTAATCAGGTATTGATGTTGATGTTTAGCAAAATGAAATCGTTGTTGATGCGTGCGTTCTTCTTCGCTCATGAGTTTATCATAAGCAGAAAGCAAGGCAATATCTTGTATTTCATCTGGAAAAGCCAACCACAGATGAATTTCATTCGGGTTCAATTTCAAAGTGTGTAATTGATTAGATTGCATATTGTTTTTATTCCATGTAGAGACGCACTGCGTGCGTCTCCAGGGCCGATGTTGAAACGCATAGCAAGGAGACGCACGCAGTGCGTCAATGCCACCTTCGTTAAGCCTGGGCGAACACGCAGGTTCGCCCCTACAACCCCTGAATACGTGGGGTTTTGTAGGGGCATACCTGCGTGTCTGCCCTTAACTTAATGGCATTGACGCAGTGCGTCTCTACTGCCTCAATTTTCCTAGAAACTGATCAATACTGCTTTTGAATTGTTTAATGGATGGCAAGTCAAGTATAAAAACAGCATAAAGACTAATGTCTTTATTTTCCAAGGCAAAGTCCATTCGCAAAAGCATGATCACTTCATTTTTTTGACTGGCATTGATTTCGAGTATTTCTACCGCTGTACCGGTTACAAAGAGAGGTAAATCACTGGTCAATTCTTCATTCAGATTATTAGCAAGGGAAAAGAGGCCGGCGCTGAGTATGATATTGCCGACTTCCATCAATGCGTCTGCTTCCAATTCTATGAGCAAGTCTGATGGTAGATTGTCTTTGATTAAAAGGCGTAAAAATTCTAAGTTATTATCAAGTTGAAACAGGAGTAACGCTTCTCCCCAAAAGGGGCCATGAAAGTATTGCTTGATGGCCACAATGCCTTGTTGTGGTTGAGTATTAAGGTGGTTGGCTGCTTGTTGTCGAGTGAGCAATTCAAGACGCGGTATTGAAAGCTTCACTTCTTCATTAAGCATGAGACTCAACGAAGCTGCAGCCTTCCCCATGCCAATATTCAATAATTCTATAATGGCATCATGTTGCAACTCTTCGAGTTGAATGTTGTCATCCATAAATAAAACCCAAAATTCTTTCTTCGGTGATTGGTTTAGGAATAAAAGTAATACCCAATGCGTGAGCTTTTTCGCGCACGATGTCTTGAACATTGGCCGTTAATAAACCTATTTTGGCCTTGGGAAAACGCGCTAACAATTTTGAGGCGAGGACTAAACCATCCATACCCGGCATATTGAGATCCAAGATTGCAATCGTCACTTGGATGTCTTGAGTTTTGCTTAACGCTTCTTCACCGTTACCGGCTTCAATAACTTGTATTTGCTCGTTGTCATGGTCAATGATGGCACGTACCAGCATCCGAGAAACTCGGCTGTCGTCAACAACCAATATCATATGAGAGGTCATATTGATTTCCATTAAATTTCAAAGATCAATTATCATTTGTGGTGGCAAGGTAGATCAATTATCAGGTTTATCAGAAAAATATCCAAAAAATATCCAAAAAATAGCAGAGTGCTGTAATATAGGTGATGGTGGTTTAAATTACGGCATAGCCTGCTGATTTTTGTTCCACTGATTAAAAAACAGGACAAGAATCCGAATCAGCGTTCTATCATGCAGCACTATAATTATTTATTTTTCCCGCAGTTTCTCTTGTTCCAAGGCCTCTTTCAAGCGTTTTGTTTCTTTAGGAACTACATTTTCCATAATCCATTTTGCTTGTTGTATGTCTCCAGCATGTCCGCTCTCTTCCAATTGTCTACAAAGGGCAACCATGCCAACTGCTCCTAAATTAGAAGCACTCCCTTTGAATTTATGGGCTGCTAAATAAACCGCTTCACCATCGCCACTGTTAACAGCTTGTTGTAATTCCTTAATATAATTGGGCAATTCCTTAATAAACAAGTCTATTAACCAATTGATACCGCCACGCTCTTTCATATCATGACGCTTGGAAGCCAGGGTGGTTAAGGAAAGTACCTTGTTATTGGACATACTATTGTGCCTCTTTTATTATAATTATAATCACGGTTGATGATTGAATGGAAATCAATCATAACCGTGTTGATAGCTAAATTATCAATAGACATTATACAGATTTTTTAAGTGCTTGATTTTATGACTTTTTATAAAATAAACCTGTAAATCAATGAGCAAGGGGCATGAGCAAGGGATTGCCCCTACGGGCGGTTCGTAGGGGCAATCCCTTGCTCATGCCCCTCTTCTTGGTTGTTTCTTTTAATTAAAATACCTGAAAATTTATGGTTCAGTACTTAGAGCGGTATAAAGTCTAATCTTTCGGGTAAAAACAGGTTTTACTCTGCCCTTCAATGGGAGCCCCTTTGGTGATTACAAATGATAGTGGTTCACGCCCAGGTATGATTTTCAGTTCTATCTCATAAGTTGTTACTGTGCCATCTAATGCGGTAGGTACATCGACAGCAGGTAGGTATAATTTGCCATCACTCAAGGAGAAAAAACCGTGAACCTTAACCAAGCTCGCGGGTTGATCAGGAACGCTGGTAGGACAATTGTTGATATCAATACCACAAGAAGCCGGTTCTCTTTGACATTGCGCTTTAGTTTCTTGAATAATCTTATTCAAGTTAGGATTCACAATGATTTCACAAGAAAGGGGATCATTTTGACATTGTCTAATGCCTTCTATAGTCGAGCCATCTGTGTTTTGAGTGATTGTTATGCCACAAGAACTAGGATCATTCTGACACTGCGTGATGCCTTCTAGGGTAGAACCGTCTGTGTTTTGATTGATTTCTAGCCCACAAGATTTTGGATCATTTTGACATTGTGCAATACCTTGGCTTGTTGAACCATCCGTGTTCTGATTGGTTTCTATCCCACAAGATTTTGGATCATTTTGACATTGAGCGATACCTTGGGTTGTAGAACCATCCGTGTTTTGATTGGTTTCTATACCACAAGATTGGGGATCATTTTGACATTGTGCGATACCATCTTGGGTAGAACCATCATCGTTTGGGCCACGCTTTATCCCACAAGATTCTGGATAGCTTCGACATTCTTCTTTGATTTCCTCTTCGGTGCGTTCAGTATTTAAAGTGCTACTGATGCCACAGGCACCAGGGCTTTTTTTACACAGTGCCATACCCTCTGCGAGTCCCGCATTGTAGCCATTATCGTACTCTTGAGTAGAGACTGCATTATTCAGGGTGCTAGTGCCGCTAGTCGAATCAGTGGTGGTAGAGGGTGTACTTGCCGCTTCAGTTACCGGACTGGCTTCGTCGGCAGATGTACTCGTATCACTCGCGCCACCTGTAGTGGCGGAATCCGTAGAGGCTTCAGCTTCATGACAATGCTCTTCTTCCGTTTCTTGATCGAGGTGACATCCTTTGGTATCGGTATCGCCAGGATGCGCCTCAACTTGAACGACAGAGAAAACAGCTATTGAAATCACGAAAAGCGTTGGAATTGAGAATAACGATTTCATGGTATTATCCTTAAAATTTTTTTGGTCTATTGTAGGGTGGGTAACGTCTTTATGTTGCCCACCAAAAAATCCATGTAGGGCTCCTTACGTCTTTATGTTGCCCACCATTAAAATAAATCATATTGAATGCGTATCTGATTCTTCCAAAAGCGATATCAATTTATCAGCAATCTCATACAAAGGTAAGCCTTAAAATTGTTTTGATCTATTGTAGGGCTCCTTACGTCTTTATGTTGCCCACCAAAAAATCCATGTAGGGCTCCTTACGTCTTTATGTTGCCCACCATTAAAATAAATCATATTGAATGCGTATCTGATTCTTCCAA
>QNEL01000561.1 GCA_003645185.1 Candidatus Parabeggiatoa sp. nov. 3
CTAAAAACATTCTACAAGAGATAGTAATATCGTTATTAATAAAGGAGCCGTATGAAGTGAAAGTTTCATGTACGGTTTTGAAGACGAATCGACTATGGAGACGTAGTTCGGTTTAGTTTAACCATCGAATGCTGAGTAAGGTGAAACAAAGGCAACCAAAATTTTTCTGTCTCAATGAAGTATCACCTATTTTTGATGATAACATAACAAAGACACTCTCCAACTTTTTGAAAACCTTGTTTCCTTCTAAATCGTTGTTTGAATATTGATTTTTTCCTGCTTATAACTTATGGTTCGGTGATTCAAAAACAAGAATTTAAGAATTAGGAAAATTGGTCTACAAGTTGTGTGTAACTCGACTATCAAGTTTTTTTGATTTGACACGGTGACTCAATCGTGCATAACAGCCCCTGTTATTTTATACTTAAAAAAGGCAATTATAAAATCCTCAAACTTGCTATCTGATTGAAAATGTTATAGTGACTTATCAGAGGACACCTAAAAAATGAAAACATTTCAGGTAAAATTTGTATAGGAAACGTGATTGGCTAAAAACCACTGGCTTTAATGAATAGCTCAAAAATGCGGTTGATTATGACATGTTTCTTAAACTCAGTGAAGTGTGTACAATCCATCATCTTGATCAAATCATGTACGCCTATCGCTGGCATGGTGACAATACCTCTATTGTTCATAAAACAGCACAGTTTGAAAATCACGTACAGGTGATACGGTTGGCATTAGAGAGATTGAATTTAGATAAAGATTGGGAAGTGTGTTCACCTGAGCAAGAGGATATTCGCAAGGTAGAATTTAGGAGAAAGGTAACTTAAAAACCATGCCATATAGCAACTTCACCTTGAAAAGAGCTAAACGGGAATTAAATATAAAAGTCATTGAAGACAAAGACTTGTTTTCTCAAATTAAAGAGATTCAAGTTAGCGATTATTTGTTAACCACTTTAAAATATAATCTTCCATTAGCCTTAGCGGTTGGTACGGAAAAAGTACGATCAGAACTGGTGATTGCCAATGTATTACTAGAAGTTAGAAGATTATTGGATAATCAGATCAGCTTTTTTTCTGGCATTAATTTGGATGTTGACAAAGGCAGAGATTTGAATGGATTTTGTGATTTCATAATAAGCAAATCACCAGAACAGTTCTATCTTAATGCCCCAATTATAACCATTGTTGAAGCCAAAAATGAAAATATTACCGGTGGTTTAGGCCAATGTATCGCCGAAATGTTTGCATCAAGTCTCTTTAATGAAAAAGAAGAAGAACCTTTACCTAAAATATATGGCGCAGTGACAACCGGTAATACATGGCGATTTCTCGAATATAAAGATAACAGTGCTTGTATTGATGTGGTGGAATATCACATCACAAATGTTAATAAAATTGTGGGTATATTGATGAAAATGGCCAGTCGTGGTAAGTAGCTAGTGCAAGAAAGCGGAAATCTTGAGACCACTTAGCAAGCATCAAAAGGGGCAACCCTGGTTTTCCAATGGTATTGAAACTTTCGCTCTCCTGCACTAGTGCAGGAGAGCAGAAATCCCAAAGCCACCACATATCGTTATATATAAGTATTTAAGCACTTGTATTTAAATGATTTTTTGGTAGGTAGGTTTAGCGAAGCTAAACCCACCGCTCCATCTAACAGAATAATTAAGAATATGAGCGAAACAATCGACTTCAAAGATGAATTTCTTCAGGATGAGGAATTAGATATGGGATCAATAAACCATAGCATTGCACAAACTAAATTAACAAGCTTACTTGACAATGATGATAGGTTTGCCACTTTTGTTGAATTAAGTTTGGATGCATCCTCAATTGATTTAAGCAAATTTAGTCTCAAAGCCAGATATGAATTAGTACCAGACGTCTGTGTTTATTCTAGCCCACCACCGGAGCCGGATAAAGAAGTTGAGGATGATATTTTAAGCGTATCCCAAATGCCGGATTTAGCAATTGAAGTGCTTTCACCAAGCCAATCAGTTGGTTATTTGGTTAGGAAGATCAAGGCTTATTTTGCGCTTGGTGTAAAGTCATGCTGGTTGGTTGTGCCTTCAATGGAGGCAATAGACGTTTATCCGCAAGTTGATCAACATAGAACATTCGACATGAACGACACAGAGGTTATTGATGAAGTCATGGATATTCACTTACCTATTGCCAAAGTCTTCAAAAGGCCTTCTAATCAGAAGCATTGATAGGGAGATAACAAAATGAGACTTGATCAACTTGTCGTCCAGAATTTCAAAGGTTTTGAACACAAAACCATTCACTTTTCACCACAATTTAACGTGCTAAGTGGTGATAATGCCACCATAAAAACGGAGAACTGATGATTAATTTGACTTTTTTTTACCATTCCCAAAGCTTTTGAGAATCAATATGACTTGATGCAATGGAATGCCATTAAAAGCTGGACATTATTAAATCCTAAGCCGGATATTTTTTTATTGGGTAATGCGCCCGGTGTCACCTCCATTGCTAATGAATTAGGTTTATACCACATACCGAATGTCGATTTCAAAAATCACAATTCAATCAGTGAGATAGCCAAATGGCTGGATAGAGTAATCAATAACACAATTCTTGTCTATAAGTACTGAAGCATAAGTTTTCTAACATTATAAACGAAGAATAAATGTATTTCACGCTAAAGTTTCGCTCCGCGAAACAAAGCGCGTGAAATGGTGGGTAACGTCTTTTTGTTGCCCACCTTAAGCTTAAATGGTGGGCAAAAAAAAACCTTGCCCACCCTACAAAATACCTGAAAATTTATGGTTCAGTACTTACAAGGACAATTACAAAATATCTATTTGGTATTGACTAAACAATTATTGAAACAACTATTTGTGCTTGATCCCAATGTGGAATACACTTGGGAACAGCAATTGTTTTATGCGGCATTGCGGAAATATTATCCCATTATTGATGGCAGTTCAATCATTACGCCATTTTTACAAACGAGTAAGTAAAAAGCCGGTTCAAACGGCTCAGACGACAACTCGTGATTTGAAAATCAAACCTCAGCTTTCTTGTTCCGCCATCGTGGATGACATAAGCACTGATAACCGGCATTACCGGGCAAGATGGTGCTTATTTAGCCTATTTTTGTAATACTAGAAAGGCTATGACGAGCGTCATCATTTCACACAGCACATATTGCTCATCTTTATCAAGAGGCGAACCGTTGGTTGAGTAGGTACTTTACTAAATAGTGTATTTAGCCTGACAATAGGGAGTAAGGATATGAGTGATAGTTATGAACTTGAAAACAACGCCATTGATGGGGAAGATGAGATGGGTTCGTTAAATCATAGTACGGTGCAAATCAATTTAGGGGGTTTGCTTAAATTCAAGTGCGACAAGAAACTGGCTGTCATGAGTGAGTTAAGCCTAGATATCAGCCAGTATGATTTAAGCGAGTATGATCTGGGTGTTAAAGAGGAATTGAAACCCGATGTTTGTGCTTATCTAAAACGACCCCTCATCCCAAAAGGCAAAAATGATTTAGTGAGAGTATCTCAAATGCCTGATCTAGCAATTGAAATACTGTCGCCAAGACAAGCAGTCGATTATCTTGTCAGGAAAATTAACGCTTACTTCGAGCTTGGCGTGAAATCATGTTGGTTGGTTATACCTTCTTTGGATGAGGTTCGCGTTTTTTCTCAGCCGCGTGCTTATAAAAGCTTTGACTTAAATAGTACCGAGATTGTTGATGAGGTGATGGAGATTTCTATGCCTATTGCAAAGGTGTTTGCAGAATAAATAGATTAATTCAATCTAACAACAGGATTAAACGGATTTAAGGATTGACAGGATTTTATTAAAAAAGTATGGTTTCAACCTGTTCAAAATTTTGATTTATCACTAACCGCAGGAATAATTGACAATGACAGAAAAAAACAAACCCTCCCATACTAAAGATTCGGCTACAACGACTGACAGCCACATAGATGATCTTTTAGAAACCCGTCGGCAAGCTCTTAAAAAGATGGGGAAATATTCTGCCTATACGGCACCCGCTGTGATTAGCTTGCTAACCGCCAAGACTGTTATGGCGCAAAGTGGTAGCAGTTAAATAAAACAAGGGCAAATCAGCGTGTTTGCCCTTTTTGTTATCTGAACATCAATATTTATGTTCAGTAAGTACTGAACCATAAATTTTCAGGTATTTAAAAAAAAGAAAGGAGAAAGGGGCAACCACAAGGGATTGCCCCCTACGGGCGGCTTGTAGGGGCAATCCCTTGTGGTTGCCCTTTGCGGTATAAATACCTGTTTATTTGTGCTTCAGTACTTACAATAGTACAATCAGTACAACGACGCTCGAAATAAACGAATAAAACATTTAAAGTTGCCATTTATTTATTTCCTCATTCCTTGTACTGATTAGTGCATCAATCCTAAATCCGTTCATTCCCCTAAACGAAACTTCGCTCGTTTATCCGTTGTACTAAACATAAAATGAATCATTCAAACTCCAATAATCTTTTACACGCCTTCGATAGTTATAAACCCAAACCCAATCAAGACTGGCAATTGCATTCCTCTGATGAGCAAGATAAGTTAGTTTCTCAATCTCACGAGGAGAGCTATTTACTTAATCCAATGGCCGTCTTTATTTGGACATTTTGTGATGGCAAAACCGAGGTACGGGCAATCAGGGCAGCTTTA
>QNEL01000562.1 GCA_003645185.1 Candidatus Parabeggiatoa sp. nov. 3
CGTCCATAAATAACTTAGGCAACTAAGTATTTTAAGGTTACCCGCTTTGGTTCTTCGGAACTCCGTTAGGGGCGAAAATATAGGTACTCTTGGATGCATCTCCAGTCCGAGACTCTACGGGGAACGATTAAACAGGTCTGATGGAAAGGCCAGTGTCGTTTCCATTTAAAACCGCTTTCTAACATTAGCTAGGAGACCATTACTCGCGCAAGCGAAGATATGTAACAATTTATGCAAAGAGTATTCGTTTTAGATCACAATAAACAACCTCTGATGCCTTGCCACCCAGCCAGGGCACGTAAGCTATTAAAAAAGGGAAAGGCTGCCGTTTATCGACGCTACCCTTTCACAATTATTATGACGCACCGTGTAGGTGGTGATTTACAGCCTATCGAGGTCAAGTTTGATCCAGGCAGCCGCACAACAGGTATCGCTTTGGTTGGGCATTTTAATAGGGGTTTGGAAGTTATTTGGGCAGGGAATTTGAACCATCGCGGTATTCAGATAAAAAGTCATCTCGAATCAAGAAGGGCTATACGTCGGTCACGGCGCAATAGGAAAACCCGGTATCGGCAAGCACGGTTTTTAAACCGAATGCGACCCGCTGGCTGGTTGCCGCCGTCATTACGGTCACGAGTAGATAATGTCAAAAACGGGATGCTCAAGTTATCGTCTTTGACACCAGTCAGTCAAATAGCAGTTGAGACGGTTAAGTTTGACATGCAAAAGATTCAGAACCCCGAAATATCCGGGCTCGAATATCAACACGGTGAGTTAGCCGGATATGAAGTGCGAGAGTACCTATTAGAAAAATGGGGCCGTAAATGTGCTTATTGTGGTGCTCAGAATGTATCACTTGAAATTGAGCATATTAGAGCAAGTAGTAAAGGCGGCTCAAACAGAGTATCAAACCTAACATTGGCATGTAACAAGTGCAACCAGAAGAAAGGTAATCAGGATATTAAGGAGTTTTTAAAGAGTCAGCCAGACAGACTGAGGAAAATACAATCTCAGGCTCTGAAACCTTTAAAAGACGCCGCGGCGGTTAATGCTACGCGATACGCAATCAGCAATGTGCTCAAATCCTTTGGTTTACCGATTGTTTTTTCCACTGGTGGACGCACTAAGTTTAACCGTTTGAAGCTAGGCTATCAAAAGGATCATTGGATAGACGCAGCTTGTGTCGGTGAAAGCGGCAGCCAAATTGTTATTCCAAAAACGATAACCCCTTTGACTATCACTGCCAAGGGACGTGGTAGTCGGCAAAAGTGCAGTATGAATAAGTACGGATTTCCTAGAACCGGGCCAAAGAAGGCCAAACGGGTTAAAGGATTTCAAACAGGTGATATTGTAAAGGCTGTCGTCACCAAAGGAAAGAAAATAGGTACTTATTTTGGGCGCGTTGCAGTGCGAGCCAGTGGTAGTTTTGATATTGGTAGTGGTGAAGAAAGAGTAGGCAGCATTTCATATAAATATTGCTGTTTGCTCCAAAGGTCAGATGGTTATGAGTACACATAAATAAACCTAGTTTTTTTAACAATTGGAGTTAGGAATATGCACGAAATAATTAAATTAAATCAAGCTATCTCATTCCGAGTTGACTAAATTATTTCATGCACGTTCCTTAGTGTTTGAACGAAAACCTTTTTCTTTACGGCGATAACGAAGTGGAGCAGAGTTTCACTTGACTGAGTTTCACAGAAATTTGACTATACTTAGCATCGTCATATAATAGCAACCTATTTAACATAACAGCCAACAGCTAAAGCAGTTGTCTAAAAGCTCAAGTCACCTAAAGGTGACTAACCAAATATATCCATTTCACATTTCACGCGCTTTGTTGCGCGCAACTTTAGCGTGAACCGGAAGACAGCGAAGCTAAATACAGTACACAAGAGACAAAAGTGTTAAATCAAAAAAATTGGGATATCACTTATGTGTTAGATTGCTTATTAATTAGTCTTATTAATCAGTCGTTTAGAATGTGATTGGTTTGAGACTTTGACTTGAAAAAAGGGGGGTTAGTTATCAATGAACAATTATCAATTATCAATTATCAATAGATCGAAAACAAATAAAAGCAAAATCAATTTGGTTTGAAAATCGGGCAGCAAAATCAATTTGGTTTGAAAAGCGGGCAGCAAAATCAATTGGGTTTGAAAATCGGGCAGCAAAATCAATTTGGAACGAAAATCAAGATAAATCTTGAACTCCAAGAAATCTTGAACGCTAATCAAGATTGAACTCCAAGAAATCTTGAACGCTAATCAAGATCAGCGACAATCATGTCGTCTCTTTGCCATTTAAAGTTAAGGGCAACCACAAGGGATTGCCCCTACAAATCATTGTGTTTTGTATGGAAAATCTGTCGGGTTGCCCTGTATTTATACAGCACATGGGCATAGCTTTTCACGCAAAAGTTTTGCGCGCAAAACTTTTGCGTGAAAAACTTTTTGGTGGGCAACAAAAACACGTTACCCACCCTACAATTCCCTAAAGTCATTATAAAAAAAGGTTAAGTTTATCACCTCGTTGAGTATACCTCAAATCAAGATCACATTGTTTTTTATAAAGAATCGCCTTGAGAGTTTGATTCGACAAAGTCGGTGATAAGCTGTTTAAGAACTTTCAACATACGAAAAATGTCAAAGAGATCGTCACGGGTAGCAATATATCCGTCACTAATGCAATAGGCGCGTTCCTGTAACGTCATAAAATGCCATACTTCCCCTTTTACGTAGCAGCCATACACCGGAAACCGGTGCTGATTGAGTTCATGAGCGACTAACATGGCCGCCAATGCTTGCGCTGCCGGGTCGCCTTCAGGATATTTTTCTTTCTTGTATTCTTGGAAACAGAAATAGGGTTGCTCTGGTTCTCGAAAGCCTGAGGCAATCATCCCGTCTGGCCTACCGCCCATTTCAATCTCATCAACCTTCCCGCTGAAAGCGCGTTCTGCAAAAAAATTGAATTGTTTCGTGTTGAAGTTGGCAAATGCCATCACCGGCCCAATGAAATTGTAGGCCAATTCCGTTTCATTCCAATCATACACATGACTGTGCAATATTTTTTGAAAAGAACGTAAGACTTGGCGCTCTAAATCAGAAATATCGGCCTGTGCTGTGATCCAGTGTTCTAAAACTGGGCTGCTATCAAGCACTTCAAGCTTAAACGTTTTATCCAATTCTGCCAATGTCCACTCTTTAAAGCTTCGCATATTGCCTTCCTTGTTTCGTTGTTGAAAAAATAATTTTTTGTTCTCACTTTATGTTATAAAGACTCTGGATTCGACAAATTCGACGATAATCTGTTTGAAATTGTATTCCGTCACAGGCACCTTTCTAAAAAAGGGGTCATCAAAATAAATCTTGAAGCAAAATAAATGGATTTCGGATTTGTTATAATCATCTATATTATCGCTTTTCAGAAAAAGATTTTGGTGAGAAGCTGCCTTTATTTTATGCTATCAAATCAGTAAAAATGTTTATTTTTCAATAAGATAATCAATACATTTTGAGTAGTTTTATTAATTAAGCGAATGCAGAGTTGTGTTATGGAAATGTTTCTCAATGATCAGTCTTTACCTTCGGCCGGTTTATTACGCCGCTTTGTCGCTATCTTTTATGATAGTTTATTGTTGTTTTCTGCGCTATTTTTTGCGTCCGCTTTAGCCTATCCTGTGACTCATGGACAAGTCAGTTTGCTATTTCAAATCTATTTATTGGTTATTTGGTTTTTGTATTTTGCTTGGCCTTGGATACACAGTGGACAAACATTGGGTATGAAGGCTTGGCGAATCCAATTACTGTCTGCTGATGGGCATTCTGTGACTTGGCAGCAAGCCTTGCTGCATTTTTCAATGGCTTTCGTTTCTGGATTCGCTTTGGGAATGGGTTTTTTGTGGACGATTGTGGATAAACAGAAAGAAACTTGGCATGAGAAGGTGGCGAATACGCGCTTGGTTTATCGGGCTAAAGTCAAATAGCTGGGCTTTGCATCAATGCCATTAAGTTAAGGATATTTTGTGCCCGATTATTTTCATAACTGATTGAAATATTTATATATTTTTATTTTAAAACGGCTAAAAATCTCTTAACTTAATGGCATTGGGGCTTTGCATACAGTGACGGCTTTGAGAGATACTTAGCATTGTCATAAGGTAGCTATTATTAACAGACACAGCCAACAGCGGAAAGCCGTTGTCTGAAAGCCTAAGTCAGGTGCTGGTGAATAACCAAATACGAAAATTATGAACGAGGCAAAAGTTTTGCGCGCAAAACTTTGGCATCAAACGGTGGACAGTATACTTTGCACAATTTTCTGTTCTTAAAGGGGCAATCCTTTGGGGTTGTCTCTCTTGATTAATGATATACTGTTGACTATAGCGTTTCCCGATTGGGTTTTCACGCCAAAGTTTTTGCGCGCAAAAACTTTATTTCACGCTTAAGTTTCGCGGAGCGAAACTTAAGCGTGAAATGTGAAATACATTTTTTGACACACACCCTGGAACCCCAAGTGGAACCCTCATCGTTAGACACAAGTATTTAAGTATTTGATTTAAATATTATTTTTATTTTTTTAATTTAAATGGTGGGCAACAAAAACACGTTACCCACCCTACATTTAACGCGGTAACAAATTGAACTTTATTTTTTTAATTTAAATGGTGGGCAACAAAAACACGTTACCCAC
>QNEL01000563.1 GCA_003645185.1 Candidatus Parabeggiatoa sp. nov. 3
CAAAGGGCATTCGCCCTGGCTTGCCCCTACAAAGCGCCCGTAGGGGCAATCCCTTGTGGTTGCCCCTTGGTTGTTTCTATTAAGTACTGAACCACAAATAAACCGGTATTTTACGGCAAAGGGCATTCGCCCTGGCTTGCCCCTACAAAGCGCCCGTAGGGGCAATCCCTTGTGGTTGCCCCTTGGTTGTTTCTATTAAGTACTGAACCACAAATAAACGGGTATTTTACGGCAAAGGGCAACCACAAGGGCTTGCCCCTACTGGAAATATGTTTATAATAACACATTATTATTAATTAGTGAGGAAAAAAGATGCCCACACAACTCAAACTCATCCGTGATAATATTACCACATTGGCAGTCGATGCCATTGTCAATGCCGCTAATAAATCCTTACTCGGTGGCGGCGGCGTTGATGGCGCTATTCATCGGGCCGCTGGGCCCCAATTATTGGAAGAATGTCGCACACTTGGCGGTTGTCTCACCGGTGAAGCGAAAATAACCAAAGGATATCAATTACCTGCCACATACGTCATTCATACTGTTGGCCCGATATGGCGCGGTGGGCAACATGATGAAGAGAATTTATTAATCTCTTGTTATAACAACAGTTTGAAATTGGCTTTAGAAAACCAAATCAAAACAATAGCCTTTCCAGCGATTTCGTGCGGTGTTTTTCGTTATCCCATTTTAAAAGCGACTCAAATCGCTGTACAAACCACGGCCAAATTCACCACTGCTAACCCCGGTATTGATACGGTTTATTTTGTTGCCTTTAGCCAAGAAATTGACAAGGCTTATCAAGACGCATTATCTCAATTGTAGTCAGCGTACAACGGATTGAGGAAGTCTTAATTAATAAGTGCATGGCGGCAAGCCTTGCACTTGCGTACAAATGTTCATTTTTCATTTTTCAATCGGTGACTTAAATCCTCAGCAAAATTCGTTATAACCGTCAATAATAATCGCCTATTTTGATGAAATCAATCTGTTGCGCTTTTTTCATTCTTGGTTTTCTTCAGGGCCTCGTCAAAGTTGAGACTAACTGTTTGATTTGTAATGTTTTTATGTGAAATTGTGGGTGGTACAACCTCAAAATTCACAACTGACTGTTTTTTAAGATAATTTTTAAAATAATTTCCGTATATCTTGGTTAAATCAATAACTTATATCGGACTTTGACGAGGCCCTGGGTTTTCTTAAGCAGGGATTGTCATAATTTAGAGAGCATTATAAACTTATAGATATCACGCAAAAGTTTTTGCACGCAAAAGCTTTTGCGTAAAATACTGTTTTTTTTGATGTTTGCATAAAAAACTCGGAAAGTGATTAATCAGAGGTATATATAATTTATGGCACAATTAGCCGATCCCATGTACGATGACGATGTTGTTGTTGAAGAAACCAAACCAAAACTTAAACGTCCACCGCTATATAAAGTGATATTGTTAAACGATGATTATACGCCAATGGATTTCGTCGTTCATGTGTTAGAAAGCTTTTTTGGCATGAATCAAGATTTAGCTAATCATGTCATGTTGCAAGTACACTTAGATGGCAAAGGGATTTGCGGCACTTATAGCTATGACATTGCAGAAACGAAAGTGACGCAAGTCAATACTTATGCGCGTGAAAATCAGCATCCTCTCCTGTGTACAATGGAGAAAGCGTAAGTTCAATGTTCAATGAATAATTATCAATGAACAATTATCAGTGACTCAATCGACTCTTTAAGTTTTTGACTCGCCTCAATTTTTGTTTTTGAGCAGTGTTAATCATGATCATCAGTCAAATCAGCGTTCTATCTAATCTTTGGAGTAGCCAAATCATTATATATATAATGTCGGTACACATTTCTACGCTAAAGTCTTTTGACATTTTTGGTATTGAGACATAAATATTATGAAAGTGAGAGATTAGATAGAACGCTGATTCTCATGATTCTCATGATTAACACTGATTTAAATAAATGATAAAAAAAAATCAGCGTTTCACTTAAGAAGTTAATATCTTTTTGTTAACCGACTGCTTGCCCTAAATCTCAAGAATCTCAATATGTTAATGACTTATAATTGATAACTGATAACAGATCACCTAAAAAATCCCAAAGAGGTTCTCAACAATGTTAAGTAAGGAACTTGAACTCACCCTGAATACCGCTTTTCAGACGGCACGTCAAAAGCGTCAGGAATTTATGACGGTAGAACATTTGTTATTGTCGCTACTCAATAATAAGGATGCCGTTGAAGTTTTACGTGCCTGTGTCGTGGATCAGAAGAAACTTCAAAAAGAGTTATCTCATTTTTTAGAAGAAACCACGCCCAAATTATCCTTAAGAGATCAACGGGATACACAACCCACCCTCGGTTTTCAACGGGTATTACAACGCGCTGTTTTTCATGTGCAATCTTCAGGTAAAAAAGAAGTGACTGGTGCCAATGTGTTAGTGGCGATTTTCTCAGAACGTGAATCACAGGCCGTGTATTTTCTTGAAAAACAAGAACTTAGCCGTTTAGATATCGTCAATTTTCTTTCCCACGGGATAACCAAAATTGATAACGACAATAATCCAGAATTTGCATCCGCTCATGACGAAGACGATCAAGGTGCTGAAAACGCGCCCAGTAAAAATCCCTTAGAAATCTACACGGTTAATTTAAATGAACTGGCGAAAGCGGGCAAGATTGATCCCTTAATCGGGCGAGAACACGAAATTGAACGCGCCTTACAAATCTTATGTCGACGGCGCAAAAACAACCCCTTGTTAGTCGGGGAAGCAGGTGTTGGGAAAACGGCGATAGCTGAAGGTTTAGCGAGACTGATTATCGAGAAAAAAATCCCCGAAGTTTTGGCGAACAGTGTCATCTTTTCCCTAGACTTAGGATCATTATTGGCCGGCACAAAATATCGCGGCGATTTTGAAAAACGCCTGAAAGGCGTCTTAATTGAATTAGGAAAACAACCTGGCGCGATATTGTTTATTGATGAAATCCATACCATCATTGGAGCGGGTGCCGCTTCGGGTAGCGCGATGGATGCCTCTAACCTGCTTAAACCCATGCTGGCAGCAGGTGAAATAAAATGTATTGGATCAACGACTTATCAAGAATATCGGGGCATTTTTGAAAAAGATCGGGCCCTATCGCGCCGCTTCCAAAAAATTGAGGTGAATGAACCCTCTGTTGAAGATGCCATACAAATCCTACATGGATTAAAGTCACGTTTTGAAGAACACCATGAACTCAAATATGCCCCAAGTGCTTTACAAGCCGCCGCAGAATTATCGGCCCGTTATATCAATGATAGGCATTTGCCCGACAAAGCGATAGATGTGATTGATGAAGCGGGTGCCAGCCAACGTTTACAAGTGCCCTCAAAACGTAAAACGCTGATCAATGTGAATGAGATTGAACACATTGTCGCGAAAATTGCGCGTATTCCACCGAAAAACGTCTCCGTTTCCGATAAAGAAACCTTAAAAAATATAGAACGCGATTTGAAAATGGTAGTATATGGGCAAGAAGAAGCCATTGAGCTTTTAGCGCAAACCATCAAAATGTCACGTTCCGGCCTTGGAAACCAAGAAAAACCCATCGGTTCCTTCCTATTTGCCGGGCCAACCGGAGTTGGTAAAACCGAAGTCACGCGCCAATTAGCGCGTATCATGGGCATAGAATTGGTTCGCTTTGACATGTCAGAATACATGGAACGGCATACCGTCTCACGCTTAATCGGTGCCCCCCCCGGTTATATCGGTTTTGAGCAAGGCGGCTTACTGACAGAAGCGATTAATAAACAACCCCATGCCGTCTTATTGCTAGACGAAGTTGAAAAAGCTCATCCCGATGTCTTTAACCTATTATTACAAGTCATGGATCATGGCTCACTCACAGACACGAATGGACGCAAAACCGATTTTCGCCATGTCGTCGTCGTCATGACAACAAATGCCGGAGCCGAACAAGCCAGCCGAGCATCAATCGGCTTTAGCCCGCAAGATCATTCCAGCGACGCAATGGAAGCGATTAAACGCACCTTCACCCCCGAATTTCGTAATCGCCTAGATACGATCATCCAATTTAAAGCCTTAACACCAGAAACCATCTGCCATGTTGTGGACAAATTCATCTTTGAACTGGAAGCGCAATTAGCCGACAAAAACGTCACTATCGAAGTCTTTGAAGCGGCCCGCCACTGGTTAGCCAAAAAGGGCTACGATCCCATGATGGGAGCCCGGCCCATGGCCCGCTTGATCCAAGATAAAATCAAGAAAGCCCTAGCCGAAGAATTACTCTTTGGCAAACTCGAAAAAGGCGGCCATGTACAAGTGCGCGAAGAAAATAATGAACTAGCGTTTAGCTTTGAAAGTGCAAAAGTGCCAAAAGAAAAAGAAGCTGTCGCCGCTTAAAGAGATTTTTGTAGGGTGGGTAACGTGTTATTGTTGCCCACCACGCCATCAATCAATATTTCACGCAAAAGTTTCGCGGAGCGAAACTTTTGCGTGAAATGGGTGGGTAACGTGTTTTTGTTGCCCACCATTCTCCTTTATTACATTAAAAGGAGGCCAAATTAAAAGCCAATGAAACATAAAATCAACCCAACCGTAGATTGTGTTTTCAAAGCCATTCTCGGCAGCGAAGAAAACAAAAATCTCCTGATTCATTTTCTCAATGCCATC
>QNEL01000564.1 GCA_003645185.1 Candidatus Parabeggiatoa sp. nov. 3
CTGTTGAATGGCTTTGGCTAAATTATCTTTGATGTCTTTGGCTTCCCAGACACCATGCCGTAGTTCAAACTGATCTAATAAGGTGCCATCTGTTCTGATGGGGCGTTTGCCTTCGCGATTCAGGGGATATTGTTCAACAAACTGTAAATCACATTGGCTCGCACAATGCCGTAAAAGCGTGGCAAAGGCCGGGGCAACAGCCCCTTCGGTATTGATCTTTAATTCAGAAAGGGCCGCGATTTCTTGGTAGAACGTTTTGATGACTTTGTGGGTGGGTTTGAGGTTTAAACGTAACATGTTGTTTTTTAAATGAAAATTTAAAATTAAAACCTGTCAGGTTTGCTCTGACTTTAACTGCCCAAATAAACTTGCGATTATCCTTCTAATAAATATAATGCTTTATTATCCTTTAACCACAAAAATAATGTCTGATTCAGTTTGATAATTTTTCCCATCCCAATTAAAATTGAGACTTAATCCAGGATCGGAAGACACCGAATCAAGATGGGTGTGTACTTTTTCCTCAATAAGCTGTTTTGCCCTTTTTAATTTCCATGACTCAAAGAAATTTGATTTATCAAGCAGAACAAGGAACAATCTGTTCGAGGCATCAAAACGCCTGACACCTTGATTTTCATATAACCAAATAACAAGCTGTTCTGGATTAACCAAGCACTCTTGAAGTATTTCTTCTCTCTCTCCTTTAATATCAGCAATTAGGTTTTTGGCTTGACTTGTTGGATTATCGTCTAATTTTTGCCATAAATCAGGAATAAGAAAAGATTCTGCACGATTTCTATCAAACTCTATTTTTAATTCTTTCGCAGCCTTTCTGAGTAAGCTTAATTCTGTCCTCAATCCATCCTGTTTTCGTCTTGCTTTGATATAGCCCTCTGGTAAATAAGTCACTTTCAAATCAAACGGTTTATCTTTCACAAAGAAATCAATTTTCTTGATCAAGCCGACAGCAGGTAGCACATCATTATGATCTTTAAAGATATCTTCAATGATGATCGATGTCCAATGGTTATACCAAGAAGCCAGCACATAAGCTCTCATACTGTGATGAAGTTCATTCTCAATGGCACGGTTCAACGTATCATAAGAAGCTATTTTTTTGACATAGTTATCAACGATTGTTTTCTCAAGACTGTTTTGATAAAGCCCACCCCATTCAAAAGCAGATACTTTATATAATTCGCTGATTAATCTCTCTTCATGAGTTCTTCTTGAGCTTCTGTCTTTCTCATATAATTCAGAAAGCGTTGAATCTATTACTGCCATTGAGACTCTTGATTCATAGAGTATTTTAAGCCAATCTTTTGATTGCCTATTTCCAACATCTAACCCGTTTTTCTCGATCAAAAACGCCATGTATTTTTTGCGTGACAGTGATCTCAGCTTCAAAAACTTTAAGCCATCTCTTGTTGAGGCTAATTCACGAATTTTGTCTGCCTTAAAAAGTGCAGTGGCTTTCTCATAGCTCAAGTTCATTAGCTTTCCTTATTGGGATATTCAGACAACCAACCCGGTATTTCGCAAAATTGATTGGCTATTTCTTGACGCGCTTTTTGATGAGCATTTTTGATATAAATGAGAACATAATCATATTTAAGCCCGCCAATACGGTTATCTTGAATCACTGAACCGGCTGAGTATTCCATTGGATAGCAACCGACATAAAGCACTTCTTGACTGTCCTCTAAGGTATGCAAACTGTCCCAATGCGCTTTTTTTCTGGCATTAAACATCACAGCCAGTACGCCGTTATCAACTAAAACCCTGATACTTTCCGCCAATATCTTGGCCAGTTTTTGGTTATATTTTTCAATCGTCTTTCCTCGTTCTTTGGCATTAGAAACAACCAGTTCATTATGATAGTCTGCTTGATAGCCTAGAATACAGTTCCATAGTTCGCTCAATTCAAGATAGGGAATTCGGTCACCATGAGGCGGATCAGTCAGCACTAGCTTAATGCTCCCACTGGGTATTTTCTGAAGCCATTCTTCACTATCACCACACCGAAGAAATGAATTGCAGTCATTATTCAATAATTGAGGGAGTGATTGTGCAAGTTGACTTGCTGGCAAATCATCAATATCGTTTAAGGCCTTAATTAACTTAAAGGCCTTGTTTTCAAAGCAATTCCACGCATTGACTTCAAAATAGACTGCCGGCCGCCAATAACCAATCACCCAACTACCGACTTCAATTTTATTGGTCACTGCGCCTTTTCCTCTCTTCGAGATCGCAAAAACCATTTTTGACATTTGTCCCAATGAGGCGGTTAATATCATCCTGATAGCACGGTTCAGATTGTCATCATATTGGCTGCTAGATAATCCCGATAAGAGATCAATCAACCTTAAAGCCCTTGAACTAAACAAATCGGATAATTTAAGCGAACTTTTAGCATTGATTCTTGAATTATCAAAAAATTGGGGTTGTCTAGCCAGTGTGGATTCATAAGGTTTTGAATTAACAATATGCTTTAAATCTTGCTCAGAGAGAGCAATTTCAATTCTTTTGCTGCCTTCCTTGATCCAAACTTGAGATAATTCTCCCTGATTCCAAAGATAATGGCTAGCATTTTTACCATTTGATAAACCATACAGACTCTTTATGTCGTCTTTTAGAGAGGAATAGATTTCAGAGATAGCCTGTTTTAATTCACGCGGCGATGGCGGGTTCAAATACAACTCTGTCAGTTCAATACTTAAAGGGTTAATATCAAAACCGATAAATTTTCTATTCAGATCAAGACATTTTCTAGCAATTAAACCTGAACCCAAAAAGGGATCTAAAACAACCTCATTTTGAGAGGTTAAATGGGTGATGAGAAATTCTGATGTCTCGATTGGTTTTTTACCCCAATATTTATGGAAACCGGATAATCCATTGTAACCTTTCGGGCGTTGTGGCGTCTCTAAAAATTCGCAAAATTTAAATGTTTCTTGTCTCATATCAGTTATCAGTTATCCGTTATCAATGCCTTGATATCCACTATTGGAAAGGGCAACAGATAACTCATTTTTAATTTCAAAAATTATAAGGTTAAATCCTGTAATTTCAACACCACCCCCACACTCGAAACACTCACAAAAACCACTCGCCCAATCAACCGCACTATATATTCTTCATCATCCAAGCGATTCGGATCATTGACAATACCGCTTCTTTTATCGACTTTGATGCGATATTGATCAATCACCCAATCAAGGGCAGAGCGATTGCCAAGACGATAGTCAAACGTTTCGGGCGGAATGCCGCCGATAGTTAAGGAATCGTTGTAAATGATTTGCCGCTTATCGCGGGATAATCTCATTTTTTCGACGCGCCACTCTAAGGGCGTATCTGCTTTATCCATCCATATTAAGGGGGATTCTGGTTGTTGTTCGTAGTTGAGGTGTAAGTCAGCCAGTTTTTTTCCAGCGTCAGCGAAATCCCAAAAATCGGGAGCGAGTGGAATGCGCGGCAATTCTCTTTTCAAGTTAGCGGCGTATTTTTCCCGATAAACGGGGTGATGCAGTAATCCATAAACATAATGAAAGATATCCCATTTAGTGATTTGGTTATCTTGGTAGTGGGTTTGATAGTGGTTTAATGCCCAGTCTGTGATGTTTTCCTTGCGGTTTGTACCGTCTTCATTGTAGGTGTAGAAGGGGAAGCATTGCCCATTAGGCGTAAATTGAACATCTGGAATGACAGAAACCATTAAGGCAAAAAAAGGTTGGCTCATTCCAATGCCTTTAACACAAATCACCTTATTTTCAGTTTCCGTTTTTGCACTGGGAAAGAGACTCGGAAAAACATAAACCCTTTCATTAAACATCCTATCAAAAAACAAATTGGATTTTGTGAAAGGACGATATAAAGATTGCCTGATCTGATTTCTATCAAATTCAGCAAACTTACCTCGTTTTAAGTTCGCTTTTAACGTTTCACTCCAACTGATTTTGTTCTCCTCATACAACACAAAATCATCCACTTTCATTTGTTTATCAGTTTGTTGTGTCCATTTAAAAACTTGTTCATTATAGGTTTCAATCGTCCGTTGCATGTTATCAGCTATATCGGATTGACTGAAATTATAGGCCCAAGCATCACGACAAGTTGCCACTCCACGCCCATAAGTCTTAAAAACCACCCCCTCAATATCCGTTTTAGCGGCCTTCGTTTCTTTCGTACCTAACGGCATAAAATCATCAAACTCTGAATGCAAGCCTTCTGTGAGCCAAGTGTGTTTTTTATCAGGCACAATGGTTTCCCATTCAATTTGAGTAACTTGTTGTTTCTCATCCAAATAAGCGTATTTTTCTTCTTTACGATAATCTTCATCTAAACGCGCATAAAAAATTTGAGAAGAGGTTTTACCCGCTTTTTTGACGAACAAATTGATACTCACACCGACTTGAATACCAAAAACATTATGGGTTGTACCCGATAATTTGGGATTTTTTCTGACATTGCCACCTAAATCAAGTAGATATACAGACGAAAAATCCTGCCCCAATTGTTTCCGCATCCCATCAAAAGCAATACTATCCAAAAAACTATTATTGGTAACCAATGCCACAATGCCTTCATCTTCAATACGCCGTGAAGCCCAACATATCGCTTTCACATAAGGATCGGATAAGGCATTTTTATTGGTGGCTTTAGAA
>QNEL01000565.1 GCA_003645185.1 Candidatus Parabeggiatoa sp. nov. 3
GATAAACCGATAGGGGAATAATATTCATTGGACGTTCTTTTGAAGCATTTTCTTTGTTCCATATCTTAATCACGCCAAGCAATATATCCAATAGCAGAAAATAGGGATCGCCGTTAAAGCGTTTATCTCTTGGGTAAGCCATTGTCAATATCTTGTTTAATTCAGCAAAATTAATGTAGCTTCCTGTTGGGAGTGTATTGATTAAGTCTTCTAATTCATCAAAAGAGTAATCTTTTTGCTTTCCGGCTACGATAACATCAACAAATATGCTGACAATCCCATCTAACGTACCTCTGTTGGTTTCTGGTGGCGAAGAGACTAAAGCACCCGGATTAAAAACATGCCTCAGAGGTGCCGGATTGGTATGGCTTTTAAAAAAATCTTCGATGGCTCTAGCCGTGAGTTTAAAAACAGTGACTTCATGCTCGTTTGAGTTGAATAACTTATCTAATTGACGATATACCCACAAAAACCAGATAATAATATTATCGTTTTTAAAGAGTTGATCGTATATTTTGTAATGTTCACCTTTTTGACTAAAAATATTACAAAAATGATAATTGGTATCAATGATAACATGTTCTAATGGCGCAATGTCTAATTTATCTGCCATTTCCATTGCAGACATTTTAATCGTATAAAGCAAATCAGCAAAACGATTATGATCATAAGGCTCATAAGGGTTCTTGGGGTAGGCGACAACGTAATCACGCGAATGATTGTCACTGAGCGAAAAGGTTTTTTGAAAAATGAGCTGCCTGCCTACATGCGTTCCATTTTCCTTATTTTCTTGCTCTGCATAGCTTTTCAACGGACAAAATATCGAGTCTCCAATTCTGGCTTGGTAAAGCAGTATAGCGGCTGAATCCGCATTCATACCATTCAAATCAACTACAAGGGTACTGCCTTGTTGTTTTTTATCATCGTCTTCAAGATGGTGTGCCAATAAAAGTAACGCGAGTAATGTTTTACCGATGCCGCCCTTACTGCTGGTGATCACATGCCAATTCATATATGTTTTTCCTACATTATTGGATGAGTAAAATGATAGACAATAGCAATTTGATTAAAATACCAGTGAGTAATAGCACAATAATCGGATTTAAGATAATGATTAAACGCCAACGCCATTGTGTCGGTAACACTTTTTGCCCCTCATCATTTTTCGGAATACCAAGATAGAGACCAACAATTATGATCAATACTGAGTATAGGGCAACAAAGATTAAAAATTGTGTTTGAACATAAATCGTTATTTCTTTAAACCAATATAAAAAACTTAATTCGGTAAAGATAATGAGACAAGCTGTCAATAAAAAATTTTGATTGAGGATAAATCTATAAGATAACTTATCTTCTCTCATCTCGCCCAACAAGGGTTTGAGTGTCAATATGATAAACAAACTGGAGATAGAAGTCACCCCAATGGCAATCAATCCATCTAATATAAATGGTGAAGTTTGGGCAAACCAAAACATCAATAAAAACATTAATAGCACGGTTCCAACAAATAACCCGATGTAAATCACGACTTGTTCTTGAGGGGTTAAATCAATGGTGGAACGTTTAAAGGGATTGAGTAGTAGTTCACTTTTGAATATCCAATTATGACAGCCAATTAGGCATAAAGCCATTATAAAAAGAATGGCATATTGGATCATATTATTGATTTCCATAAATGTTTTAATATGGCTGATAACCAACGTTGTGTCTTCGTTTTTTAAAGGCATATCTTATTTCAATCAGTATAATCAAGATAATGCCAAGTATAGTGCCACTTCCAAACCAAGGAATTCCTCTAAATAGCGATAGATAGCCTTTTTCTCTGACTTGACAAGGTACTTTGCGGTTATCCGCAGTGAAAACTTGACATTCAAATTCCGCCAGCGTGCTTTTGGGAGCTTCAAATTGAAAATAAAATGTGAAGCGATCCTCATCTAAAAACTCAAATGAAAAATCCTTTTCTTTCTCAGCCAAGCTCTGTTGCAATAAGCTTTTATCAATCCAATAAGTTTTGGGGTTAGTATTGGGATTAAGCTTTAAGTCAACCAGCTGAGTATAAATATCATATTTAAATGTCGCCTGTTTAACCGGATAATCACAAATGGGCAAAATTTTCACGGTATCAAGCACATAAGGCTTATCTGAAACCACACCCGTAATGGCATATTTTGAAACCTCATTGCTCAGTTGCTCCACCTCTAAAACAATGAGCGGCTGTGTGGGAATGCGATCAGTAAGCCAATAATAGGAAATCAACAAACCAAAAATAAACCCTAAAAATTCCCACATTAATTTTGAATGTTTATCGTAAATATCTTTTATCGTTTCAATCCGTTGCTGCTTTTTTGCCTCTTGGCGGTTGAGAAGGTCTTGTTTTTGACGTTTGGCTTCTGGATGCTTCGGTTCAATTTCTAATATTCGCTCAAAGAGTTTCAGTTGTTCCTCTTCGCTATTATTGGATTTTGTCAAAAGCAATAAGACTTGAATTAATCGGCTCCGTGCAGCATCTGCTTGAAATTGATATAATTTTTCTAATATATCACGCGCTTCATGATACGCATCTTGTTCAAGCAAAATGTCAGCCAAGAGTTGATTGGCTTTAACATGATCCGAAAATTTTTTAAGTGCGCTGCGCGAAAGTATCAGTGCTTCATCTAAAAATTGAGCCTCATACAATTCCTGCGCTTTTTGGTATAACTTATCAGCATCGGGGTGAGCCTGATTCAATGCCAAATCAAGCGCTTGATGGAATGATTTGTATTCTGCAATCCAGCAACGTATTAATTCAACGCGGAAGCGATAACTACCCTCTATCTCTTCAATGATATCCCAATCCACCAATATCTCAGGTGCATTGTTTAGTTCTCGAATAACTTTTTGTACACCGCCCTGATTTAATAATATGTCTAACTCGACTTTAGACATTGCTTTCGCACCTGCCCCCGCCAATGCAGAAGCGACTACCTGTGCGGCAGGCGGCAAACTCCGCCATAACGATTCTAAGATATTGCGGCTGAAAATCAAGGTGTCTGGAATGGCTTCTTGTACGTTTTTTAATGTGACTGTTGACGGTTCATCAGAAGCTTGACGACAACAGAGATGCTCCCATATATGGTAACACAAACATTGGGTTAAAAACGGATGCCCACTCGTCAATTCCCAAACGGCTTTTACGGTACCGTCTGACCAATTAAGGCTTTTATTGGTTTCGGAAAGGCGGGTAAGCTTAACGATGTCATCGTGTTTGAGTAAAGAAACTTGTTGAGCAGGTATATTGCCAAACAGGGAAATGGTAATATTGCTCAATTCACTAACTTTGCGCCCAATAACAAAGATGACATTTAAGCGTTTTTTGTTAAGATTCAATAACTTATGTATTTCATGCAAAAAATTAGCCCCGGCTTCATCAGACTCAGGATCAGCCAACACATCAAATTCATCGAACAAGAGTACTAACTTAGATTTGTCGTTGGGCAAATGATTTAAGATTTCAGTAAGCCATTTAAAAAATGTAGCACTTGGATTGGGCCCTAAATTGGGCGTTGCTTGGTTTAAGCCATCACTAATTTTGTAGGCTAATTCCCCCAGTAGTTGTTTCACAGGCTGTTGTGCTTGATCTTGAAAATCAAAAAAGACGGGCAAACAACTCTCATCTTCAGATAACTTGGTTTCCAATACTTGCAACACCGACGTTTTACCCATGCGCCGTTGTCCATACAATACAATGTTATTATTTAGAACAGACACCACTTTCAATACATTGGTCAAAATATCGATTCGTCCTACAAATGCAGGACGATTACCGACGGGATCACCTGTGATATAAGGATTAATTGAAGTCATATGGGATATATTGATAATGTTAGTTGGTCAAATCCGAGACATTGGAACTGGTTACTTTTTTAATTTCTTTGTTGATACGCCCTTTTTCTTCGTATGTTGATAAAACAGCTATCGACAGCAGAGAAATACCGGCAAATGCAATATAAATTTCAACACCAGACAGATGTCTGATATATTTCATATCCACAAATGCACACAAAACCAATGAGACACCGGTTGGAATGGTACTGGCACTGAATGAGCCAATTAATAATCTTGTGAGTACGCCTCCCGCAAAATCACTCTTTTCCTCTTCTTTTTTGGAACCGGATATTTTGCTTTCAATATCTAAGAGAGCTGCGAAAAATAAATAAACAAAACTTGTCACCAACATCAGAATAGACAATTGCGTGGTATGCTTAATTATCAATTCTATAATAGTGAGTTTTTCGTTTTGTACAACATTGGGTACCACTATCAGTAGTATGAGTGCTTCTATCAAAAAAGTGACTGCAATTAAAAAAAATAGACGATATCTTTTTAGTATTTCCCAAAAACGCATATACTGAAACCTCTTGCAGTTTGTTTGTATTAATTATATAGAGGTTCAGAAAAATAATTTCACAACAGGGCGAACACGTAGGTTAGCCCCTACAAACGAGGGTTTGTAGGGGCATACCTGCGTGTCTGCCCCTGTGAAATTATTTACCTGAAGTCGGCCGCGATAAATCGTACCATGCTTTAAGCAGTATAAGTTGCCCAAGTTGCCCAAGTTGCCCAAAACAAAAAATGAACTTTTGAACCATTGAACAAAACTATAAAAATGAACAGC
>QNEL01000566.1 GCA_003645185.1 Candidatus Parabeggiatoa sp. nov. 3
AACAGATATTTTAGCGCAAAGGGCTCATCAAGTGGGATTGCCCCTACATGGCATTGCGTAGGGGCAATCCCTTGTGGTTGCCCCATTTCAAAATACACGAAAATTTATGCTTCAGTACTTACTTTCATTAAATGTTACCAACAAAACGGTTAGGGATAACTATTTTAATTTTATTAAATAATAAATCAAGAAGTTATTTAAAATCAGCGATGTAGAGACGCGAGGCATCGCGTCTCTACTGACAGATTAACTTTTGGGCCAGTTTTTTCTCAAAAAAAGAATCTGGGTGCGTAACATCAGTCAATAAGTTATGAATTAAAATCTGGTGTCGATTTGCTCTGCAGAGCAAATCGGGCATTGAGACGCTTCGCAATAGCGTCTCTACTGGCATATCGCAAATCTGGTGTCGATTTGCTCTGCAGAGCAAATCTGGCAGATTAACTTTTGGGCCCGTTTTTTATCAAAAAAAAATATGGGTGCGTAACATCAGTGATTAAAATCAATTTATTGTTTTGATAAATTTTGATAAATATTAACTCATTTTTAAATCAATTTATTGTTTTAATAAAGTATTAGGCTCTTCAAAACAAGTTGTTTGCCCACCACAAGGGCTTTCGCTACGGATTGCACCATTGGTTAATCTACCCGCAATCGGGCTTGCGCGCTGGGCTTGCACCTACGGTTACCACCAATGGGTTGCCCTTTTGAAAATAATGATTTGAAACGCTATAGAAAAAGGCACCTGAAACAGATTGAGATTAGATTGTAGTAGCAAACCAGTATATCTGCTCTTGGATTACCTTGATATTCAAATTTAGTATATTATTATATTCTGTTTAAGGTACATTTTTAACCACAGAGGAATATGGCTATGCGTAGAATGCTTTATTTTATGTTGCCCGATGTGGCGCATTGCAAATCGCTCGTCACTTCACTACGAAAAGTAGGGCTTGTAGAACAAGATATCCATGTCGTGGCACGTAACGATATTCCACTAGAAGGTTTACATCAAGCGTCTGCATTGCAAAAAACGGAACTCGCTTATGGCTTGGAATTAGGAGTAGGTGTGGGCGGTATCGCCGGTATGTTGGGTGGTTTATTGGCAATCACTTTTCCGCCAGCTGGTGTGGTGCTTGGCGGTGGCGCTGTTCTTCTTGCAACGACGATAGCAGGTGCGGGTTTCGGTACCTTGCTTTCAGCTTTGATTGCCCGTGATATACCTAATCACGAGTTAGAAGCTTTTCAAACCCGTATTGCTGAGGGAGAGATTTTGCTGATATTGGCAATACAAACCTCGCGAGTTAAAGAGATCAGTCGATTAGTTAGAATCACTCATCGGGAAGCGGAAATTGGTGTTGTCAAACCCTCTGCTTGGCAAAAAACGTTTACCCATTTTGAAGCACGTCACCCCTGAGATAGATAAATCATGCGAATTTTAATCATGATCGTTGTTCCGATTCATTTATGCTAACAAATGTTAACAATAGCACTCTTTTCAAATAAGTACTGAAGCACAAATAAACCGGTATTTTAGCGCAAGGGGCTTGCTTTTATTAAAATACCTGAAAATTTATGGTTCAGTACTTAGATATCGTTTTATTTTTAATTGACAATACTCAATCACTATGCGCCATCAATTAAATCAATTAGGGCAAAACAAAATTCCCTTTCTATTTGTGATTGATTTTGAAGTCAAAAATTTTTATATTGCGCCGTTTGACAAACTAGACAGTCAGATTTTATTTTCAATCAATGGATTTTCTAATGTCACCGAAACACAGTATGCCAAAAATCAACGCCCTCAGAGATTTCAATTAAAAAAAAAGCGGTTAGTTTTGCAAGATACACGGCCGCATTTAACCGTGTTATCAAAGAAATGACTGAAGGTAATACTTATTTACTCAATTTAACCTTTCCAACCGAAATAGAATTAGAAGAGACTTCACTATTAAATCTCTTTCTTGCCAGTCAAGCTCAATTTAAACTGTATTTTAAAGATCAATTTATTACCTTTTCGCCTGAAAGATTTATTCAAATAAAAAACAATCGGATTAAAACCTATCCCATGAAAGGCACTATTGATGCCTTGATTCCAAACGCTGAAGAAAAAATTTTAGCCGATGAAAAGGAAAAAGCAGAACATACGATGGTAGTCGATTTACTGAGAAATGATTTGTCAATCGTCTCTAAAAAAGTGAAAGTCAATCAATTCAGATACTTAGACAAAATCAAAGCGGGCCCAAAAACCCTTTTACAAGTCAGTTCAGAAATTGAAGGTGTTTTAGAAAATAATTGGCGTGATAAAATTGGTGATATTTTACTAGCCCTTCTTCCAGCGGGATCGATTTCAGGTGCTCCAAAAAGAAAAACCCTTGAAATTATCAACACCGTTGAAGGGTACAAACGGGGTTTTTTTAGCGGCGTATTTGGCTACTTTGATGGTAACCAATTAGACAGCGCCGTCATGATTCGCTTCATAGAAAAAAAGGGCAACCAATTGATTTACAAAAGTGGTGGGGGTATTACCATTGACAGCCATATCACATCTGAATATCAAGAAATGTTAGACAAGGTTTATATTCCAATCCTATAGGTGTTCAGAAAAATAATTTGAGGGCGAACACGCAGCTTGAGGGCGAACATACGTGTTCGCCCTTTTACCGTAATTATCTCATAACGTGAAACAAAAATGTTAAGACGCTTTCTGACAAACGCCCTAATCTTTTTATTACCAGCCTTTGTTATTGGTATTGTTATTTATTACCAAGAACTCAATCGCGAAAAAACGGTTTTAGAAATCCAAGCTATTGAAAGCTTACAGGGGCAAAATGAACAAATTCTCAATGAATTTAACTATATTGTTTCAGATTTAATGTTCTTAGCGGAACAACATGAATTACAACGCTTCTTTGACAAGGCTACCCAAGAACAACGCCTTATGTTGGCAACAGAATATCGTTTATTTGCGGCCAAAAAAAAGCTTTACGATCAAATTCGTTTTTTAGATGAAACAGGGATGGAAATCGCTCGCGCCAATTTTAATGCCGATCATCCCGCTATTGTGCCAGTTGATAAACTTCAAAATAAAGGAAAACGATACTATTTTCGGGACGCTTTTTTGTTAGAACGAGGCGAAGTATTTGTTTCACCATTTGATCTCAACATTGAAAACGGACAAATAGAAGCCCCTTTAAAGCCGATGATTCGATTTGGTACCCCCGTATTTGATCAAGCTGGACAGAAACGGGGTATCGTATTGCTCAATTACTTGGGAGCAAGACTACTGACAAAACTTGAACAAAGGGCCGCTAACGCTTCCAGTGATATTATGCTAGTGAATGCCAAAGGATTCTGGTTAAAAGGCACTCAACCAGAACAAGAATGGGGTTTTATGTACGGTCGTGACAACACGTTTGGCAACTCGTTTCCAGAAGAATGGCAACAAATCATTAAAACTCAATTAGGGCAATTTGATACGAATAATGGTTTATTTACCTTTCAGACTATCTATCCTCTTTTAGAAGGTCAAAAATCCAGCACTGGGGCACAACAGGCCTTTTCCCCAAGCCTGACTTCATTGGGGGCACCAGACTATTACTGGAAGATGATATCGCATGTGCCCGCCTCAAGATTACAGGCCATATCACGTCAGATTCTAGCCCAAATGGCAATACCCTTTATCGCACTGGTCTTGTTGATTTTGGTGATTATAGCCTTTTTAACTCAAAGTCGTATCAAACATATTAAGGCCGAAGCCGCCTTACGAGAGAGTGAAGAACGATTTAAAGCCATTGTCACGGCCATTCCGATTCCCATGGCGATTACCCGTCTTTCCGACGGTAGCTTTGTGTATGCCAATGAGCACTATGGAGACTGTTTCAACATTTCACCTGAGCAGTTGATAGGTTTGACATCCCATGACTTGTGGACTAACCGGAAACAATTATTAGCCTTACTCAAAAGGGATGGCTATATCCACAATATGGAATTGAAAACTAAACCGATTGATGGCAAGTCTTTTTGGATAATGGCCTCATTTCGTCCCCTGACTTTCAATGGTGAATCGGCCATGATTAGTGTCGTTTACGACATCACCAAGCGCAAACAAACTGAAAAGAAACTTCAAGAGCAACATGAGTTTTTGCAACATGTGATGGATTCACTTGATCATCCCTTCTATGTCATTGATGTGAACACCTACCAAATAGGTGTTGCCAACTCAGCTACAAAAGCCTTAGGCCTATGGCCAGGTGCAACCTGTTATGCGCTGACGCATAAGAGAAGCAAACCTTGTACTGGCGTAAACGATCCGTGTCCACTTCAAGAAATCAAGAAAACTAAAAAACCGTTGGTTGTAGAACATATCCATTTTGATAAAGCCGGCAATCCGAGAAATGTCGAAGTACATGGTTTTCCTATTCTGGATCGTCATGGCAATGTGAGCCAGATGATTGAATACTCTCTGGATGTCACAGAACGCAAGCGAACCGAAGAACAACTTTACAAACAAAATGAGGAACTACAAGTTCAAAATGAACAACTGGATGCTTTTGCCCATCAATTGGCAGAATTACAACAGGAAAAACTTTATCAACTGAATAAAGCTTATGAACGTTTTGTACCCAGTGAATTTTTAGGGTTATTAGATAA
>QNEL01000567.1 GCA_003645185.1 Candidatus Parabeggiatoa sp. nov. 3
AATAGAAACAATCAAGAAGAGGGGCAACCACAAGGGATTGCCCCTACGGGGTGGTCTGTAGGGGCAATCCCTTGTGGTTGCCCTGTGCGCTAAAATACCTGTTTATTTGTGCTTCAGTACTTACTTATATATTTAGCGAAGCCGACCTTCGGTTTTTGCCCCAGTGAATAGTATCACAATTTAGTTATATAAATGATTCTAAAATACATATAATTGTGTGGATGTAGTCACCTTTAGGTGACTTAAGCTTTTAAAATCGACTTAACAAAGGTTTTCATTTATGCTTAACAAGGTATCAAATCCATTAGCCATTATTGTCATCGCTTGGTGCGCTATGCTGGCCCATGTCGTGAGTGCGGATGAATTTAAACTGGATACAACGCTTGAAAACATCCCTAAAAAAGCACTCATTGTGAAACATGATGCCAAACTGTTTAAAAAACCTTATGGGAATATGGCCAAAAAGGCCCCCTTTCTCAAACTGTATTTCCTCATGACACCCTCCCAAAATAATCGGGTGCCGGTTTTAGAAACCTTTTCTAAAACCAAGACTCAGCCAGATGGCTGGTTAGAAAAAGAATCATTTGTCGAGTGGAACACCATACAAATGATTAATTTTACGCCACAAAAAGGCCGTAAACGGGTTAAAATTTATGCGTCTAAGGAATGTGCCCAAACCTTCGCGCGTGTTGGCACAACCACTGAAGAGTGTCAAGCTTTAGGAGAAGAACCGCGTCTCTCTTCTCAAGAGAAACAGCAATACCAATTCCTTATTCCCGTTTTCCAGCGTGAACAAGACAGTTATCACGGTGGATTTATTCGCATTCATCAAGACAAATCTCAACCTGGCCCGCTTGGTTATGATTTAGTATTAGTCGTGGATTCTACCCTGAGCATGGGAAAATACTTCCGCCCAACGATGGAAGTTCTTGAAACCTTTGTCGAACAAGTCAAACAATCCACCGAAGCAGAAGTGATCATTCCGCTGCGTGTTGGACTACTGTTTTATCGTGATCGGAAAGGAAAAAATAACTGTGATTTGGGCTATGTCACTCAGTGGGAACAGCCTTTGACTCCGCAAGTTGATCTCGTCATTGATGCATTAAACGATGCACAAGGAACGCTCTGCAATAGTGTGAATACTCAAGAGGCCGTTTGGGAAGGCCTTAATCGCGCCATCATAGACACAGAATGGCAAAAAAATCACTTTCAAACCATTATTTTAATAGGTGATGCGCCTCCCTATCCAACAGACGATCTTGAAAACAATCCCATGCAGTTTAGTACCGCCTATCTGCATAAAAAAGCTAAGGAGGGCAATAAAAGGATTCGATTTTTGACTTTCAAAATAGGCAGTCAAGACAGTCAAAAATTCAAAGAACTCGCTTTTAAAACGGAACCAGGGTTACAAGGCAGATTTAATTTTGTATCTAAATCAGACATTTCACAATTTCAAAAAAATCTCCGAGCAGCCTTACTCGAAGAATGGAGTATTGCCGAGAAAACTTGGGCTGCCCTATACAGTCAAACCTCCCCACAGGCACTGAAGATTAAACCCTCTGAATATCCCATTATTTTTGGTCACATTAAACAAATGGGGTTATCCAAAAAAGTTCAAGAACAAAATCTTCGAGATTTTGTAAAAGGATGGGTGCCTGAAAAGATTCGTCAACGGTTAGCCGTTGGGGAATATATTTTTATCAGAAAACTGGATTTGAAAATGAGTTTGCATACGATTGATGGCATTATACTTGCCGCTGAAAGTGGTGACAAAGACGGTGCAGAGGCTTTTTTAAATATGGTGCGTAACACATTGGCGGCTCAATTAAAAATGGAGTTTTACCAACTGTTTGAGCAAGGTGAACCGTTAGGAGAAATTCTCAAAAAGGCCAACGTTTTGCCTTTCAAAACCCAAGTGTTGTCATTTACGGCAACAGAGATCAATACTTGGAAACCGGTAGATTACCAAAATCTCATGCGGACTCTGAAAGAAAAAGCGCGATATTTGCGAGAATTTATAGGTAATCCAAACAAGGAACATCGCATTAATGAAACCGCGTATTTGTATGTTCCACGGGAATATTTTCCGTAGAGTGACAAATATCGGGCGCAGACGCATCATATGCTTTGGAGTGCAAAATTTATTTTGCTTTGGAGTGCAAAATTTATTTTGCAAAGCTTTGGAGTGCAAAATTTATTTTGCGAAGACTTTTCGTTCCAAATTTATTTGGCTTTGAGTTGTTTTCAAACTACTGATTATTTATGACAACACCCTGAGGTAACAAACCACTATGAAAATACCCATTCATGACACACGAACATGCCTAAAGAAAGGCATATTCACTTCGACACTGGCCATCTTGTCACTACTGCTGGCGCACGCCGCCACAGCGGCTGATCCGGATAAAACACCAGAGAATGTCCAAAAAAAGGCAGTCATCGTCAAACATGATGCCAAGCTGTTCAAAAAAGCCTCGGGCGATGAAGGAAACGAAGCCAAATTCATGCAGATTTATTTCATGATGAAACCCGCAGTCCAAAATCGGGTACCCGTTTCCAGAAGTGCCAACACGAAAGGAAAACCGGATGGCTGGTTGGATAAGGGCAGTTATATGGAGTGGAATACCTTGCAGATGATCAAGCTAGAACCCCAATCAGGGCGTAAATTGGCCAAAGTGTTTGACAATCAAAGCTGTGCCGAAATGTTTGGGAAAGACGGCCAAGATGCCGCCGGCTGTCAAGAAATTGGTGCGGAGCCTAATCGCTTTACCTCCAAAACGGAACCCCAACTGTTGATCCCCGTTTTTGAAAAACAGAAAAACAGTTATCAAGCGGGCTTTATCCGCGTTTACGAAAAAGGCAGTGCTGTTAAAGCCGCTCCTTCCTTGGATCATCAAACCGCGCCACAAAGTGGAACGAGTGGAACATTGGGCTATGATATTGTCTTTGTGGTCGATAGCACCGGCAGCATGGGCGAGTATTTTATTCCCACCACAGAAGTCTTGCAAAGTTTCATCAAACACATTAAAGAAGTCACCAAGGATGATGAACTCCAGATGCCGCTCCTAATTGGCTTACTCTTTTATAAAGATCGCTTAAATTACAAAAGATGTGATCATCCCTTTCCAATCACCGAATGGAAGCAAGAATTGACTGAAGACATTGATAGTGTCATTGAAGTCCTCAAATCTTCTGCGACAAAAGAAACGTGTAGCAGTGAAGACGTGCCTGAAGCCGTGCTAGATGGTTTAAACAGAGTGCTGGTTGATACCAAATGGCAGGATAACCATTTTAAGGCCATCGTTTTAGTCGGAGATGCGGGCCCGCATCCTGAAAATCACGACAAAAATCCGATGAACTTCACCGTATCGGCCATAGGAAAAGCGGCTGAACAAAAGAAAATACGCTTTCTCACTTTCAAGCTGGGTAGCGATGAAAAGGCGTTTAAGGAATTGGCCTTCGCTGTCAAAGACGAGCAAAATCAGGGGCGTTACAAAGCCATTCCTACATCTGGCAGTCAATTTAAAAAGAACCTGCTAGACGCGATGACTCAGGAATGGGAAATGTTGACTAAAGCCCAACAATTCATCAAAGGCGGTGATAGTCGTGCGGCACTCAGCAATACCCAAGTGCAACAGCAGTATGATCTCACGCCCTACGAAGCCTTAATTATTCAAGCCAGATTGCCAGATACCGTTTCCGCTTCCCAAGCCATACCGGAATTTGTAAAAGGCTGGATATCCAAGGCAATCCAAAACGACTTAGTCGTCAGCGAATTTCTGTTTATGGGCAAGAGTCGCTTAACCATACTGGCCAGCATATTGGAAAGCATTGCCGAAGCGGCCAGTATCGGTCAGGATGAAGGTGGCGATGCGTTCATTGAAGTCATTCGGAATGTTTTGGCTTATCAATTAAAAGTGTCTCCGAGCCAATTGTTTGATCAAGGAGAAACCTTGAACAGTATCCTCGAAAAGGCTAATATCTTGCCTTTTAAAACCCAAGTGCTTTCTTTTACGGCTGATGAAATCACCACTTGGAAACCAGAAGACTACGAGAGAGTTCATACGATTCTCAAAGAAAAAGTGAAGGTTCTGCGCGAATTTATGGGCAATCCCACCAATAATCGTTATTTTGGAAACAAACCTCACCTCTATGTGCCCAAAGCCTTTTTCCCATAAACATGATTTTGGCCCAAACCTGACAGGTTTTGAAAACCTGTCATGTTTTTGCTACGGCGCAAATATACGTCTTATTCCGCAAGGCAACTTCTTTAGAACGTAAGTTCTATGAAAAAAGTAATGATTAAGAGGAGAAATATATGCGTCGCGAATATGATTTTTCCGATGGCGTGCGTGGCAAGCATCACAAAGCTATGGAAACTGGGTATACAATCACTATTCATAATGCCGATGGTACAAAGGTTACTCAGGATGTGATGCCAAAAGAAGGCCTGGTTATTTTAGAGCCAGATGTACGATCCTATTATTTTTTTTCAACACAGAGATCACAGAGGGCCACAGAGGAGCACAGAGAATAAGTCTATGATTTTTAATCATATTGTGATACAAAATACTTTGTAAATGTATGTGTTTTTTATCCAGAATTTAAAACTGATAGGTGGTAAGGGGTGTAGCTGAAAGAAAATCG
>QNEL01000568.1 GCA_003645185.1 Candidatus Parabeggiatoa sp. nov. 3
AGTTTTTAAAGATAGCTTTGTCAGTGATGATTTGCGCTCAAGACATGATGATATTATTTGGCGAGTGCGTTGGGGCGAAAAGTGGTTATACGTCTATTTATTACTGGAATTTCAATCCAGTGTCGATAACTTTATGGCCGTCAGAATCATGGTTTATATTGGGTTGCTGTATCAATATCTGATTGATTCGCAAAAATTGAAAAAAAAGGATAAACTGCCACCCGTATTGCCCGTCGTACTCTATAATGGTAAGACTGCTTGGAATGCCGCCCAAGATATCAGTGAGCTGATAGAAGAAGTGCCAGGAGGGTTGGAAAAATACCGTCCCCACTTACGTTATTTTTTGATTGATGAGGGTAAATTCGCAGACGCGGATTTAGCAGCATTGCATAATTTAGTTGCCGCCATCATTCGTTTAGAAAACACTCGTAGTTTTGATGACGAAAAAGCACTCGCAGAAGCCATTAGTCAGGTTTTGAATTTGCTGGTAGATTGGTTAAAAGACTCAGAGTTTATCCAATTACGGCGTGATATTGTCACTTGGTTACGACGGGTTTTATTGCCAAAGAATCTACCTGAAGTAGAAATACCAGAAGTGATCGAATTACAGGAGATGAATGCTATGTTACGTGAAAATATGCAACTGTGGTATCAAACTGCGGAAGAACGAGGTAAAGCACAAGGAATAGCCCAAACATTACTTTATTTCTTAACGGACAAATTTGGCCAGGTGGACGATAAAACACAGGCCCTCATCTATCGTTTAGATGAAAACAGTTTGTTTGAATGTATCAAACGCCTTAAAGGCGCGCATTCTGTGCAGGATATTTTAGGGCAAGTTTGAGTCAAGTGACTACTGCCACCAGTAATTCCCATCGTTATCTGTACATGATGTAGAAATACCAGAAGTGATCGAATTACAGGAGATGAATGCTATGTTACGTGAAAATATGCAACTGTGGTATCAAACTGCCGCGATAAAAGCTAAAGCAGAAATATTACTTTATCTATTAACGGACAAATTTGGTCAGGTGGACGATAAGACACATGTCCTCATCTCTCGTTTAGATGAGAACAGTTTGTTTGAATGTATCAAACGCCTAAAAGGCGCGCAGTCTGTGCAGGATGTTTTAGGGCAAGTTTAATTCTGAATTAAAATTCAAACTAAATAGAACGCTGATTGTCATGATTGTCATGATTGACGCTGATTTTTTTTGCTCTTAATGCTTAATCAGTGTTAATCATGATAATCAGTGCAATCAGCGTTCTATCAAATGTGTGTACCCTCATTTTTTGTTTGGCATTCTGTTGAGCACTACAGAAATTGAGACATTCCCTAATTGAGTACTTGAGACAAAAAACGAGAAAACGTTCCCAAATTCAATTTAAAAACGATAAGTCAGCTTACTTCTCTGATAACACTAATGTGATGCTGCCATTTTCAGAAGTACCATCACCAGAACCATAAGTCTTATTCGGTATGCCAACAATACCGGTTAACATATTATCCTCAAGCGTCATCCGGTATTCACGATTGGTACTCCATCCTGAAAGATTAGCACTATTTGTGAATTTCAAGGCTCTCACCCTTTTAATGCGAACTAATTGGCGTGTTGGCGTAGTTGGCGGCAAATCCGCCAGTATTTCAGCAGAAATTCTATCTTCATCAACAAATGTGTCATTGATCTGGTATTGGGTAAGGATATCACCAGTGACTCTCGCATGAAGATAACCCCCTCCGGCGTCTTCAGATTCTGTGTGAATGACTTCACCACCCACATAACCGTCTTGAACTACCACCAGTTTTAATGTGGTGACAAAATTAATATTCTGCACGACGTAACTACCTTTCCAAACAGTGTTACGCAGGTTTTGTTCCAGTTGTTCTTGAAGGGAGGATTGATTCAGTACGCCAACTAAGCCCATGCTGTAGTCGGGATGTAGTGCAAAATCGACACTATAAAATAAATCACTTGATAACGGTTTCACACCGCCTAAAGTGACTTGATCAACGCCGGATTTTTCGGGAACCACATAGGCCTTGGAAAAATCAATATCGGCACCTGCGTAGGCAGATGAACTGAGGATAAAGGCAATTGTTAGGGTTAATTTTTTCATATTACGCCTTTTTGACAAAAAATGAGGCGCTAATTCTAACAACATTATTCCTATTGGTCTATAGACCGAAATCAATAAATTTGATTATCACACTATAACTATTTGATAAACAAGGTATTTTAATTTAAGAAGATTCAAATGATATTTGATAATAGGTAATAGGTAATTAATAAAAGTGGGAGTGTGGATGAACGATAAGAATGGGGCAAGCGGGTGATTAGATTAAGGATAAGGTTTGATAAGGAAGAAGTGTAGAAATAATATAAAAGAAAATAAACGCAAAAGACGCAAAAGACGCAAAAGACGCAAGAGTACTCCACATAAGTTTGCGTCTTAAGGATAAGATTTGAGAAAGTGGCACCGATGGTGGGCAAGCGGGTGGTAGGATTTATGGCTTTTAGGTTTTGATTCAGTGGCACCCGCTTACCCACCCGACAAGACATTGGCTTGTGGGCAAGCGGGTGGTATGATATCGGTATAATGTTTGAGAAAGATTGGGATTACGACACCAACTCTTCCATTTCAAATCCTGCCTTGCTATACCAATGCTTGGCTTGCTCTAAATCTTTTTTCACGCCGCGCCCCTCTTTATATAAATCACCTAAAATCGTTTGTGCGCCTGCTAAGTCTTGTTCCGCTGCTAACGTAAACCAGTGTGCGGCTTGGGCATCGTCTTGTTCTACACATTCTCCTTGCAGGTACATAAAGCCTAATCCATGTTGTGCTAAATCAAAACCTTGTTCAGCCGCACTACGCATCCAATGGGCCGCTTTTTTTTGATTCACAACTTGTCCTAATCCATTTTGATCCATGATGGCTAGGCGATATTGCGCGTCAGGATTACCCACTTCTGCTAATGGAGACAGTAATTGGTGTGCGCGAACAAATTGTTTGCTTTCAAAGGCGGATATGCCGCTTCGTAGTGCCATGATCTCTTCAGCAGATATCTTTTCTTCTGTGTCACTTCTTTCTGTCATAATGAGTTAACCTATTGATATATATCGCTTTTTAGGTAAATAATGTCACAGGCCAAACCTGACCGGTTTTCAAAACCTGTCAGGTTTTCACGTAGGATAAGCCCCTTATTCAATATAAGTGCGGCCACCCATATAGTTTTGCAAGACTTCAGGAATGGCAATACGCCCGTTTTCATCCTGATAGTTTTCCATTACGGCAACTAATGTTCGTCCAACCGCTAAGCCGGAACCATTGAGGGTGTGTAGTAGCCCCGGTTTTTTGGTATCCGGGTTACGCCAGCGGGCCTTCATGCGCCGTGCTTGGAACGTCTCGAAGTGACTACAAGAGGAAATTTCTCGATATTTTTGTTGCCCTGGCAACCAGACTTCTAAATCATACGTTTTAGCAGCCGAAAAACCTATATCGCCTGTGCATAAGCTGACGACGCGATAGGGTAATTCTAAACGTTGCAAGACGGTTTCGGCATGTCCAGTCAATTCTTCTAGGGCCGATTCGCCGTCATCCGGTTTAACGAATTGTACTAATTCCACTTTTTCAAATTGATGTTGGCGAATCATGCCCCGCGTGTCTTTGCCATAGTTGCCTGCTTCACTGCGGAAACACGGCGTATGAGAAACAAATTTGGCGGGCAGTTGATCGGCTTCCAAAATCTGATCACGCGCAATATTGGTAACAGGCACTTCTGCGGTAGGTATCAGGTATAAATCTTGTTCAGGAATATGAAATAAATCTTCTGCAAATTTAGGGAGTTGTCCCGTACCGCGTAGGCTGTCGGCATTAACCAAGTACGGCACATTGACTTCAAGATAGCCATGTTCTTCTGTGTGTAAGTTCAGCATAAATTGAATCAAAGCGCGGTGCAGCCGTGCCAAGGGCCCACGCATTAATGAGAAACGTGCCCCTGTGATTTTAGCGGCCGTTTCAAAATCAAGTAGGCCCAAATCTGGGCCCAAATCGGCATGATCTTTGGGGCTAAATTCAAAAGTCGCAGGTGTTCCCCAGCGGCGTATTTCAACATTATCTGCTTCGCTGCGGCCAATGGGTACACTGTCATGGGGAATATTGGGCATGCCCATCAGTAAATCATGTAATTGCGCTTGGATGCTTTCCAATTTGTCTTCACTGGCTTTGAGTCTGTCGCTCAATTGAGCGCCCTTTTCCAATAACGCGCTAACCTCTTCACCCGTCGCTTTGGCTTTACCAATGGCTTTCGCATTGCGATTACGTTCGCCTTGTAATGCTTGTGTTTCTACTTGACAGTGTTTACGGGCGCTTTCCAATTCTGTTAAGCGTTCGCGATCAACAACAAAACCACGATGGGCTAATTTTTCAGTGACTAAATCTAAATGTTGGCGTAAAAAGTGTGGATCGAGCATGTCAGTTATCTTTTATGTAGGGTGGGTAACGTGTTTTTGTTGCCCACCAATTAGATCAATGTAGGGTGGGTAACGTGTTTTTGTTGCCCACCATCTTAATCGTAGGGTGGGTAACGTGTTTTTGTTGCCCACCATCTTA
>QNEL01000569.1 GCA_003645185.1 Candidatus Parabeggiatoa sp. nov. 3
AAACGCGTGAAAAAGGCTTAAAGCTTAAAAATACCCCTTTTTACCTTCACGCAAAATTAGCGTAGCAAACCGATGGTGTTTTTGCTGTGTTTCTTTGAAATACGTTATTTAGGAACAAGTCTAATGTTAATAAACTTTTGCGTACCTACTTATATTTTGTATTTTGTATATAGTTTGTCAGATTAAATATGTTGCCCTTTCCAATAGTGGATATCAAGGCGTTGATAACTGATAACTGAAAATAGATCAGGGCAACCGCAAAAGAGGAGGCGGTGGGTTTGTTTGTGGATCGGGTAAAATTTGACGAAGATATCCTTCAATCCCTTGATCTTGATCCCAGTTTCGAGGATAGCCTAAAGACACTTCTTCAAAACGGACACCATTTCGATAATCGATAGAACGGATATGCAGATGGCCGGAAACCACTATTGAGGCTTCAAAACGTAGATGCCAATTTTCGGTACGTCGTGTTCCACACCAAATCGAAAAGCGCGGTATTCTGGACAAGTTGACTAAATCCTCTCGTAAAGGATAATGGTTGATCAATATCCGTGGGATATTGGATGGTATTTGTTGTAATCTGTGTTCTGAATACTCACACCTGGCTTGACACCAAGCGATTCGAGAACTATAGGGGCTGGGATCAAGATAATATTCGTCGGTACAAACAAGCCCGCTTTGTTTTGCCCAATCCACGGCATATTCTAACGCAATATAATCCGGTCGAAAACTGTAATCATATAAAATAAACAAGGGTATTAAGTAGTGTGTTCCGCCGGAGCCGCTCCATAATGGATAAGGATCTTCAGGAGTTAAAACACCAAATTCATGGCAAACTGAAATCAATTGGTGATACTTTTTTTCCCCCCCTTCTATACTCCCAATACTTGTCCAAAGCTCATGATTGCCGGGTACCCATATCACTTGGGCAAAGCGTTGTGTTAATTGGATTAAGGCAAAGCGTAAATCTTTAATTGTACTACAAGTATCCCCTGCAAGAATTAACCAATCTTCAGGATAAGCGGGTAAAGCTTCGAGGGCTTGTGCGTTAATTGGGTGATCTAAATGTAAATCACTGATAGCATAGAGTTTCATTGTTAATTGTCAGTCGATAAAATACCTATAAAAATAGGGTTATATCAATAAATATTGAAGGCCCGCTTTTCGTTCCAAATTTATTTTGCTTTGCTCTAGGCGCGATTTTCGTCCAAATTTATTTTGCTGTACTCTTTTTTGTTACGCATTCGTTTATTGCCAAATTGATTTTCGTTACTGTTATTTGGAACGAAAAAAAGGCCGCAAAATAAATTTGGAACTAAAGGCCGCAAAATAAATTTGGAACGAAAGGCCGCAAAATAAATTTGGAACGAAAGGCCGCAAAATAAATTTGGAACGAAAGGCCGCAAAATAAATTTGGAACGAAAGGCCGCAAAATAAATTTGGAACGTAAAAAAGGTCGCAAAATAACATGCATTCCAAGTAGGCCGCAAAATCCTTTTCGATCTACTGATAATGGTTAATTCTAAATTCTTTGATACAAGCTCCTTATAATGAGAGAGTTTAAACCTGTAAGGGTTTTGGGATTCAAGCTTATGAGCTGATACCATAAGTCACTTTTGACTTTAAACGAAATATTAATCGTTTGAAGTCTCACCATTAACAATTAACAATTAAAAACCATTCACCATTAATCTGGGGAATTTGATGAAACAATATTTGGATTTAATGCAAGATATTTTGGATAACGGCATTGAGAAAGCTGATCGAACAGGTACGGGTACTTTGTCTGTTTTTGGGCGTACTGTGCGTTTTGATTTGTCTGATGGCTTTCCCTTGCTGACAACTAAAAAACTGCATATTCGCAGTATTATTTATGAATTGTTATGGTTTCTGAAAGGCGAAACGAATATTCAGTATCTTGTTGATAATAATGTGCATATTTGGGATGCTTGGGCCGATGAACAAGGGGAATTGGGGCCCATTTATGGTTATCAGTGGCGATCTTGGCCCACACGAGATGGCGAGTCTATTGATCAAATTAGCCAAGTGATTAACCAAATCAAGACGAATCCTAATTCGCGACGACATATCGTTTCAGCGTGGCATGTTGGGGATATTGATAAAATGGCGCTACCGCCTTGTCATATATTGTTTCAATTCTATGTCGCGGCCGGCAAATTATCTTGTCAGTTATATCAGCGCAGCGCGGATTATTTTATTGGTGCCCCGTTTAATATTGCCAGTTATGCGTTATTAACGCATTTAGTCGCTGAACAATGTGATTTAGCTGTGGGGGATTTTGTCTGGACAGGCGGCGATGTGCATCTTTATTTAAATCATTTGGAACAAGCGCGTAAGCAATTGACAAGAACACCTTATCCCTTATCAAGGTTGGTGATTAAACGCAAACCGGCTTCTATTTTTGAGTACCAATTTGAAGACTTTGAATGGGTTGGCTATCAAGCGCATCCGCATATTAAAGCTGCGGTGTCGGTTTAGGAATGAAATTTCAATAATACTCGAAACTAAACCTGACAGGTTTTAAAAACCTGTCAGGTTTGGCTATGAGTTGAGTGGTTTAGGAATGAGATTTCAATAATACTCGAAACTAAACCTGACAGGTTTTAAAAACCTGTCAGGTTTGGCTATGAGTTGAGTGGTTTAGGAATGAAATTTCAATAATACTCGAAACTAAACCTGACAGGTTTTTAAAACCTGTCAGGTTTGGCTATGAGTTGAGTGATTTAGGGCACAACATAACCCAATTTTTCAATGGTTTGACGTGCTGAATCACTCTGCAAGAATGCGATAAAGGCTTTAGCCGCTGGATTGTTTTGGCCTCTTTTCAGTAAGACGGCACCTTGTCGAATAGGGCTGTACAAGTTTTTTGGAACCTGCCAGTGTGAACCCCGTAATGATTCCGGAGTGGCCTGGTATTGGGAGAGGGCAATAAAGCCGAGTTGTGCATTGCCTGTTGCGGTAAATTGGTAGGCTTGACTGACATTGTTGCCTCGCACGATTTGGCGTTGACGTTGAAGTCTTTTCCAGAGTCCGAGTTTTTCTAACACTTGCTTTGCGGCTGCACCATAAGGGGCCATTTTGGGATGTGCGATGGCTAGGCGTTGGTGGCCTGTGCTGAGTATTTTTCCAAAGGAATCGATGATATCGGGATCGGGGCTCCACAAAACTAATTGACCTTCTGCATAAGTGAATAAACTACCGGCTAGGCCTTCGCTAACCAGCTTTTCTGGGCGTTTCATATCGGCCGCTAAAAAGAGGTCAAAAGGCGCACCATATTTAATTTGAGTATACAGGTGCCCAGTTCCACCAAAACTGATGATGAGACGGTGTCCTGAATCTGTTTCAAATTGTGGTTTCAGGTGTTGTTTGAGAGGCTGAGTAAAATTGGCCGCTACGGCAAGATGTAATTCACCTGCAAATACGGATGCGGTACACAAGGCTAATACCAAATGGATTCCAGAAATCAGGTAGAGGTGAACATGAGGTAATTTTATTGATTTCATAATATTCACAAATCGGGCGTGTTCGCCCTTTTGAAAGATAATGTTTCTAATGGGCATAATTCAATATTTTAGAATTTACTTATTTAATAATTTTCTCACTCGTTAAGTTTTTATAATGAGTTACAATAAATAAAAATTATAATAAAATCATTGACTTTCATCGTCATTCTGGTATTCTGCTCGGCTGTTGTTATAGAGCAAGAGGGCAACCATAAGGGCTTGCCCCTACAAGCAGGATTACGGTGTTTGGCCCCCTTCTGTGAGTGCCTTATGCTTTGTTTCTTTAACTCAAAAAATGGAGAAACTGATGAATACACAACTCATTGGACAATCTTGGGATCAACTGGCTGGCAAACACGAGGATATGGTGTCCAGTTTTTATGATCGCTTTTTTAATCAGTATCCTGATTATAAACCGCTTTTTGCGAATACGATGGATCGCCATAAGAAAAAAATGGTAGAAACCATGGCGTTAGTCGCAAGAGTCACTGAAGACACGGAAATTGCACATCCCCATTTGGTCAAAATGGGCAGCAAACACTGTGAGTACAAATTAGGCCGCGAAGACTTAGAAAAATTTAAAAGTGTCTTCTTGCAAGTGATAGGGGAATATTGTGCTGAATGGACGGATGATTATCAACAAGCTTGGAACGAGGCTTTTGATAAACATGTTATTCCGTACATGGCGCATGGAATGAAGATTAACCACGCTCATTGAGTGTTAGAAGTGTTTTACTAGACTTTTTTTAGCACTGTTTTAAATAACGCCTGTTTTTTTGAAATTAGGAATTGGACCAGCTTTTGTTGTGGACTTCACAAGAGAAACCCGATTGAGCTCATTTTTGATTTTTCTGATTATAACTATTTTTTGTTGAAAACTCTAACCATAAGAATTTTAAGAAATTTTATAAATGCTCTCATTCACATTCAAGCGTGCCACTGTTGATGCCTTTTTTTGGGAACCCCAGGTTTCACCTCAATGCCATTAAGTTAAGAGATTTTTAGCCGTTTTAAAATAAAAATATATAAATATTTCAATCAGTTATGAAAATAATCGGGCACAAAATTTCCTTAACTTAAT
>QNEL01000570.1 GCA_003645185.1 Candidatus Parabeggiatoa sp. nov. 3
GGGGATGGTGGGCAAGCGGGCGGTGAAATCTGGGTTTATTATTGAGTTCATTGTCGCCCGCTTACCCACCCTACAAATCTGGGGTGAAAAAAAAGTAGCAAAAATACCTGAAATTTAACACCCTAGGGGCAACCCCAAGGGATTGCCTCGAAATCAATTGAACAGGAGATTACACTAATGAATGCTTTTTATATTATCAATCATTTCAAAGAGTTACGCTTATTCCAACACGGCATCAAACAAGGGTGTTTGTCATCACTGGTGATTTTGTTGTGTTCGTGTCAAACCCTGATAACAACAGATTCTCAGCCTAGCAGTGAGGTTTCACCAAAAAGACAACCTCCTGTCAGTGACAGGCCTATTGATGAGGGCCCTATCAAGAAAATTCCGCCAGATTGGTCAAAACAACGTGTCTCCATAGAACGTGAGCAGCCGGAATGGAAAACACAAGTTGCGCTGGGTAATGAGGCAGCACAGCGTGAACAATGGCGAGAAGCGGCTTCCTTTTATAATCGTGCTTTGGATTTGATCGAGCAGGGTAAAGCGACTCCGTCACGGGCTGAAATTGAAAACCTGTATCGCCGCGCCAATAAGGCTGAATTGATTGCGGATACGTTAAATTTGCCCCCCCTTTCTCAGCACCAAAGAGGTTTTCAATCAATGGGAAAATCAATGGAAAATTGTGGCTCAATGCGTAGCCAAATTAAGGGTGTCCAGATCACCAGACATTTGAAGGCGGTTCACTTTGAATTTGATAGAACCACATTTACCGCAAAAGGCGATGAAGAAGCTCGTCAATTAGCTGCCTGTTTCCAAGAAAAATTTAGAGGTTTTGCGACGATTAAGTTCATTGGACATACTGACAAAAAAGGGGGCTCTGATTATAACTGCCATTTATCCAAAAAACGGGCTAAGGCTTTGAAAAACTATTTGCAACGGCAAGGTGTCACGGCCCATATTGTGACCGAAGGCCGGGGAGAGGATGAGCCTTTGCATTGGGATAATCCAAACCAATTCACGGGAGATCAACTTGATGCTTTTAATCGGCGTGTGGAGATAGTGACTTTAAAAAGCGGTGAGTTTTCGGAAACGCGGAATTGTCGTCTGGACTAGAAAATGGCTTGAAAAGGGCTATCGAAAATCAGCTACAATCAGGAAAACACGTTGCCCACTCTGTTTATTTTTCCCGCTTTTTATATTCCAACTTTCCTCAATAATTGGAATTCAAACATCGTTCCGAACGAAGCGAATTCTATTTTGAGTCGTCTTACTAGGCGGTTTTGTGGAGGCCAGCCAATTTTATTTATAACGCAAGAGACGCTTCGATTTCTTTTGACAACCTCTTTAGCGTCTTTAGCGTCTTTAGCGTCTTTAGCGTTTAGATCGATTTCAATCACGAAAGCTTTCACCAGTTGCATTCGACATAAAACTTGCACTCCCTTCTCAATTTTATTTATAACGCAAGAGACGCAAGAGACGCAAGAGATGCTTTGATTTCTTTTGGCAGACGAGCGTTTTTAGCGTCTTTTCAGTTATCATGATATTTCGATATCGCATAATATTTCACTTGATAAGTTTACTTGATAAGTTTTCTTAGGCCGTCGTACCCACTTTAGTTTGTCTTGGTAGCAATTCAAACTAAAATTCAAACTAAAGTTTGAACGGAAATTCAAACTAAAGTTTGAACGGAAAATCAATTAAAACTATAACCCATTATTGATCAAGCGTCGGGCCCGTTTCTTATGCCGTTGTCATTTATGGCATTTCCTCAATAATTTTTCCGATTTTGCCCATTGTTCAATTGAGGATTCACTCTCAAAAACAAACCCTTCGATTAAGTCATGTTAACAAATATAAAAACCTGACAGGTTTTGAAAACCTGTCAGGTTTGGGCCAAAATATTTATCTGAACTCCTATATAAACAACAAATTTCTCAATAAACAGGTTCATAAAGAGAATCCTCTTATTTCATTGAACAATCGTATAGACGCTTCGCGATCGCGTCTCTACAATGAAAAGGTTGAGATTCATGAACTCATGGCTTGCCCCATATTTATCCTTTATTATAACTAATCTTTATCGTTATGTTTTCCATTTGAGTGACAAAAAAAAAGCCCTAAAACTTTATGTTTTAGGGCTGTGATTGAGAAATTGATGCGGGTAACAAAGTGCTACCCATGCGACGTTTGTTGTTTTCAATCAAAACTACTGTGTGCGATAAGAAAGGTGACAAGCAACACAAACTGAGGTGATAGTTTGCAAGGCGGTATAAGCCTTTGTTGTCTCACCTGTTCGAGCAATTCGCGCAAATTCATTTACCGATTTGTGCATACTCATAGCCATTTGTCGCATACCAATTGGCATAAATTGACTGGGGCCCTTACCCGTGCCTCCATCGATTCTCCGATTACCTATTTGAGTTTCGGCAATATCAGCGGCATCCTTTAGCTTACCATCTGCGAGCAAACCATGAATCTGATTTAAAGCCATGAGATTGTTTAACATCCTTTTACGCATGATTTTTCTTGCCATTTCAGGCATTTTTACAAATTCACGTGTGTCATCTGCTATTGGTGTTTGATTATTAGAGGAATTTTGCCCAAAATCCATTTCTCTGCCCTGCCCCATTCCTCTAGTTTGTCCACAAGGCTCCATTCCTTTGCCCTCTCCACAAGCCCCTATTCCTTGCTCACTGGGTACGGCGACATTTTGTGGTGCCTGTGCAAAATGATGAATGCCTATCCAAGCGGATAAACCTAAAACGATAGTGGCTAAAATACCGATGATTGTGTTTTTCAGAATAAGTTTCCTTTAAGCTATTTTCCCGCTTTGATGGCGAGACGATTGATTTTTATAGGAGTGAGGCACTCAAAATACGACAATGGATAACAAAAAAAATGGATAACCCCTATTTCAGAAATGAAACAAGGGTTATCCATTTAACTACAAAATCCTTTGTATTTCAAGCTGCGTTAGCCTTATTATATATTATTCAACTGAAAAGTCCATTGGCTGTCCATTTAAGATAATCGTGCCATCTGGCAAACGATAACCCATCGAAACTTGGTATCTTCCAGGGGGTAATTGCCCCTGATGAATCGAAAGCCTTTGATTCGCGTGTAATCGCTGTTGGCTTTGGATGGCAGTGAGATTACCCAAATCACCATCCCAATTTTGCCAAGTACCCGTTTCATCACGCATGAACATCACCTGCTGGTTGCTACCCTTTGGCGTAAAGGTTGCTACTGCCAATAAATCGGCATTTTGCCCAATATGGGCGGTATCAGGCTGCAAAGTCGCGCCTAGTGTGATATCATCACCTTGGGAAAGAACAGCAGCATTGGCATGACGACCATTTTGGTTCTTGATTGACGGTTTAAATTGGGCATCAGTTGCCACTAATTGCGAATTATCGGCATTGAGTCCAATTCCACGACTGACAACGGCTGGATTGAGAATGTCATCCACCTCTTCTTGAGATAAATGTTGCACTTGATAGGCATAACCTAGGTTTTCAATATTACGCACGAAGCCGCGTAAATGGTTATAGGAACCATTCATCAGGTTGGTGTAGATTGTTTCCAATGCCGGGTTTTCGGTTTCAGCAAGGGCATTTTGCAAATCAGCTATATCGACTTCCTCAATTAAAGCCCCCACTTGAAGGCCTTCAATCTGCGAAGTCCTACCACGTTCAACCAAGCTATCATACAAGGCCTGAATCTCAGGGTTTGTGAACACACCAATTTCTTCAGTGGCGGGATCAGGCAACTCATAGCTATCAAGCAGTAACTTGATTTGATCCATATGTTGCTGTTCAGCCTTTGAGATGTTGGCGAATATCGGTGTTTGCCACACTTCATAAAGAGTGATATAAACATCCCTCGCCATTTTTTCTTCTTCGCGCATGAATGAGAGTGTCATCACCTCAGCTTCGCTGATTTCTGGCAAGGGCTGTTCTAGCAATGAGCAAGTCCCGTCTGCGCTACAATTGACTTGTGAGCCTTGTTGGCGATTACCCTGCCAATTTTGTGAGTTATTCTCTTTTGGCCCAGGTAAACAAGTGTTTTCGGAATCAGTTAAGCAAGTTCCCGCTAAATGCCGCCCTTGAGGATTGGCTGTACAAGTCCCATCTGCTACGCAAGTCCCATTTAAGGAGCTGTCTGGGCCACCTTTACCATTACCAGCCCAAGCTGATGAGGCAAAAATCATCGCCATAGCAAGACTGAGTATTTTTTGAGTGTGTTTCATAATATTTTCCTTTAGAACTTTAAAAATGTCCACTTTGATAGTGGGACAATCAATTTAACAATGGGCGCTATTAAACCAAAACGTTGTAAATGCTAAATGTCTTAAAAAGGCTTTTTTGTTATAACGTTTATCTCATTAGCCGTTGTTTACATTTTTTTACAATTTTTTTGCACCCTTAGTTTAGAATTGCCCTTTGATAAGTGGGACAATCAATTTAACAATTGGCGCTAAGTACTGAAGCATAAATTTTCGTGTATTTTGAAATGGGGCAACCACAAGGGATTGCCCCTACGCAATGCCATGTAGGGGCAATCCCTTGTGGTTGCCCTTTGCGCTAGAGTAGAGACGCGA
>QNEL01000571.1 GCA_003645185.1 Candidatus Parabeggiatoa sp. nov. 3
CACCCTTTCCCGTTTCTCAACTGGAACCACCTGATAGCCCCTCTGTTTACCAAGGCACGCCCTTGAGTTTAGAAGATATGGAAAAAGCTATCGACATTGAAGCGGGGAAACAGAAATGATTGGTGTTGATGTCAATATCGATGTACGTTATGCGGGTATGCATACGTTGAGAAAAAGATTTGCGAAGGAAATGAAGACAAGGCTGGGTGATATTCAGAAGGTGACGGACGCTTTAGGTCATAAGTCTATTCAATCGACAATTTATTATCTGTCTTTCGATCATGAAGATGTGGATATCGCTATTTTGGGTATGGAGTTTTGATGTGGGAATGGACGATTGAGATAAGTCCTTTAATGGGCAGCTAATTGGCACAGCGAAATAGGATTGGATGGGCAAGTAATAAAATATAAGGTTTGCCCATCTGTAGTATTACAAATATACTATTCACCGTTATAATTTGCGCTTTTGCTGAGTAAAAAAGGTTAGTCACCACCACCTGACTTGAGCTGTAAGACAACTGCTTTAGTTGGCTGTTAGAATTAAAAAACGCAAATTATGACAGTGTTAAGTATAAAGAACAAATCTATTGATGAGGTTACAAATTGTTTTGAGCCAATCTACTTTTGCAAGTAATAGTGATACATAAAATAATCATCATGTCTTCTATTCCGAGGTATAGCAAAAACAGTAACTAAAGTAAAACCCTGATTTACAAAGTATTTTAGTGTCATATCTCTTCCAAGATATTTTCCAGTATTTAAACTAAAACAGTCAGAGCCATAGTTACTACCACCGCTATCATCGCTTGTTCGACAATGTATGATTTCCTTTGAAAAAACGGTTAAAGGTAAAAGTATCAAACTCAGCATAAACATGCTACATAATTTTTTCATAAAGAACCTTACTCAAAAAAATACCAATTAAAATGCTCAACATACTTGAGCCTTCCTATCATTCAAAACGGCACCTCATCCACATCTATTGATGTGCAATGTCAAAACCTCAGCAAAACTTCTGAATTGAGATTTATTACACGATTGTGGTTAGACGTATCTTAAGCCCCGTTTCTCTCCAATCTTTGGCGTGTCGTGGTAATTAATGTTTACACGATGTACGCTGCACCTTTCTTTTTAAAGACATCAAACTAAAACAAACTAAAGTTGGAACGTCACAAAGCAAACTAAAGTTTGCAAAAAGCAAACTGTTTTGTTAAGTATTTGATTTGCTCAGTTTTATTCGTGTCAGTTTTGTTTAGTCGAGCCGTGAAGCTGGCCAAAAAAACACCAAAAATCCCTTTAGCCAAAAAAAGGAGCGCGCATTATGACAGCTAAACAAAAAAAGGACAAGAGGCCGAGATCGATAGGCGATAAAACTGATATTCAGCACATCTTTGTAAGTCTCTGAGATTAAATAAAAATAAAATTTATGACAACAATAACTGAAATTTATACTAATTTAAAATCAACAATTTACAATTAATGTGTGTTGAGATAAAAAAACAATTATCGTTATTCATTATCAATTACAAATTATCAATTGCTGATTTTTGTTTCACGCAAAGTGGTATTGAATCTTGTAGGGTGATAGCTCTTCGCTGCCCTTCGGCTCGCGCAGCAAAGCCCACCCTACAACTATCACTTTTAATGACACCCCCTACCTGATGCTCGCTTTGATGCTTTGACATGGGGATACTTTCTGATTATTATGGCTTGCTCCCTTGAAATGGGTAAATCATTGAGGTTGAACCACGCCTAAAAAAAATCCCTCAAATCGGAAAGAAGCTGTACTTCCAGTATAGTTTTTTTCTGATTATAACGGATGATCGGTGCGGGCGAACACGCAGGTTCGCCCCTACGCCGATCTTGTAGGGGCGAACCTGCGTGTTCGCCCTTTCAAATCTACACGACACCTCAAGCCTTTAACTACGAAAAAATAGGGAAATAAAATGCTACTTTATTTTAAAACCGCAAATAGTCGATCCTATCAAGAAGAAGTGGAATTTTCTATGATAGCAGCAGATTATGGTCAGAAACAACTTGATCGTACTATTGTTCTTGAAAGATATGGGGTTTCCGTCTTAAAGTCTTCTGTTATCTATGGTGCTAATGCGGCTGGAAAAAGTAATTTGTTGAAATCCATCATTGATGGCGTACAGCTTATCTTAAAGAGCTCAAAAAACAATAAAGGTGAACCCTTACCTCATTTTTATAATAAAAACCAACGGGTTAATCAATCTAAACCCACCTTATATGTTTTTGGTTTGTTCATGAATAATACTCACTTTGAATATTCTTTTAGTCACACAGCTTCAAGAATATTTGAAGAAAAGTTAATGGCCTTTTTGCCAGAGCGGCAAATCACCCATTTTCAGAGAATCTATAATCCGAAAACGGATAAATACGACTGGAGCGACTTGAGTCACGAATTTCAGAATGAGGCCTCAAAAATGCTCAAAGAGGTGATTGTTAAAAAAAATAATCTGTTTTTATCCGCAGCCGCTAATTTGCCAGAAGACAGTCACTTAAAATTACCTATTGCCGAACAAATTTATGATTGGTTTAAAAACAACATCATATCCGTTGTCAATTTATCGGCTCCTAATTGGATCGATTATGAACCAGCACTTGCGTTAATACGTCAAGATAAGAAAGCCGAAGCCTTCTTTTTAGAGATTCTGGCAAAAACCGATTTTCTCATTCAAGGTTTTGACCTCAAAACCTTACCCAATGAAGAGGGTCAACCCAAATTGTTAGCGAAAACCTATCATGAAGGCCTAGATATTAATGGTGAAAAAATCAAGGTGGCTTATGATTTTCTCACCGAAGAGTCGACGGGTACTCAACAACTCATTGCCTGGTTAGCGCCTTGGCTCTTAACACTTTCTGGAAACAAAGTATTAATTGTTGATGAACTTGGCAACAGTATGCATCCGCTTCTATCAGAGTATTTAATTGATTTATTTCACAAAAAATCAGAAAATGCTCAACTGATTTTTACCATTTTTGATCTCAAATTGATGGATAGAAACAAAATGCGTGATGATCAGATGTGGATTGTTCATAGAGATAATCAAGGCAATTCGACAATTGAACCGCTTTCTAACTATGTGATTGATGATGACAAGCAATTGGATAATGCTTATTTGCAAGGTGTTTTTGGGGGTATTCCTCACATTGATAAAGAGAATAAATGATGCTCAAACCGAGAGTCGCCCAATTCAAAGAACCCGAACAATTTTCTATTTTAATTGTTTGTGAGGATAGCAAATCGGCTGTCTATTATTTTGAAAGGAAGATCAAAGAATGTGCTTTATCCAAAACGGCAACCATTGAAAAAATAGACAGTCAAGATATAGCAGTTGATGTTGAAGGTAGCAAAAAAGGTTCCGCCCCAAAATCTGTCGTTGATTACGCCATAAGCAAACGCGATGAATACAATAAACAAGCCAAGAAAAAGGGAATGTACCCTTATAAAGAAGTTTATTGTGTCATGGATGTGGATGATCACCCTACTCTTAATGAGGCCATTGATAAAATCTATTCTGTCAACAAGGCGAACATCGACGACAGTGAATTAATTCATATTGTCTCCAATGAAAACTTTGAAATTTGGTATTTATTACATTTTCTGGAATATTCGACAAAAGCATTACATAGACCCCCCTCTCAAAAAACAAAATCACCTCGAAAAATCTTTATTCCACAAGATCAAAGAATTGATAAGCTCATTGAAACCTTTTTGGGTGAAGATTATGACGAATTGAAATCGTACCCTCAAATATTCCAATTGATAAAGGAAAAAGGGGGAGATGAACAGAAAGCCATCCAATATGCTAACAAGCTGGAAAAATACCATCGTGAACATTCACCAGAGCAACCCGTTTATTTGTCAAATCCTTCTACAGAAGTTTATCAGCTCATTGTCAAACTGAATGAGTTAGCGGAATTAAGGAAACCGATCAATCCAAGCCAGATGGGTGATCTCACTCAAACTGATTTAAAAAATACCGATTATCCCTTCAAAGATAATGAGTTGACGAATACTTTACTTCAATTGATCAACAAACAATATGCTCAAGAAACTAAGGCACGAAAGGTGGCACTTTTAATGGATATGTTTAAAAATCCGTATCATAATACGGCTTGTCGTGAACATCCGAATATTGCTTCATACTTTTACCAACATTATCCAAGAAGCTAGACTCAAATAATCAGAATATCACTTTTAGCACTGAAATTAAGCTGGGTAAGAGCGAGGTGGAAACCCACCTGTTTTTAACGTAATGGTTTCGCTATTGCTCTACCCACCCTAATAACAATGCCCAAGGTGAATATTATTTAACGGATATTATTGCCAAAGCCGTTCAAGAAAATCGGCCCATTCACACCACAAACCCTTTTGATCTACATGAAGTTTTAGGCATCAACGACAGAGTTCAATTGTCCAGCCTTGAACGTTATTATCAACGTCAACAAGTCAACCAACTCATGTTAGCCGGAGCCACCGTGCGCGATCCGGCCCGTCTTGATATACGGGGTACAGTACAAACCGGGCGTGATGTTTCTATAGATATCAACGTCATTTTGGAAGGC
>QNEL01000572.1 GCA_003645185.1 Candidatus Parabeggiatoa sp. nov. 3
ACAACAGAGCTTCAAACTGGATTGAACATTTGAAGGTGTTATGACCTATCTAACTTCTGCTAATTATTAGCCGCCTGTTAGTTCCATACAATACTATTGAATACTATTGGTTAGGTAACTATGCGCTTCAAGATAATCAGGATTTAAATTGATAGCCTGTTGATAAGCGTCAATTGCCTGATCGGATTGCCCCTGATCCCTAAAGACATTTCCCAAGTTATTATGGGCTTGTGCAAAATCTGGCGTTAACGCTAAACAGCGTTGGTAATGTTCAAGTGCTTCTGGCAAATAACGTTGCTCGCGCAAAACATTGCCAAAACCATTGTGTGCTTGTGCAAAATCAGGGTTTAAAGTGAGACAGTATCGATAACATTTACCGGCATCATTGAATTGCCCTTGGTACCAAAAGACATTGCCCAAGCTGTTATAATAATTAACATTAGAACGATCTGATTGTATCGCTTTTTGAATCAGCTCAACAGCCGTCTCATAATTTTCGAGTTGAGCGGCAATGATGCCTAATAAATGGAGTACTTCACTCTGATGCGGTTCCACTTCCAAAATTTGACGATAAATTGATTCTGCTTGTTGCAATTCGCCATCATTATGATATTGTATAGCTAATTCAAGTGCGTCTTGAATGGTTATTGTTTGGTTAGATGTGGTCATTTTCGTTCAAATTTATTTTACGGTGCGATTTTCAAATTTATTTTGCTTGGAGTGCAAAATTTATTTTGCGGTTGGAGTGCAAAATTTATTTTGCGGTTGGAGTGCAAAATTTATTTTGCGGTTGGAGTGCAAAATTTATTTTGCGGTTGGAGTGCAAAATTTATTTTGCAATCGGGAAACGCTATACAATAACCGCAAAATAACATGCATTCCAATTTCCGCAAAATAACACTCCAATAACCCGCAAAATGAATTTGGAACGAAAATAACCCGCAAAATAACAGTGTTGGAGTTCGCAAGCTCACTCCAACCTACTAAACGGATTTCGTCTTATAAAGGTATCATTAATTAAATCCAATTGAATAAGCTGCTGTGCCAAAATTTTGGCTGAGGGGTAAGTATAAAAACCGCTGATGAAGATTTCCCAGATGTCGCCATTTTGATAAATATTATTTTTGATCACTTCAGGCAGTGATTCAACTTGAGGATAAAACAGTTCTGGATACTTTGCTTTTAATTTGTTGACTGCTTTCTCAGCATCCGAGCGTTTCGCATGGGAACCGACGATAACGATTTGATCGCCGATTTCAAGTTGCGACATTAATTTCCCTAGAGGGGTTTTTTGAGAAATTGTCAGCACTTCTTGTTTGAGTTGCTGTACTTTTCCGTTGATTTGTTCAAGTTGTTTTTCCAATTGAACGGTTTTTTGACTGGCTTGCTTGAGTTGTTTTTCCAAGTCGAGATTTTGACTATAAGCCTGTCCAAATCGGTTTTGTAATTGGGTTATCGTTTCCTCAGTTTGTTTCAGTTCTTCTTGATAAAACCAGTGTCTTTGTTGAGTCTGATAAGTCCAGCCTAAGGCCAAAACCGATACGATTGTGAGTGCGAATAGTCCAACATATTGATAACGTTTTTTCTGTTGACACTGTTTCAATGCCTTGGCAAAATCAAAAAAATGGTCACGTATTTTCTGTTCTATTTCTGCCACTTTATTATTGAGGCCCAGTTTTTGATACCAGTCAAGTGCCGATTGAAAATCGTCTTTTGCGAGGGCGCTTTCAGCGCATTGCGCCCAAATTTCTTGACGTTTAGCGGTTGCTTCAAGTTGTTTGGGTTCCAAGGCTAACACGCGCTCATAAAGTTCAAGTTGTTGATCTTGATTATCCGTTTCCTGGGCTAATGTCAGTAAGGCTTGTATCAAACGTGAACGGGCTGCAAGGGGTTTATAGTTATATAGACTGTCTAATAATGTCTTCGCGGTTTTTACTTGCCCTTGCCCCAATAAAATATCGGCGAGTTGTTGATGAGCCCCGAGATGATTTGGATTTAAGCCAATCGCTTCGCGTAATTGTTTAATTGCGGATTTGGTGTCTCCCGCTTGATGCAAGTCTACGGCGGCTCGAAATAAGTTATCTGCTACGGGATCAATGTGATCCAGTTCATCTTGTATTCTTCTTAATGGTTTATATTCTGCAATCCAGCGGCGCAGTAGTTCAACACGAAATTGATAACCGCCTTGGGTAAATTCAAGTAAATCCCAATCTTGCAATAAGCGCGGCGCAGTTTGTAATTCACGAATGATGATATGAACACCATTTTCATACAATTCTTTTTCTAAAGTGTGTTCAGTGAGAGGTGTTGGGCCGGATTCTGCTAAAGCAGAGGCTACCATCCGCTCAGCAGGTGGCAACCCTTCCCATAACCAGAGCAAAGTGTTGTGACTGGCATCTAAAACATCGAAAAGCACATTTTCGACATCGGCTACTGTCGCCGTGGAAATGTTTAGCGTTTTATCGGCTTGTTCCCAAACTTGAAAACAGACTTGTTGCGTTAAAAAGGGATGCCCCTGTGTATATCGAAAAACACATTCTACCGCGTCATCCTGCCAATTCAGGGTTTCATTCGCTTCTGATAAACGAACTAATTCTTCGGTTTCTTCACGAGTGAGCAGTGATAAACGCTTAATAGGCGGTTTACCGCGAAACAGAGAAACGGCAATGTTATCCAGATCGTCAATGTTACGGCCACTGAGAAAGATAGATTTTAAATGTTGTTTATCGCTGTTTAACAGTTTATGCCAATAGGGATAAAATCCGGCTACCGCTTGTTCTATGGTAGGCAGTTCGATAACATCAAATTCATCAAATAATAAGACTAAGGTGGTATTATCAGGCAAACTCTGTAAAACATCTGGAAACCACGTTTCTTGAAAGGTTATTTCAGGATGTTCACCTAAATCAGGTTCAGCTTGGTTTAGGGTATGAGCGATGCTTTTAGCGAGTTCAATGAGAATTTGAGGCACACTCCAAGTAGCTTTGTCTTGTAAATCAAAGTCAATTAGACATAAATGTGCTTGTTCAGATAATTGGGCTTTTAAATGTTGCAGCACTGAAGTTTTGCCGATGCCCCGTTGCCCATACAAAACAATGGCGCTCTCTTTGGGGCTATCCAAGAGATTAAAAACATCACGCAAAACATCGGTTCGTCCAATAAAAGCGGGGCTATTACCAACCGGTTTATTGGTGATGTAAGGATTAGTAAGAAATGACATAGCTTTTTATCGTTTTTTTGTTAAATGACTTATATTTAATGATTTATGAGTTAAGGATTGCAATATTCGTCTTTTTAGCAATATTGATGCCGGTGTTAAATATTATCACAGTTCACCGTAGAGACGCGATGCTTCGCGTCTCTAAGGGTGTGATTAAAACGGCATGGCCAGGAACCCCAGGTTCCACCTCAATGCCACCTTCGTTAAGGGCTTTCGCGGTGGTCTGCCCCTACCAAACCCCACGTATTCAGGGGTTGTAGGGGCGAACCTGCGTGTTCGCCCAGGCTTAACTTTAGCCTGAAAACCCCTTCGGGGCCTTAGCGTTTTAAGTTTTTTTAAAAAAATAAAAAAGCCATGTACTTTTAATCACACCCCGTCTCTAACTCGCGTCGATGAGGTACACAGACGCGAGCAACAGAGACGCTAGGAACAGAGACGCGAGCATCGCGTCTCTACATTCTATTTTTAACCCATAATGAGCAATCTATGAAAACCATAATGCATAATACCTATACACCTATTTTTTTAGGGGTTAACATTGATCATATTGCTACTGTCAGGCAGGCGCGGGGTACGCGCTATCCTGATCCGGTACAAGCTGCTATTGTGGCAGAGCAGGCTGGTGCCGATTTGATTACTTTGCATTTGCGCGAAGATCGTCGTCATATTCAGGAGCGCGATGTTTTGATGATTAAGGATGTTTTGCAAACGCGCATGAATTTGGAAATGGCGGTGACGGATGAGATGGTTAGTTTTGCAGAGCGTCTTTGCCCTGATGATGTTTGTTTGGTGCCGGAGCGGCGTGAGGAGTTGACGACTGAAGGCGGTTTGGATGTTGCAAATCAGGTTGAGCGTATTCGCGAAGCGTGTCAACGGTTAGCGGCCGTTGGCACACGGGTTTCTCTGTTTATTGATGCCGATCCTAAACAAATTGAGGCTACAGTGCGTGTCGGTGCGCCGGTGATAGAGATTCATACGGGCCATTTTGCGGATGCGACTGATGCGAAAGGCTGTGAACAGGAATATCAACGTATTCTTGGCGCGGTTAAACAGGGCAGTGAGGCGGGTTTACAGGTGAATGCGGGCCACGGGCTGAATTATCACAATGTGGCCGATATTGCGATCATCCCAGAGGTGCGTGAATTGAATATTGGTCATTCAATTGTTGCACAAGCCTTGTTTAGCGGCTTTGCTGAGGCGGTACGAGAAATGAAACGGTTGATGGTGGAGGCGCGGTTGTTTAGGAATGATCACGAAATAACTTCCCGTTTTATAGATTTTCAAGGTGGATAAAGGGCGAACACGCAGGTTCGCCCCTACGACCCGATATGTTGTAGGGGCGAACCTGCGTGTTCGCCCATAAGAAA
>QNEL01000573.1 GCA_003645185.1 Candidatus Parabeggiatoa sp. nov. 3
AAGATTAAAAAGCACAACCCCGTAGGGGTTTTCAGGCTAAAATTTCGCTCCGCGAAATTTTAGCCTGAAAATGTGAATAGCCCCAGGTGGCAACCTGGGGTTGCCAAAAGTTAAGTTTATTCCAGCAAAGAGTATATATCAAATTAATTGATGACTTAATATATTAGAATGAGCTAATATAGTCATCTAAACATTGATTTTTTGTGTGGGATTTGAGGGGGGATATGAAGTGGCGCGCCCGACAGGATTTGAACCTGTGACCTTTGGCTTCGGAGGCCAACACTCTATCCAGGCTGAGCTACGAGCGCGAAGGCCGGGCATCATACCCTATTTATGAAAAAAAGTCTACCTCTTTTTTGAGGTGTATTGTGTGATACACTGTTTTGAGTTATAAATGAGACTTATTCTTTGGATGTTCAAATATATTTTTCAAAAAACTTGAACAATAAAACATTGAACATGCAATTTGCTTTCATCAATAACTTAGCTTGATAGACTATAGATTTTCTTATGATTACGCTAGGGCGAACACTAAAGCCCCTACAAAATTCTGTTGTTAGGGTTGGACTTTGTTATCCCCATCGTTTTCTGACAATCTATTACTATTAAATTAATTAATTAATTAATACGAGGCCTGTAAAGAGGATAAATGTAGTGAGTCAACAAAAGAATAACCATATTAAAGATGTGTTAATGGGTCTTGCAGCCGGTTTTGGGGTTGTCGCAGCAACCGTTATGATGGTGTTGTTTATTTCTTTATTGGGAACAGATGATGCCGATCAAGAATCAGAAGATCAACGTTCTGAACGGTTAAAACCAGTTGGTCAAGTTCAAGTTGAAGGCGTTGTACCGCCTCCCGAAGTGATCAAAGAGAAATCGGGTAAAGAAGTTTTCGAGACAGTGTGTAAGGCCTGTCATACACCACCGGGTGTCCCACCAGCGCCTCAACTCGGTGATAAGGCCAGTTGGGGAGAACGACTTGCTAAAGGCGAAGCCGCGCTTGTACAAAATGCCCTGAATGGGATCGGTATTATGCCGCCAAAAGGGGGTGCTGATTTCAGCGATGACGAGGTTAAAAAGGCTGTACAGTATATGTTAGAAGCCGTGGGTGTGGAGTCATCAGCGCCAGAACCTGTCAAACCTGAGCCTCAAGCAACCACTGGGCTTGATCTTGCCGTGGGTAAGCAAGTTTATGAGAGCACTTGTGGTATTTGTCACAATATGGGCATTGTTGGGGCTCCAAAGTTTGGGGATAAAGCGCTTTGGGCACCTCGTATCGAAAAAGGTATGGATACCTTAGTGACAAATGCTGTGAAAGGATTTCAGGGCGAAACAGGTGTTATGCCACCCAAAGGTGGGAACAAGCAATTAAACGATGAGCAGGTTAAAAACGCTGTCGCCTATATGCTAGATGCAGCGGGTGCCGATGTGCAAAGCACGAGTGAAAAAACCGCTCCTGAGAGTGCAACAGCACCTGAAAAACCGGCTGAACCTGCGGCTCGGGCAGAACCAGCCGAGCCTGTCGCTTCAGCGCCAAGCCTTGATCTGGCTAATGGCGAACAAATTTACACTAAAGCTTGTGTTGTTTGTCATTTGATGGGCATTATTGGGGCACCGAAATTTGGGGATAAAGCGATTTGGGCACCTCGTATCGAAAAAGGTATGGATACCTTAGTGACAAATGCTGTGAAAGGATTTACGGGCGAAACAGGTGTTATGCCAGCCAAAGGGGGACAAACGCAATTAACCGATGAGGAGGTTAAGAACGCTGTCGCCTATATGCTAGATGCTGTGGGCGCCGATGTGCAAAGCACCAGTGAAGAAAGCGCTCCTGAGAGTGCACCTGAAAAACCTGCCGTTCCCGCAGAACCTGCCAAGCCTGCATCGCAAGCGCCAAGCCTTGATCTGGCTAAAGGTGAACAAATTTACACTCAAGGTTGTGTTGTTTGTCATCTGACAGGTGTGGCTAATGCGCCGAAGTTGGGAGATAAAACGGCTTGGGCTCCTCGTATTGCTAAAGGGATGAATGCCTTATTCACAACGGCTTTGCAAGGAATGGGGGCCATGCCACCTAGAGGTATGCTACCACAAGCACCGGATGACGATATCAAAGCGGCTGTTGCCTATATGGTGTCTAAAGCGCAGTAATGACAAATAGGAAAACGGGAATTGGGCATTGCCAGTTTCCGTTTTTCTCTTTCCCCCCCTTTCTCTACAAGGGCAACCACAAGGATTTGCCCCTACAAGGGCAACCACAAGGGTTTTGCCCCTACCTCCCATCAATTATTATTTATATTGCCCTTCATTTGCCCTTCACTAATTCATCAATATGGATATTAACCCCTATTTGAAATTAATGGTTGAAAAAGATGCCTCTGATATCTTCTTTACAGCAGGCTCAACGGTGCGCATTAAAGCAGCTGGAAAAGTGATCAGTGTCGGTAAGACAATCCTCACGGCCGAGATCACGAAAACTATCGCCAGCAAAATTATGAACACCGAACAATGGGCCTCTTTTGAAAAAGAACTTGAAATTGATTTTGCTATTGCTTTGCCTGAAGCCAACGCCCGTTTTCGTGTTAATGCCTTTAAGCAACAAGGGCAAACGGCCTTAGTAATGCGTTATATTAAATCCAAGGTGCCCACATTAGACGAATTGAAAATGCCGGGCATACTCAAAGATTTGATTCTGAACAAGCGCGGATTATTGTTAATGGTTGGGGGAACCAATTCAGGCAAATCGACAACCCTAGCCGCGATGATAAATCATCGTAATGAAAATCAGGCCGGGCATATTTTAACGATTGAGGATCCAATAGAATTTGTCCATTCGCATAAGAAATCGTTAATGAGTCAACGCGAATTAGAGGTTGATACGCATTCTTATCTACGTGCGCTTAGAAGCGCGATGCGTGAATCCCCTGATGTCATTTTGATTGGTGAAATTCGTGATCAAGAAACGATGTCAGCCGCATTAGAATTATCTAACACCGGACATTTAGCCCTGTCTACCCTCCATGCCAACAATGCTTATCAAGCCATGCAACGTGTTATCAATATGTTTTCTCAAGAGCAACATAAGCAATTATTTATGGATTTATCTTTAAATCTGATCAGCGTGATTTCACAACGCTTAGTGGTGGGTGTCAATAAAAAACGAGTTGCTGCGGTGGAAGTGATGATTAATACCCCTTATATTGCAGATTTAATACTAAAGGGCAAAATAGAAGATATAAAAGAAGCGATGGCAACCAGTGGGGCTGAAGGCATGCAAACATTTGATATGGCCTTATACAATTTATATACAGAAGGCCGTGTCGCGTTGGAAGAAGCGTTAGCCAGTGCCGACTCACGTACTAACTTACAAGCGAAGATTACTTTTGGATAACAGGGCAGACTTCTATGTAGGGTGGGTAATGTGTGTTTGTTGCCCACCATTCTCATTAAAAAAATGTAGGGTGGGTAACGTGTGTTTGTTGCCCACCTAACACATTGAGAATTGTTCATTGATGAATTGAAAAGGGGAGGGGAATTGGAATTAGAGATTGTGTGACACACAAAAAGATGGCATCCACCTACCAATATTGTGAGGAATTAATTGCCTTGAACCGCGTTTAGTTCAGCTTGGAACTTCCGAGAGATGCTTCAGGCTTTCCGCTATATATATATCGGCCGACGGCATTAGCTCAACAACACCTACTACACTCAGTTCCTTGACAGATGGGTTTGAGGTTCAAGCTTTTACCCAGCCCACAACACCAGAGGGGATGCCGAAATCAAAATCTAACAAATAATTAATTGATGGGCAACCACAAGGGATTGCCCCTACATCTTTTGAAAAAAAATGATGCGAAATATTTAATGCTTTATTGAAGATAAAGCAACCCCAATTTTTTCTTGCAATTGCCCAATTTCCTTACTGATAGCCTGTATATTACTTTCTTTATCTTGTTTGTAATGTAAGTATTCGTGAATGATATTAAGCGCACTCACGACGACCATACGTTCAGTACTAACCACTTTTCCGCCCTCGCGTACTAGTTGTACTTTCTCATTAAGATAGTCAGCAGAGGCTATCAATGTGTCGCGTTCTTCTTCAGGGCAAGCGACGACATAATCCTTATCAAGAATATGTAAATTAACCGGTATAGGCTTTCCACGACTCATGTGCTTGCTTCCATCGATTTAAGCCGTGCAATCATCGTTTCAATACGTGTGCGTGCAATGGCGTTTTTTTCAAGTAATGCGGCACGTTCCGAGATTAAGTTAGCTTGACTTTCACGCAAAGCTTTATTTTCTTCGGCCAATTGTTTGCATGTTTGAATCAGTGCATCAACCTTGGCTTCCAGTGGAAGCAAAAAATCAGGTTTTTCCATATATCAATGATCAATTATCAATTATCAATGATCACATCCGTTATCAACACATTGATATTCTTAAATATTTAGTGAGGTATTGTGTTTATTCACTGATTTAATCGTATTTTATGGAATTCAATAGCACTAAATACTATTATGTTAGTCTTAATGGTTGTGATGAAAAGGTGATCAGTACAGAAATCGTACTGACCAAATA
>QNEL01000574.1 GCA_003645185.1 Candidatus Parabeggiatoa sp. nov. 3
ACTAGGGGCCAATGAGTGTTCAACTGTTCAATTTTTATATTATTTATAATGGAAAAAGGAAAGAAATTGAATAATAAAGAAGTTTTAATTGACTTTCGAAAAGTTGGATAGTAAAAAGTTAGATGGTGGGCAGCAAAAAGACGCTACCCACCCTTTGATGAATGGTACTTTCATTAAATGTTACCAACAAAACGGTTAGGGATAACTCTTAATAATACTTGAGAATATTTGGAAAGGTATAATAATCGTCAGACTGAGATGCCTAATCAGTGTGGAAACCAGAAAACGATAAAGGAAAAGCTAACAATGTATTATTTTGACCATTTTAAAGGCTTTGCTCATGCTGAACTTGACTTATCTAAACCGCTTACAATATTGATTGGGGCTAATGGTTCGGGTAAAAGCAATCTGATTGAAGCGATTGAATTGTTATCATTTATTGCTCAAGGCGGTAGACTGCATGACATTACTGAGTTGGGTAGAGGTGGGCAATTGGAAATACGGGGCGGTTTGCCCTCTTGTGTTCGATATGGACAAAATGCTTTTTCTTTGGGCATTCGCACACAAAAATATTGCTATTCAGTGAAGGTGCAAACTAAGCCCGTTCCTAAAATTGTCCAAGAACACCTGTTTGTTGATTCTCAAATGGTTTTTGAGACAGTAGCAGAAAACAACGACTCAAAAACGGATGAAATTTTAGTCAAATATCAGGACTTTACATTGCAAGCTAGAAAGCCTCAAGAATATGTATCTGCTCAGAAATCAGTCCTTTCTCAATGTCACAATTTTTTCGATAAAAGACAATTTACGCCTATCGGAATCAAAACAAGCGTACTCAATTCACCCTTTATTTGTGATCCAATACCAAAAATGATGCGTCAATATGAACAGATTGGTAGTTATATACTTGCCAAAAATGGTGCTAATCTGTCATCAGTCTTATTTGATTTAAGGGCTTCCCAAAAAGACAGCGAAATTTTAGAAAGAATGCTAAATTGGATAAAGCAGTTACCTAATGAACCCTATCAAGCGTTTGATTTTGATGTCACTAAACATGATAGCGTCATGTTTGGCTTAAAAGAAGAAAAACATGAAAAACCGGTGGGTGCCAATCTGTTGTCTGATGGGACACTGCGTAGTTTAGCAGTATTAATTGCCCTTGAGACGGTAAAGCTATATTCATTGGCTTCAATTGTAGTGATTGAAGAATTTGACAATGGCTTGCACCCCAGTCGGATTGAAGCTTTAATCAAGGCGATTTTAGAGTGTTGTCAACGTCAAAACATCACTGTTTTAGTGACAACGCACAATCCAGCAACACTTAACGCTTTACCACCTGAACAATTGGATGGCGTGGTGTTATGCACGGGAGATAAATTAGTCAGACTGAACGATTTGCCACGTTATCCTGAATTACTGGAACGGGGACAGTTAGGTGAATTAGTCACACGCCGCGTGATTGAACAATATTTAGCGCCTGATTTTGAAGAAGAACGTCAGAGAGAGGCTTTTCAATGGCTAAAAAATCTTCCTTGAGTCGTTCCATCTTAGTGATAGATACGAGCTATTTATTGGAACTATTCAGAGTGCCAGGGCATTCAGAGGAAAAGGCTATCCGCGAAATCAGGATACGCCATGAACAAGCTATTAAAGATAAAGCGATGCTTTTTGTGCCGCTGCCCTGCATTTTTGAGCTAGGCAATCATATTGCTGATGTACGTGATGAAACACGCCGAAAAGCATTAGCCCATTTCTTAGTTCAAACCATTCAAACTTGTGTAGAAAGAAGTACTCCTTGGACCATTACGCCACCTGAGATTGTGATTGAAGATTTGCCAAAATTATTGGCACATTTTGCCAATCAATCTGTCATTCAATGTCGGGATGGTAAATGTATGGGTTTAGTGGATACCTCTACTGTGCATGAGGCACAACGTTTAAAAGATGCGCGTAAAAGCCTTGGTTATAAAGTGCATATTTGGACGAAAGATAAGAGATTAAAAGAAAATGAACCAGATCCTGAAGATAATCCCTTTCTGGGCTGAATTGAACTCGTTCCCAGATAAGATTAACGCTGATTAAAAAATCAGCGTCAATCATGACAATCAGTTAAATCTGCGTTCTATCAAACTATTTCCCTGGCAATTCATTCAGATCGTTTTCCTGAGAACAATCCCCCGTTATCATCGCATTCAAGCGAATCCCTTTACCCTTCAATAGCGCCATCAGCTTCTCAATATCCGCATCAGCATACGGTGCGGCATCGCTTGCAAACAGGATATCGCCACCTTCTTTGGTATGAGGCACCGCAATCAATAACGCTTCGACTGAGGCTTCGTGTTAAAAGGCGAAAAATCAATTTCAAACTGTTGCGAGACATAGCAATTGTTAACCTAAATACTTTTAAGGTAAGTCATTTTTTGATTTCCCATTGATTAAAAAAAAGAAGCTGAAATCATGACAATCAGTTAAATCAGCGTTCGATCCTTTTAATTCAATAGAACACAGATTATTATGATCAAACTGATTTCCAAGCTAAAGTTTTTTGCAAAAACTTGAGCGTGGAAGGCTGATTAAAAATATTTCCACAACTCAGAAGGATGATTGTTGTCAATGTTGAAGGCGGCCGCAATAACTCGTGTCATGCACCAGAATATTCATCATTTAATATGTATCTCTATTCAGGGAAGAAAAACGAAGTACTTTATAATAAACAAATTTAATCATTCTAGTCCAAAAATTATCAATCCCCGGAAAAAACCTTAAAAATTTAGGCAATACTTGGATAGCAGATTGTTTAATTTTAATACCATGCCATTGTAACCGATCATTTCCAGTAATTACCAATGTACCATCATATTTTTGGTATATTTGAGTAATGCTTTTAGACTCAAATTCTTTCCACAACTCAGAGGGATGATTGTTGTCAATGTTGAAGAGAGCAAAATTCTTTTCTTCTACAAAAATAGCATTATCATCTGTCGTGCAAACCAGTTGATAACCCTTATGTTTCCCTAAATTGTACACCGCCAATAGAGATGCCCCACAATCATGGATTTTTTCTTTTGGCTGAACAATCTCCAAATTCAAGGGAATAGTTGGATTGAACTCAATGATAACCACTCTTGGATGATACTTTTCCAACGAATGCCAGATATGATAGTCATTCCCATCAATACCACAAAGTAGAAGCCTCTTTACCAAAAAACGCTTGACGCATGTTGTTGTCAATGCCAACTACATGGTCAAATTTATCAGCAAAAAATTCTACCGATTCACTTCCTATTAGTCCACCACTTCCGGTTATCAAAATGATGTTCATAGCAGTTTATTTTTAGTCTTTTTTGAATTCAAAAATGCCACAACCATAATAGCAATCACAGTTATTAGTAATACTTGGGGAATCAAGGGTTACATTTTCATGAAGATCGCCCTTGTCATCAACATAAGAAAATTCCATTAACTCAAAGTTATCCTTTGCCATTTCCAATATGGTATTGATTGCGAAGACTCTTTGCCCATTAAAATCAATGCGTTGTGGACTACCAATTGGAACAGAAAAATATAGAATACCACCAGACTGAAGAATTTTATCAAGATTGTTAAATCCATGTAAATGTCCATTAATATCTATTGGATCACCATAACGCCCCAAGCCAAAATGTTCTAAAGCATGTAAACAAGATATGGAATCAGAATATTCATACCACTCTTTTCCAATCGGAGCCATAAAATCACATTGTTTAAAGATAATATTCGTTACCTGAGTTGGCGGTGTTCTAATATCAAGAACCTCTATATTTCTAAAGGTTGCTACATGAGCGGCAAAACCATCTACACGGGAACCTATATCAACATGTTTAACCGGCTCTCTTTGAAATATCTTTCTGGCAACCAGCAAATCTTGGTGAAAATAATGCCCTGAGGCGGTTCCACTTTCAGTGAATTTTTCGTCCAAAATAGGCACTGCAAATCTTATTTTAAATTTACCCCCCCCCCAATAACCTTGCATCTTGTGATGATATAATAATCCTTAATGACAGATGGCAGCCCTCGAAAAGCACGAACAAATTTAACGGCATCAATTCCAAAAGCCAACGGCCACCAAAAAAATGGTTCAATAAACTTCCTCAAATTTTTATTTGATTTTACGACGGATTCTAAACTCATTATCTTAGCCAAGTAATAGCACAATAAGTGCTGGTTTAAAACAAGCATTTTTCATCATAAATGATTTCCTACCTGTAAAAAATAAGGTTTAAGTGTTATTTAAATTATCTTCACCTTGCCACACTTAAACTTAAGACAAGGGAAGTATTTCAAAATAAATTTTGAACGCCAATAAATCTTGTCAAAATAAATTTTGAACGCCAATAAATTTTGAACGCCAATAAATCTTGAATGCCAGCTATTAAATTAAGTGCTGCCTCAATTTCGTGGCAGCCAATTATGATTGCTTGGATTTATTGTGGTTAAACTAAGCCCCCTACGTCACCGTAAAGGACTCGTCTTCAGAACCGTGCGTGAGACTTTCATCTCACACGGCTCCCTTCCCAACTATTGTTATTTGACTG
>QNEL01000575.1 GCA_003645185.1 Candidatus Parabeggiatoa sp. nov. 3
GCGAATGGCAATCAGCCACCACCACGGGTTCGACGACCTTTAAGCCCTGAAGAGTGGCCGCTACCAGAAATATCAGTGGCCCGGCAATGTTTAGGTTCAGAACACAAGGGTTTACCGCTTCCTGAAGAACGCTTGTTAATTGGTTCAGTATTTACTGATATCGGTTGTGATCGGCGCTGTGATTTCTGTCAGACACCAGAATACCATATTGGGTATCGGGCTATGTCACCAGAAAGGGTTTTACAGTGGCTGGAAATTCAGAAAGAAGCTGGTGCTAAATCAGTTATCAGTTCTTCAGATCAATTTCTGGGTCGTCTGGTTCAAAAAGGGGGAAGAGATGACGTTCTTGAAATCATGCAGGGCATCCGAGAACTTGGACTTGCTGTGCTTTGGTCTAATGGATTGGAACTCAAGAAGATGACTTTGGGACGTGGGATAAACCGCAAAGATGCTGATTTAACGCCTGATGAAGAATTGATTTCTGCACTTTGGGATTGGGATGGCAAAGCCGGTTGCTATTTTGCTTTTATTCCCGCCGAACGTCCCCTCTTCGGACAAGAAAACTATGCTAAGTTACTCCCTTGGCAAGAACATTGTGAAATTGTAAAGGCTATCGCACGGGCGGGGACACCTTATCTTAATTATGGTGTCATTATTGGGTTTTCTGATGATAACGTTGAAACGTTATCACGCCTTGAGGAAGCTGTGGGAGGACTTTATGAGGAGATATTAGCCATTAATCCATCACTCCATTTTCAGGTGTCGCCCCTCGCGATTTCTCCGATACCAGGCACCAAACAAGGCTTTAATTTGCGTCAATCAGGACTACTACGTTTTGACGATCCCAGTATTTTTGGGGGTATGTGGACACCTTCAGTTGATACCCACCACCTCAGCTACGAAGACATTGCCAATTGGCAAATACGTCTAATGCAGATTGGAAATTGGAATTTTGAGAAAGAATAGCTAGGCGGGCACTGGGTTCATTCAATGCGATAGTGTGATGTCATAAAGGTGTTGGTGGAATTTGATGACATTTGAAATGAGAAGTTGTGAATTGGGCGCTTGGTTACTGATCCTCTGATCTGAAAAATGAAAAGGTATAGTCCATTTTGCCTAATCCCATTCAATGAGCCAATGCCATTACAGTAAGCACAAATACGTTTTATTGTAGGGCGGTAGAGCTTTGCGATACCCACCCTACAATATATACTCGGCGCGGGAATAAACTTTTGCCAACCCCAGGTTGCCACCTGGGGCTATTCACATTTTCAGGCTAAAATTTCGCTCCGCGAAATTTTAGCCTGAAAACCCCTTCGGGGTTGTGCTTTTTAATCTTTTTCTGATTGATTTGCCTTTGTACTTTATGCCATCGGGAAAGCTTTTAAAAGTTAAAATTGTGCCCGCGTGCAGTATATCTTAACTTAATAAGTGATGTTACGCACTCAACTTCTGTTTTTGAAAGAACACAAACGACAATTGGTGCTGGATTCGAGCGGCTCACTTCAATCATTCGATAATCCGCCCCCCTCATTTTTTCAGAGTATCGGCATCAATATGTTTTCGTGCGCTTGTATAAATAACCTTAATAAGAATCTGAGTGCGTAACATCAATTAATAAGATTGGTTCAATGACCCCATTTTCGTGGTTTTTTCTACTGTTCTGGAGTAGGCATTGTGGGATCGTATAAATATTTATCCGCATCTTTTCCTGTCAATGGAGGCGGAATAGGTACGGGAGACAGACAGGCACTTTCTTTATCCTTCCAACATTCTACGGGATTAATCGGTAGTCCGCCCGCATTCATAATATCAAATCCCACATCCCCCTCTTGCCACCAAATCCACAGGAATTTGAGATGTTTGGTTTCGGACGTATTCTTGACGGCGTGAGGATCATAAGGCCGCGTTATGAGAAAATCACCGGGCTTGATGTCATATCTCCGCTCATTTTTGACAAAGATACCCTCCCCTTCCAAAACAAAATACAGTTCCCAAGTGGGATGGTTATGAACCGGATACTTTGCGTTGGGCTTAAAAACCATCGTTCCCACTGCAATTTTGTTTGCCGCCAATCCTGATTGGATCCATTCCTTAGGGCCCACTGCCCATCGGTACCAATAGGTTGAGTCATCGTTGTATGAACTTTTTGGGCCAGTTCCCCTATACCATGCGGGATAACTGCTTGTCGCACCTCTTGGCAGATCCGTTTCCGAGATTTTGTCAAAATAACCCTCACGGCTTCCAATAACCGGATAAGGTTTCTCACACATTACCGTTATCTTTGCCTCTGGAAATCCTGATTTCCTAAGAGTTGTTATGTCATCCAGGGAACAGACTGTTTTTGCATACGAGTTCGTTAAAGACAATGAACCCGCCATGAGAACTAAAAATAATCGCTTTTTAGTCATAGCATACCTTATAAAGTTGTTTTTGGACTTTGGCACATTCCGATGTTTTGTTCATGATACGTTGCGGATTGCCCTAAATCCAATATGTTTTGGGAAATAACTTCGAGAATGAACGAAACACAAAAACAGCATTCATTCAATGGTTGTAAAACACCATGTTGTTTGTAAAATAGAAGTCTCAACTTGAGTTTGAGATTTGAACCCAAGAATACTTGTGTACCATGCAAATCGCTACCAAACTAATATCTCAACATTTAAAAGCGGATAGTATACTTTATTATTTTGGAACTGTCATATTGAGGTGTTGATTTTCAGCAGTTAGGTGCTGATTTTCGGCACCTTTATTCCCAATTTCTAATTCATAACTCACAATTGACAATAAAGCGATAAGCACAATATTCCTTGCCCAAAAAACTATTTCTGATTCTAACGGATTCTGTTGATAATAAATTCAATAGGTTACGTGTACGCATCATGGGGAATAGCTCGCATAAAAAAGCCATATTATCAGCCATCATCCACAATAGCCATCCCTATTATCTTGATATGGTATAAAACGTTATCAACAGCAAAACGGTAGAATCAGAATTATTAAAGGATTGGGCAAGCCTACAGATTGCCCCCACATTTCAAACATTGTCGAATTTATCAATCGAAGATTTTGGTTGGCTTACCATCCAAACTGATTTGATTTCTCTGTTTCCAATATTCTTTTAACCCTTCCGGCCCTTTCTTTTCAGCCCACTCTGTTAACGATTCTCGTTGTTCTACAAAATCAAAGCGGGGAACGCCGAAACCACAAGAGGTTTGAACTAAATCAACTTCGACTTCGATAATTTGCCTTGCACCGGCAAAGTGCGGAAACAAGGCGATGAAATGAGGCCATTGTGAATCTCTGTGGTGATACACTTTGGCGTAACCATACAATCTCAAAATCAAAGGTTTTCCCTCAAAAGCGCAAAACATGAGGGTTAGACGATCATTTTCAATCAGATGGGCGGCCGTTTCATTGCTACTACCGGTTAAATTGAGCCACACCACTTTATTTTTATTGACAATACGAAAACTATTCATGCCCTTAGGCGACAGATTAACTCTACCCTCACTTGCCGCTGTCGCAACAAAGAATATGTTTTGCTGTTCGATAAATTGTTGTAAAACGTCATTTATCTCGGTGTATTGCTGTGCCATTTTTTCTCCTGTTTTGGTTAAGAAATTTTAATCACGATTGTAAAAAACATTTCAACATTCCAGGTTCACAGAGTATCACAGAGTACCACAGAGTTTAAATATAAGATTTATAGACGAAATGCTTATCAAATGCCGTCGTATTGTGAAAAGTCTTTTCGGCCCGCTGATTTTGAAAACGGATACCAAGTTATACTATTTTCAGGTTGACGCTTGATATTGAGTCAGGTTCGATTAATATTAATCTTTATTAAAATATATGAAAGCATTTTATTAAAATGTGTTCATAACCTTAAATGGTGCAAACCCTACACCTCTATTCCGTATCTCTATGAGCAAATCAAGAGCTTCTGGAACTACTTTTTTAATGATCCCTATCGCTCCATTCAAATCTGCATTGATTATACCCTTAGACCATCGGTACAAACCTCTACCAATCCGTTTACCAGTAAAACGATGTGATTCACCTTTTTTGTAAACTGGCAATGAATCTAAATCTAAATGGCTTGATTTGGAGGTATAGGATTCTTCGGTAAAAACAACATCAATACCAAATTCTTCAGCTTTGTATTCAATCATCGCTTTGAATTTATCATAAGGAATTGAAACAAAGTTTTGATTGTTCTTTTTCCCAATATTGATTTCCTGTTTCCAGTGCTTGTTTTCACCAACAATAATTAGACCACTGTTGGTATCGATAGCATAATCAATAATGTTTCTACTGGCTTTATGCAGGTAATGCCTCTATTTTTTGATGACGTTTTTTTGACAGTCGGCCAATTGAATGACTTGTCCCTTTATCACCGATAAACGACATCAGTTTAGCTTTTTTCTTGTTAAAGTATTGATTTATGGATTTCAATGGCTTACCATTTATCAACTTATGATTTATATCTGGTTGATTTGAGACTAATGTAGCTAAGTTATTTAATCCAAGGTCAATACCTAAAACATTATCATGGGTTAATTTATCA
>QNEL01000576.1 GCA_003645185.1 Candidatus Parabeggiatoa sp. nov. 3
GGCTTAGGCGGTAAAATCGGATTTGATGCAACAAATAAATGGCGCGGGGAAACGCAACGCGATTGGGGTAAACCAATTAGTATGACAGCAGCGGTTAAAGAAAAAATTGATGGGATTTGGGAAGAGTTGGGAATTTTTCCCAGTGCATGAAAGCAGAAGTTTCCATACTTCTTCCAAACAGGGGCAACCGTAAGGGTTCATCAAAGTGGTATGGGAATTTGTGGAAAATTAATTTGCGTTAGTTGGGCTGGCTGGACGTGGGATGTTGACTGAGAGCTTCTTTTAACCGATATTTTTCATGCTGGTTTGGTGTTTGTCAAATCGCCAACGCGATAGAACCAAAAAAATCCAACCAAAACAACCCTGAAAATGTGAATAGCCCTAGGCGGAACCTAGAGAACTTATACTGATTAGCCTTCCAGGAAGTACTAATTGATGGATGTTACGGATTGTTATTAGATAGTACAACTTCTTTCCGAACATTACGGATTGTAAATAGTACAACTTCTTTCCGGATGTAACGGATTGTTAGATATAGCGTTTTCCGATGGCATCAAGTACGTTTATATCGTTTAAGTCATTGATAATGATATTAAATAATCATTCATCATTTACCATTCTTAATGAGTCATTGCTATAGTACAACTTCTTTCCTTCATTCTTGGATTGTGATTGACAAAAAGAAAATCCGAAAAATCCTTCAATGCGTTGTACTAACTGATACTCATTTTTCTCTGAATTTTTCTATCATTAGTACTTCCTGGAAGGCTAATACTGATTAGCACTGTGCAACAAACTGACTATCATCCACACAAATCCAAAGATTGGGTACCTGTATGAACACAAGCAAATTAAATGCTTCTGTCCTTATTATAGAACCGGATCAAGACAGTCTAACACAATTAGCTTCGCTAATTGAACCGGTTGGGTTGAACGTGATTATTGCTCACACTGGAGAACAGGCATTGGACATGATAGAGAAATCGGTACCTTCAATGATCTTGTTAAATAGCCAGTTGCCGGGGATGGATGGTTTTGAAATTTGTTCTCGTTTGAAACAGCATCAGAACGCCCAGGCAGTGCCGATTTGGTTTATCAAAGCTCTGACGGAAAGCATTGATTATAAAATCATTTTATCTGTTGGCAGCGTGGGAACTCTCACCAAACCTTTTCAAAGTGATGAAGTATTGATGCATATCCACGTCCATATCGCACAAATCCGCCAACCGGAAACGCTTGTGCAAGAAAATGAACAACTCAAACAACAAAATGAACAACTCAAGCTTCAGATTAAGGGCCTGCAACCAACCACAAACACGCTTTCAACAGCCGAGGCTAAATTCTGTTATCAAGCAAAAACCCAACCGTGTGATGGGGCTGCCCCCCTTTTGATTGGGCAAAGTAAGCCAATTCTTGAGCTTTTAACCCTTATTGGTTGTGTGTCAGATAGCGATCTCAGTATTCTTATTGAAGGCGAGTGTGGCACCGGTAAAGAACGGGTGGCACAGGCCATTCACAATGGGAGTGCGTATGCGACAGGCCCTTTTGTGGCCGTTAATTGTTCGGCAATCCCTTCTGAATTAGCGGAATCCACCTTTTTTGGGGCTATGCGGGGCGCTTTTACCGGTGCGGTCAGGGATTGCAAAGGCTATTTTGAATTGGCTGAAGGGGGCACCTTATTTCTGGATGAAATTGGTGAAATGCCATGGTTTTTACAGGCTAAACTTCTGCGTGCGTTAGAAGAGAGAAAAATCTGGCCGGTAGGGGGTGCTCAACCCAAGCCGATCAATATCCGGATCATCGCCGCAACCAATGCTAATTTATTAGAAATGATTGACGCGGGTACATTCCGTTATGACCTTTATTCTCGGCTGGCCGATGATATTATCACGACACCAAAGCTACGTGCCCATAAAGAAGATATGGCATTACTGGTTGAACATTTTCTTAACCAGTTGGCTACCCACACCGGACGGACAAAAAAGGATTTAAGCCAACCGGCATTCACCGCCCTTGAAAACTATGATTTTCCCGGCAATGTGCGGGAGTTAAAGAGCATTATTAGACGAGCATGGTTTCACTGCAAAGGCAAAACGATTCAACCTGAGCATCTCCGTTTAAATCAACAGACGTTCACCCCAAAAACTCAGCAAACCCCACCCGCTACACCACTGAACTCAAAGAGCCAGCAATCACCACATCAAACGCTCACTCATGTCTTAGAATCTGTTCAAGCCGAATACTCTGTGATGCCGGATGAACAGAAAATCCTCGCGTTAATTCAAAAACTTGGTTATATCAACAATGCGCTATGCCGACAATTACTTGAGGTCAGTCGTCATCAGGCGACTTATCTGCTGAAAAAAATGACCGCAGACAGTGTGTTAGTGTGTGAGGGTATCGGCCGCGCCACGAGTTATCGCTTACCTTAATGCCAGGGGAAAGGGGAAAGGGGGATGGCTTCGTGATGTTATCGCTGGTTTTGGCGATATACTCCAAACGTTCAAGTGGATTTTTGAATGAAAGGGGCAACCACAAGGGTTGCCCCTACGGACGGATTAATGGGGCAACCCTTGCTCATGGCCAATACCGGTAATCTGAACGTCTAAAGTATAGCATCACTTTTGCGGCCTCATGATAAGTTGTTGGTTGGAGGAACTTGCAAAAAATGATTATGGATTGAAAATTAAAAATTGGAAACGAAATGATACTCTATTCTTAATCAAGCATTTGCGCTGAATCGGGCTTCACTCTAACCTGATGAATATTAAATAAAAATAATTTTTTCGCTGACTTACGCTGACTTACGCTTAATTTACGCTGAATTTGCGCTGAAAATGAAGATTTTTAGGTCATTTTTGACAGAAATTGGCAATGATTTTTGAAAGTCCTGTTTGTAACTCATCTAAAATTAAAGGGTTTGAATAAGTTGGCACACAGATTGCTTAGACTATTACAAAACTAAGAATTTGCAGATAATGACCCATTAGGTAAAATTTGAAGACGCAATTTTGGTAAGTTTTTGAATTTAAAGCCCGGCGGCATTAACCCCAGAGCAACGAAGGCCCGTGGCAGTGAGAGTGTGTATTATGTTTGTGCCGTTTTATATTCTGGATGGCGAATCGGCTATAATATAGACTATCAACGTGACCGGTGTTATACTGGCTTTCGTGGTGGCGAGACTTGGGGTGAAGTTTATCGTAGCAATTGTACAGACAAAGAGATGCCACCCGTAGATCGCGCGGGATACATTAAAAGGAGATAATGAAGACGGTTGATTGAAATCTCGTGAGCCTCAAGTCCAAAGAAGTAAAAATGAGGTCGTATGAAAGTTTATATTCGCTTTTGTAAGTATACCAAATACCGAAGCGGATAGAGACCGACTCTTTTGGCATAATGATGTAGTTATCCAGAAAAGTTTTGTTCCCGGTAAAAACCTTCAAGGTTTTGGAAACATTGAAGGTTTGGTGCGAAATTTTTCTGGACAACTATAACTCAATCCGATTATTAGGGGTTTTGCGAATGATTTCCGCCATCAAGTGTCGAAGAGAATCTAAAGGCAATTAGACTATCAAATGTGGATAAAACGGTGGTCGTGGTCGAAACGGAGACATAGCGGTAAATCCAAAAGCTGGATGGCCTCGAAATATTTCAAAACCAGAGGTCATAAGAAGTGGTGTTTTGCAACGACAACACTAGCAAACCACACAGACACGAAAATAGTAAGACATGCGTACCGTTTTGACGAGTCATCTATGGCGACTTATGTGGCTTAGTTTAACCGTGGTGAAAAATATTATTGCTTATGCACGACTCACGAAGGACATTTTATGAATAGTGAAATAGAATTAAAACTGTTAAAAGAAATAGATGAATTAAAAAGAAAAGTTCGTATCTTAGAAGGTAAAGATAAAACTCAAATTCCCACTTACCAATATAGTAAAATCCGAGATACTGAATTAAAAAAGTTATTTGAGATTAAGCAGAATTTAGATAAACAGATTTTTGAACAATGGTTCAACAACCAAATTGAAATAGATCACTCGGTGGAAGTGTTTTTAAACAATTTAATTGCCGAGAATGAATCTTTAGTTGAACGCTATTATGAAGAAGATTTGAAAATCTATTTGATAAGTCCATTGCTTAACCAAATTAAGTTTCTTAATAGAGATAAGGAAATACGCGGCTTTTATGAACTACCCATGAGCTATACGACAGAGAAATTTATCTTAACTGGTACCGTCGATTTTGTCGTCAGTGAAGGGTTAGTCGAAAGCAAAAAACCGTATTTTTTTATTCAAGAATTTAAAAGACATGAAGAGTATGGCAATCCAAGACCACAACTGTTAGCCGAACTGATCACGGCGGTTGAATTAAACGATTGGAAATTCATCAAAGGGGCTTATATTACCGGTGGCAATTGGTATTTTGTTATTTTGGAGAAATTGGAACTTCATAAATACCAATATTTTATCTCGCAAAACTTCGATTCAACCAAAATAGAAGATTTAAAATTAATTTATAAAAACCTGTTATTCGTTAAAAATGAGATATTAGCAATGGTA
>QNEL01000577.1 GCA_003645185.1 Candidatus Parabeggiatoa sp. nov. 3
ACTCGTTTAGGCGTACCAAATAAATTGCCTAAGACTGGGATGGTGTATCCTTTGGGGTTTTCAAATAATAAAGCGGGCCCTTGGGCCCGTAAAACCCGATCACAAATCTCTGTCATTTCTAAATTCGGATCAATTTCAATTTGAACTCGTTTGAGTTCACCTAATTCTTCTAATTGAGTGATGAAATCACGTAAGTCTTTGTAGTGCATTTTTAGTTAAGGTTTGGTAGTGTTGATATAATAGAACCCTGATGACGGGGATAAACCGATAGTACAACGGATGACGGGGATAAACGGATAGTACAACGGATGACGGGGATAAACGGATAGTACAACGGATGACGGGGATAAACGGATAAACCCAATAATATCAATGAGCTATTAGCTTATTCTCGTAATTCGCTGTACTATCGTCATTCGCTGTACTAACTATATAAGATGGCAAACTAAAGTTGAAACATAGAGTAAAAATCCGTTTACTCCGTTAATCCGCTGTACTCAATCCGCTATACTCAATCCGCTGTACTATCTTTATTAATATATGAACCAATTTAAATTACTTCACAGTAAACGTTTTTTACCGTTATTTGGTACCCAGTTTTTGGGCGCGTTTAACGATAATGTGTATAAAAATGCGCTTGTTATCCTGATTATCTTTCAGGGCAGTACATTGTATGGTATTGATACCAATTACATTGTCACTTTAAGCGCTGGCATTTTCATATTGCCCTTTTTTTTGTTTTCAGCCACGGCTGGGCAGTTAGCCGATAAACATGAAAAATCAATGTTGATTCGGTACATTAAAATCCTTGAAATCATGATCATGTCATTTGCTTTCATCGCTTTTTATTTTGAAAGTATATTGATGTTGATTGTCTTATTATTTTTGATGGGCACACAGTCAACGCTGTTTAGCCCACTTAAATATAGTATTGTGCCACAGCATTTGGCAGATCATGAATTAACAGGGGGTAATGGCTTACTGAGTATGGGGACATTTTTAGCCATTTTACTCGGCACCATTTTAGGCGGTATTGTCGTATCACTAGAATCCTACGGGCCCTTGATGATTGCAGGTATCGTTGTGATCTTAGCGATATTAGGCTTTTTGACAAGCCTGTTTATTCCTAAAGCGGAGTCGGCAGCGCCCGATTTGAAAATCAATTGGCACATTATTAGCCAAACTTTTAAGATCATGCAGTATGCGCGGGAAAATCGCAGTGTCTTTATTGCCATTATCGCGATATCTTGGTTTTGGTTTATCGGTGCCACCTATTTATCACAAGTGCCAGCCTACAGTAAATCTACTCTTGGCAGTAACAATGAAGTCGTGACGTTATTGCTCACGATGTTTTCTGTCGGTATTGGGCTAGGCTCGCTGATGTGTGAAAAGCTGTCAAAGGGGCGTATTGAATTGGGATTAGTGCCCTTAGGGGCAATAGGTATCATACTGTTTTCCATTGATATTTATTTTGCCAGCCAATATTTTGTCGCGTTATCACTGCCTGAAGGCCAAATGAATGCCTCACAATTTTTAGAGATTTCAAGTAGTTGGCGCGTTTTAGTTGATCTGATGTTAATAGGCTTATTTGGCGGTTTTTTTATTGTGCCTTTGAATGCCATGATTCAAAAACGGACGATTCCCGATACTCGCGCAAGAGTGATTGCGGCCAGTAATATTCTCAATGCGTTGTTTATGGTGATCTCAGCACTCGCGACAGTGGGTATGCTATTGCTGGGTTTTAACATTCCCCAGATTTTTCTCTTTTTGGGGCTGTTGACGATAGGGGTAACAGGTATATTGTTTTTATTACTACCCGAATTTGTCCAGCGTTTTGCAGTTTGGGTGCGTTTTAGCGGTTAAAAGGGTAAATTCAAGGGCAATCCCTTGTGGTTGCCCTTAGTTGAATCCATCGGTTATTGGGCATTCTGCTCCCACCTACCTATCCGGTATAGTTTTTGTGTCAAGTATTTCCATTAGCTCTTTATTCTCTTGAATAAGTTTCTTATTTTCTGCATAAAGAGTTATATTCAAGTCCTTGATTCTATTAATTTCTTTTGGACAAAATGTTTTGACAAAAGCCATTTGTGAGGGCAGTTTTATTTTTTGATCTCTTCCCTTATCATCTCTTCCGGGAAAAAGGTTATGAGCGGGATCAAACCATATAATATAAAACGTATTATTAAAGATAAAACCATGAATTCTTCCGTACCCTTTCGCAACCCTAAGTTCAAAAGCATCTCTAGTCATTTCTTCAAACTGTTTTTGTAAGTCATCTTCATTATGACCACATTGTGGAATTAACTTTTGTTTAATTTTCTCAGGGAAAGAATGCTTGGTAATGGTACTATCACCATTCCAATTAATATATTTTGGGATTAATCTCGGATGTTTTTGTTGTTTAATCTCGTCAGCTGTTGAGTTTTGTATGTCACAAAAGGCATCAAATAAGAGTTCATAATATCTTTTCGTTAATCCATGGACAAAAAAATTTTCACAATCCCAGTCAAGAAATTCAAAAGAAATTTTTAGTTTTTCGCAGGTGACTTGACTATGAGATTTTTCTCCGAAATGGTTATCACGCAAAAGTTTTTGCGTGCTTTTGCGTGAGATTTTGGTATTTTTAACCATATTGTCAGTCCGTTTCTATATTATAGGCAGCAAGTTCCTTCTCAAAGAACTGTCTCATTGACTCTTTTACTATTAATTCACTTGAACCTTCCATATCAGATAATCCCTTTCGAGCGGAAAACCAAGGTTCTTCACGATGAGTCATTGTCATTAAAGCCGCGCCATCATATCGCCCATAAGTTTCAACAACCGTTTTGATGCTATCTAATTTTTCGGCTTCGATTTCTGGTATATCGATAACCTCATCTGCAATATTTTTCCACGTATAATGCTTAAACTCATGATACAAGTTACGAATAACGGGCCCGAATGTCCAAGCTTCAAAATCTTCTTCAAATAATAGGGCCCCATTATGAGTCGCCATGTAAAGCCCTTGTGCATAAAAACAGAGTTTTTGAAGTTTCATTGGGCTCAGACTTTCTTGAAAAATTTCTCGATGATAGTTCAAAATAATATGAACGACTTTTCTAAGTTCTTCAGAAATCATATAACATGCCTCTTTAAAAGTATGGGAATTAAGCGTTTTATTATATAACATTTTGCCAAGAGGTGAACTCATCTTTTTTTCAGATGTACCCTATATTTTCGATAATCAATACTATAAATACGTGTATAAAACCAATGATTTAAAAGAGTCGAAAACGTCTTTAGCGTCTTTAGCGTCTTTAGCGCCTTTAGCGCCTTTAGCGTTTATTTTTTTAATTCAATCATTCACATTGATTTTTTTAACGCAAAAGGCGCAAAAGGCGCAAAAGGCGCAAAGGGGCTGTTTTGTAACTGATAAAAACTCATAAAGGTAAAGGAAATTTAAACATGCTTAAAGTACAAACTTTAGTGGAGGCGCAACTTTATCCCAATACAGACGCAGTAATTGCAGATGCGCTACGCCACCTTTTGCGGGCACGCCCAGAATTAAAAATTCAATTAGCCATTTATCGTTATCAAAACGAAAATATTTCTTTAGCAAAAGCCGCCAGTTTTGCCGGTGTCAGTTGGGCGCAGATGAAAGATATTTTGTTGGAAAAAGGGATTTCGTTGAAATTAGGTGTAGAAACGCTGACTGAAGCTCAAAATGAGATTCAAGCACTACGCCAAGAACTTCATGAGTGTCATTGTAATTGATTGGCGTTCAAGATTGAACGGGAGTACACAACAAATTACAAAAGGCCATTTTAATAGCACCAAAGCGGCCTGAAACGCAATGTGATAACTGATAACTGAAGAACACACACTTTAGAAATCAATTAGGAGTCAATAATGTATAACCTCGCAAAAAAGATGGTGATGAATGAAGCCATGCAAATTATAGCCGTACAAATTGATTATGTTGATTGGTTAAAATTTGAATCAAAGCTGAATGAACAGCCTAAAAAAAAATCCACTGACTTGAATCATTTTGTTGAAGTGATGCCGCAGCCACCGTTTTCTAAGGCCTTACCACATCAACAACGTCTTGATCCTGATGTATTCTTAGCAGAACTCAATGCCATTCACAAGCAACTTGCCCATCTGCCCCCCTTGACAGATGAAATACTTGAAATGGCAAAGACAGAGGGAAGACCATGATTGTCGCTGATAGTAACACAATTCTGTATTTTTTGATCCCAGGCCAATATACCGAACAAGCCAAAGCAGTCTTTAAAAAAGATTGCCAATGGGTAGCACCACCTTTATGGCGAAGTGAATTTTGCAATGTATTAGCACTCTACTTACGTCAAGGATTGTTGACATTAGAGCAAGCCAAGCAATTGATACAAAAAGCGACTTTTCTTATGCAAGGTGCTGAACACGAGGTTGATTTATCAGAAGTTTTAACGTTAAGTTCAATATCAGGATGTTCAGCTTATGACTGTGAATTTGTTGCACTGGCCAAGAAATTAAATGTATTAATGGTAACAACGGATCGTAAACTCCTCAAAGCATTTCCATCAGAA
>QNEL01000578.1 GCA_003645185.1 Candidatus Parabeggiatoa sp. nov. 3
AAACTTCTGTACGGACTGAACCGCACCGCCCTGCAATCTCAGTTAATGCTTCATATTTCGCTTGATTGAGATCATCGCTATACGCAATTCTAGTGACCTTTTTAGCTTTTTTCATTTTTAGGTTTGTCAATTTAAGTGTATGGCTAGTCGGACGGTATATAGATTGAAAAGAAATGTCAAGCAAATCTTTTTCAAACACCAATTTCTTACTCAAATTGAGTAAGAGTGGTTAGAAGTAACTAAGAAATCAAGTGCTAGACGTTAACACCATCAACACATCCGTTTTTTCAGGTCATTTCTCAAAGCGACGCAGATAACGTAATACCCTCTTTAAAGTCATTTCGGTACGAACGGTTAAGATATCAGTATTCATCAAACCGCCAGCCGAATTTTCCGGATAAAAGAGCACTTGCCTTAAACGGCTATAGTGGTGCCTATCCATTGCCGGTAAAACTTGTTCTACAACAGGGTCAGGCAAATTTTGTAACACATCTACAGCATCATCGGTAGCCATACTTTGAACAGCACTCGCCAATTCAATAGGCCGCATCGATAGCATTAAATCTCCCGACACACCGTCGCTTAGGTAGGGCAGGACTGCTTTTTGATCAAGACTTTCCTGTTGCCACAGATTATCGCGTTGCTTTTTGGGTAAGGCTTCTAAAGTATCTGCAATTTCAGAGGAATGTAATTTTTCAACGATTTCGTCAATTTCCGCCCTTGAACCTTTTTCGAGGGCAACATGATAGGAATCTAAAGGAGGGAGTGTCGTCATCAGTTCCACGCCAATGTTTTTGCGCGCAAAAACTTTATTTCACGCTTAAGTTTCGCGGAGCGAAACTTAAGCGTGAAATCGTGGAAATCAGTTATTAATTGCCACGCAAAAGTTGAGCGAAGCTTTTGCCTGAAAATCAGTTATACGGTGGACTTTATTATATTGTTATATTGTTGCCCACTGAACAGAAACATAAAAAAAGCCGACTCCCTTAAGGAAGAAGGCTAAACATCAGTTATCAATTCTACGCAAAAACTTTTAACGAAGAAATCAGTGGAGCGCAAAAGTTTTGCGCGCAAAACTGTATTTAGCGTAGCCCACCTCCGGTTCACGCTTTCACGCGCTTTGTATAGCGAAGCGAAACTTTAGCGTGAAAAGTTGCGCGCAACTTCTTAAGTGAGCCTTCGGTGCGCGAAGCTAAATGTGGAAATCAATTAAAGGGCAAAAAAGGCAGGATAATAATCAGATTGATGTTGAAATTATTGGAATCAAAATGAAATCAGCGGAACCTATAGCATTTTCGACAAGCGTGACATACATCATTTGTAGGGGCAAGCCGTAGCGAAAGCCCTTTTTGAGTATTTAACTTTTCAGGCAAAAGTTTCGCGAAGCGAAACTTTTGCCTGAAAAATCGAAAAATGCTATAAGAAAGCTAAATCATGAAGAGAAGCAGAATCAGTGTTCTATTTTTTTAAGCATTAATAGTTTCCAATAAATCAGCAATCTCAGTTTGAGAACTCATTTTTAAAATTTTATTAGCCAAGGGAACCAAGTTATTAAGATCGCTATTATTAATAATTTGTTTCACTTCTAAATAGGCTTCTGGATTGACACTAAATGAACGCAATCCTAGCCCAAGTAACAGCTTGACATAACGACTGTCACTTGCCATTTCGCCACACATACTGATCGGTTTGCCAGCTTGCTGAGCCGCATCAATACTCATTTTAATTAAACGTAAAACCGCCGGATGTACCGGATCATACAAATAATTAACTGCTTCATTACCTCGATCAATAGCCAAAGTGTATTGGATCAAATCATTCGTACCCACCGATAAAAAATCCACATAAGGTGCCAATAAATCACAACAAATTGCCATAGCCGGCACTTCCACCATCACCCCAAATGGCATATTGGCATCATATTTAAGCGATTTTTGGTTTAATTCCTCTCGAATTTCTTCTATAAGATGATGTACTTGTATTAATTCTTGTAAGCCACACACCATTGGAATCAGCATCCGTACTTGACCCAAAGCAGAAGCCCGCAAAATAGCCCGCAATTGAGGCTTAAAAAATTTAGGTTCCTTTAAACAAAGGCGAATCGCACGTAAACCCAAAGCCGGATTAATCGCAGATAAACCCTCATGAGTTCGGCTATCTACAAATTGCTTATCAGCACCCAGATCAAGCGTGCGTATTGTCACTGGATTACCTTTTAAAGCCTGAATAACGCGACTATAGGCCTCAAAATGTTCTTCTTCATCCGGCGGTGTTTCTCGATTCATAAACAAAAATTCTGTCCGGTACAACCCTACCCCTTCGCCACCTACCCGTTTCACCGCTGTCATATCTTCAGGAAACTCAATATTAGCCTGTAAGATAATTCGAGTCCCCTCCCGAGTCTTCGTCGGTAAAGCCTTGATTTTATTCAAAGCCGCACGGTAGCGTTTATCCTCGTACTGGCGCTTCCGGTAATAACGTAAACTACGATCATCAGGAGCGATCAGTATCACCCCATTTTCGCCATCAACAACAACAGTCTCATTAGGCTTAATATAATGAACCGCGCGACGCATTCCAACAATAGCAGGAATGCCTAAGCTACGCGCTAAAATAGCCGTATGCGATGTCGTCCCCCCATATTCAGTCACAAAAGCGAGAATACCATGATGTTGCATCAGCATAGTATCTGCCGGACTTAAATCATCCGCCAACACAATCGCATTAGCCAAATCGTTCTGTGCCGGTTCAAATTTTGTATCAGGAATGCCGCATAAAATGCGGTGAATACGTGTCACCACCTGAACCACATCGCTTTTACGGGCGCTTAAATAGGGATCATCCATGTTATCGAAAATTTGCACAATGCTATCGCACTGCATTTTCAAAGCCCATTCCGCATTGCATTGGTGTTCATAGATTAAATCTATGGGCACTCTTGTTAATAGGCTATCTTCAAGCATCAACAAATGGGCATCAATAAACGCCGCAATATCGACAGTGGCATCGATTGGCACTCTATCGCGTATGTGCTGCAATTGAAGACGTGCCGTCTTGATGGCCGTTTCAAATCGAGCGATTTCCTCCTCAATCTCATGCTTGGCTAAGGCATACTCGCTGATTTCCACAGGATCGCGGTTAATGATATAAACTTGGCCAATGGCGAAGCCTTTAGAGACGCCAATACCCTGTAAGGTGACACTCACTCTTCTTCTCCAAAACCGCCTTGTATTAGACTACTCAACTCCGCCATCGCATTGGCTTCATCAGCACCTTGGACAATTAATTCAATAAGGGTACCCTTGCTGGCTGCCAAGAACATCACACCCATGATACTTTTGCCATTCACTTCGCGTTGTTCGCGCTTCACTTGAATATCGCATTCAAATTGTGAAGCCAACTGAACCAACTTAGCAGCCGCCCGTGCATGCAGTCCTAATTTATTCACGATAGTAAGCGTTTGTCTCAGCATATCAATGGTTAATAATTTTGTCTTACACGGAAAAAACTGATTTTTGCCACGGAAAACACGGAAAACACTGAAATATACCGTGTGGAACCGTGAATTGAAGAAATTGTAGGATCGTGTTTTTGTTGCCTTCCAGCCTAACTGCAGTAAAGCTTCTAAATCGGTGCTCTATATTACGCTTACCCCTTAAACATAACTAAACCCACTCGTTTTTGGCATTCTTAAATAAGAGAATTGACATCGAATATTCCCTGACAGCCGCCTGATAGGGCTTTATTAGCCAGCGTGTCTAAATCAGCCCGGGGATAGTTCATAACCTTCACAAGCATAGGTAAATTGACACCACAGACAACCCGTACCCGATAATTGGGTATTAAACTACAAGCAATATTGCAAGGGGTAGCACCGAAAAGGTCGGTAAGCACCAACACACCCTGACCGTCATTTAAGATCTGGCAAAGATTTTCTGCATGGTAGCAAAACGCCAAAGGCTCATTCTCATGACGGATAGGTAAGACTTTCACAGGTAAAGGCAACACCCCCAACATTTGCTGTAAGCTATCCAACAAATTTGAGCCAATATCATCATGGGTAATCAGCAAAACGCCAACGCTCATTTCAGCTTATCAGTTATCAGTTATCAGTTTCACGCAAAAGTTTTTGCGCGCAAAAACTTTATTTCACGCTCAAGTTTCGCTACGCGAAACTATCGCTAAGAAATCGTGAAAATCAGTTATCAGTTTTTGCCAACAACCATACCAACTATGCCTTTTTGAATGGTTATTCTTGCTATCAATTTTCTCCTCTGTGCCGCGATTAATTAAAATCGTTTTAAACGCTAAAGACGCTAAAGAGACGCTAAAGACGCTATTGATGTTCATCTGTTAAAAGAAGTTTTATCGAAGTTCGTTTTTCTAGAAACGTTTTCTAGAAACGTCTCTTGCGTTTCATTCATTAACTGATGTTACGCACCCAGATTCTTTTTTTGATAAAAAACGGGCTCAAAAGTTAATCATGCAGTAGATTTGCGTAGCAATGCAAATCAATGCCAGAAACGTGATGTACCAGTAGAGACGC
>QNEL01000579.1 GCA_003645185.1 Candidatus Parabeggiatoa sp. nov. 3
ACAAATCCGTTTATTTCTTCAATGCGTTGTATTTTTGGGCATGGTGGGCAAGCGTTTGGAACGATTTTGGGATAAGTTTTAATTTATTGTCGCTAAGCGATCCCACCCTACATTGATCAACAATCGTTATGAAAAATAATGATTTACCTATTATCCAAAAAACATACGATTTAATTAAATGGTATGTGCCTATTTTGGGCCGTTTACCGCGTGATCATAAGTTTATGTTGGGTGATCGAATTGTAAAAGAGCTTTATGATTTGTTGGAAAAATTGATTGTGGCACGGTATGCTAAAGACAAATTGGCGCAATTAGAAGTGTTAAATAGGGAATGCGCCCCGTTCATCTATAGAAATTATCAATGATCAATTATCACATCAGTTCATAACACTTTGATATTCTTGATATTGAATCAGTATAAAGTCATAAATATAAGGGGGTTGTGCTGCAATGGATAGAATGTTGATTTGACTAATAAGTGAAAGGGGTTAGTCACCACCACCTGACTTGAGCTTTTAATCGCACCTATAAAGCCTTATGCGATTGACAAAACTAGGGATGTTGCATAAACTGTGCATCTCGCAAAGTAACACTTTGCATTGTGAAAGCAAAAGGATTCATGCAGATTATATAATCGCAATGTGCCTTATCATTATTACCATTCTTATTGTAAAGGAAACTCTACTATGAAAACTGCCCAAAACCACCAAGGCTACAAAGTTCACACCAACCAGAAGGCAGGGATTTCGTGTTATGATCAGAAGAAGCAGCTTGAGCAGCACATTGCACACTGTGCGTTGTACCAGACTGAGTGGGCATGTGACGGCATTGGCGATGATGTCTTGTGTTTAGTTCAAGGTTGTGGTGACACAGTACTTTGTCCTAAGTAGTTATTGGATCGGCATCAATGTGTAAAAGCCCCTATCAAGGGGCTTTTTTATTGTCCATTGCCATTCAATAACTACCCCAGTGCCGTTGGTGGGCAACAAAAACCCGTTACCCACCCTACATTGATAAAAATGGGGTGGGCAACAAAAACCCGTTGCCGGCCCCCTACATAAGATGGTGGGCAACAAAAACCCGTTACCCACCCTACATTGATAAAAATGGGGCAGACAACAAAAACCCGTTACCGGCCCCCTACATTGATAAAAATGGGGCAGGCAACAAAAACCCGTTACCGGCCCCCTACAAACTTTTGGAGAGGCTATTCAGCCGTCATACTTTTACCTGGGGTAGCTGGCAACAGCGGCATCGTTTGTTTTGGAAATTCGCCCGTTAAGGCGTTTAAAAAGGCGACAAGGTTTTGCACATCACTGTCTTTCAAATCTCTACCGAGTTGGGTTTTCGCCATCACACGCACAGCTTCTTCAAGTGTGGGCACTGCCCCATTGTGAAAATACGGGGCTGTCAAAGCCACATTGCGTAATGTCGGCACACGCCAAACATGTTTATCCATCTCCTCCCCAGTCACTTCATAACGGCCTTTATCGTCTAACAGCTTGTATTGCGTTTCGTATGGGCTGCCCGGAATGGTTGGGAATTTCTGAAACCATCCCTTGCCCATCTGATTCTGCATTGAGGGGCCACTAAAATTCGGGCCATAATGACACGCAAAACACCCGATCTTAATAAAAGTTTCTAACCCCTCCACCTGTTGCTCAGTCAATGCCGTTTCCTCACCCCTCTGGAAACGATCATAAGGTGAACCGTGTGTAATCAGTGTGCGCTCATAGGCCGCGATGGCTTTAGCCGCATTATCGGCCGTGATAGGATTTGGGCCACTGAAAGCGGCTTGAAACAGGGGTTCATAACCAGAAATCTTTTCCAAGCGTTGAATCACCGTATCCCAGTCTTTCATGCCCATTTCAATCGGATTCGTGACAGGGCCTTTGGCTTGCGCTTCAAGCGAAGGGGCACGGCCATCCCAAAACTGCACCGTTAAAAAGGCGCTATTCCACACCGTTGGCGCACTGCGTCCGCCCGTTTTTCCATGTACCCCCATGGAATTGGGACGATTATCCTCACCGCCGGCCATGACATTATGGCAGGAATTGCAGGATACTGTGCCTGTACTAGAAAGGCGCGGATCAAAAAACAAGGTTTTACCCAATTCGATTTTAGCCACCGTTTGTGGATTATCCGCTGGAATAGGGGGCTTATAGGGTAAGGGATCGCCTTGAACGCTGGACATAGACAAAACTGCTGTGCCTAATATGCCCGTTATGAACATCGTGTGAACAAACTTCATAAAATTAACTCCTTATAAAATCAGTTTAAAGGTTTATTATAATAGAGGGGTTAGGGATTTTTCAACATTCGAGATTATAACGAATTTTGGGGAGGGCGAACACGTAGGTTCGCCCCTACATTATCAATAAGGAGGAAAATGGATCATGCCTTTAGCCTATCTTCATCATCCTGATTGCCTACGCCATGAAATGGGCCGCGGACACCCAGAAAGGCCCGACAGAATCCATGCCATAGAAGATCAACTCGCAGCTTCTCAATTGATGGACTTGATACGTTATTATGAGGCCCCGTTAGCAACGCGCCAACAATTGGCACGAGTACATGACGGCCAATATATTGATCAAATCATTAACCATACTGATAAAGAGGGTTCTGTCTACCTTGATCCTGATAGTCTGCTAACGCCGCAAACGCCACAAGCAGCCTTACGGGCAGCAGGTGCCCTTGTGTACGCCACCGATTTAGTGTTAACCCATAAACATAAAGTGGCTTTTTGTAATATTCGTCCCCCTGGACACCATGCCTTGCGAGATCAGGCGATGGGATTTTGCTTTTTCAATAACGTCGCCGTTGGGGCCGCTCATGCCCTTGAAAATTATGGATTAAATCGGGTAGCGATTGTAGACTTTGATGTCCATCATGGCAATGGTACCGAGGCCATTTTCACAGATGAACCGCGTATTCTGTTCTGTTCAACCTTTCAACATCCTTTTTACCCCCATTGCGGGGCCGATACTGTTAGTGATCATATTATTAATGTGCCCTTGCCGGCCGGCACTGGTGGCGAGAAATTCCGTGATGCGGTGATTTTGTACTGGCTACCCGCCTTACATAAATTTGCGCCACAAATGATTTTTATCTCGGCCGGCTTTGATGCCCATGAAGACGATAGCATCTCCTTAATGCGCTTGCACGAAAAGGATTATGCCTGGGTAACAGAGGAAATCTTGTTCATCGCTGACAGATATGCCCAAGGGCGTATTGTTTCAACCCTAGAAGGGGGTTATGACTTATCGGCTTTGGGCCGCAGTGTAGCCACTCATCTTAGAGTCTTGATGCGGATGAATGGGTAGATTTGCGCCGCAAAGCGTCTCTAATCGTTTTTAATAAAAATATTTTAGTCAAAAGATTAGTACAGCGGATTAGGGGAGTGAACGGATTGATGCATTTTGGATAATGTTTAGTCAAAAGATTAGTACAGCGGATTAGGGGAGTGAACGGATTGATGCATTGGATAATTTTAGGTATGACGACGAAAAATGACTTCTTTGAATTGACAAAGACACTTTAATATCCAATTAACCACAAAAAATCCGTTCACTCCCCTGATCCGTTGTACTAATCTAGACTCCACTCAATCGAAAAGGTCAGGGCATCAATTAAAATAGGATAGAACACTGATATTTAGCTTCGCTGAAATGCTGATTGTCATGATTGGCGCTGATTAATATTAATCGTTATAATTCTTACATTTATTAATTAACATCACCTCAAATATTAAAGGGGTATAGCATGTCATATAGTCAATTTACTTTAGCCACTGTCAAAAAAACGTTTAACCTCACAACTTGTGAAGAAATTGGATTGTTTGCGCCGGTATCGAAAATCAAATGCAGTGACTATTTAGCAGACATGCTTCAATATAATGATGCCATTAGCACTCGCCAGCAATACTGAAAAAGCGCGATCTGAAATGATTATTACCCCTATTTTAATTGAGCTTAGAAAACAGGCGGGCTTGAATTTATTTTCGGGTGTTGAATTTGAGGTGGAATCAAAGCAGGGTTTGACGGGTTATTGCGATTTTATTTTGAGCCATTCCCCAGAAAAACTCTTTGTCGCAGCACCTGTGATCATGCTAGTAGCGAAAAACGAAAACCTGAAAGGGGGATTGGGGCAATGTATTGCAGAAATGGTAGCTGCACAGATATTTAATGAACGTGAAGGCAATGAAATTTCTACTATTTATGGTGCGGTGACTATAGGTACGATTTGGCAATTTCTGAAACTCACCGATAAAGGCGTTGAAATCGATTTGACTGAATATTATTTAACAGAAATCGAACAGATTTTGGGGATTTTAGTCAATGCGGTTAAGGGTTAATTGATAAAACGCTGATTAGACTGATTTTCACTGATTTTTTAAAATTATTTTTTTAAAGCAAGCAAGGGGCAACCACAAGGGATTGCCCCTACGGGCGGTTCGTAGGGGCAATCCCTTGTGGTTGCCCCTCTTCTTGGTTGTTTCTTTTAATTAAAATACCTGAAAATTTATGGTTCAGTACTTA
>QNEL01000580.1 GCA_003645185.1 Candidatus Parabeggiatoa sp. nov. 3
GGCATTGACTACCGCACTATAGGGAATGTTACGCTGGAATTGATCGAATTTGCCGGCAATAAAATAGCCTGGTTTTTCGGTCAGCGATTTATAGATTTCTTTGACCAATACCGATTTACCAATCCCAGAATAGCCGGCAACCAGCATCATTTCGGCTGTTCCAGAAGCCACCCGTTCAAAGGCCGCAACTAACGTGTCTATTTCCGATTCGCGCCCATAGAGTTTTTGCGGAATTTGAAAACGATCTGAAATGTCTTTTTGGGCTAAGGCAAAAGGTTCAATCGTGCCATTGTTTGCAAACTGAAGTTGGCACTTCTGTAAATCGGCTTTGATACCCCAGGCACTTTGATAACGCGCCTCTGCGGTTTTTTCCAATAATTTCAAAATGAGATTAGAAATAGCCATTGGCAAATCGGGATTGATTTGGTGAGGTGGCGTGGGTTGTTTAGCGATATGGCAATGGACTAATTCCATCGCATCTTTCGATTCAAAAGGCACTTTTCCGGTGAACAGTTCGTAAAAAGTGGCCCCTAATGAATAAAAATCGGTGCGATAATCCAAAGCACGGTTCATACGCCCTGTTTGTTCTGGGGACATATAGGCTAAAGTGCCCTCTAAGACTTCAGGGTTTTTCAGCGTGAGATGTTGCTTGGATAATTGGGTGGAAATCCCAAAATCGACGATTTTCAAGACATTGGTATTGGGATTCAAAATCAGATTTGAGGGGTTAATATCCTTATGGATAATATTTTGCCCCTGAATTTGTCCCAAAATTTCGGTAGCACGAATAGCAAACGTGAGTAATTCATCAAGCGTAAAGGTGCGCTGTTTGTCTAGCCAGATTTTAAGGGACTCGCCATCAAAATCCTCAAGGCATATCACCAGCGTATTTTGGTGTTTTTCTAGGTGGTAAGCCTTGATAACGCCCTCCAAATCTTTTAGACGGCGCGTGATATCATATTCTTGCCGATAGCGCGTTAATTCTTCTGGCAAAGGATAATCCTCTTTGAGGACTTTGAGGATAACTGGTTGATTATCCTCATCTCTGATTCCCCGATAAACAAGGGAGTTGGCACTTTCGTAAATTTGAGTGCTGATTTGGTAATTGGGTAATGTCAACATAGTGAGCGTTTATCCTCAAGTGAAAAGTAAAAAATTTATATAAAAAAGGATTAAAAGTAAATGACAAGGATTGTATTTTCTTACCAGCTATCAGTTTGCAAATTCAGGCATAAATACACACCCCTGCGTATTTAATATCAGAATATCATTAAAAATCATATACTTATTGCTATGTGTGACAAAGTGGTACTCTGTGTACTCTGTGTTGAAAAAAAAGTGTCGGGCCAAACTGATAGGTAGTTGACAGAGAACCACAGAGTTTCACATCTTTGCGTCTTCGCGTCTTTGCGTGAGATTTTATCTCACGCAAAGCCGCAAAGCCGCAAAAGCAACAAAATTCATTACCTTTCAATCCACTTACCATATTCCGGAAAACACCGTTTCATCTGCACATTCATCCAATTCCTTTCTTCCTCATTCGCACGCTCCCACCATTCGACCAACCATTTGATATACTCAGCATCGTCATAAGGTCGCTATTATCAAGCCCTCGCAAAATAAATTTTGCATTCCATAGATAACGCAAAATAAATTTTGCACTCCAAGATAACGCAAAATAAATTTTGCACTCCAAGATAACGCAAAATAAATTTTGCACTCCAAGATAACGCAAAATAAATTTTGAACGAAAATCTTAAAAGCGCAATTTATGGCGATGCTAAGTATAATCATCTTGGGCTCTTGTTCAGTTGTTCCCCTGTTCATATTTTCATTATCCATTAAAAGCCATCCAATATCAACACGAAATTTGGTGCATATCTTAATGGCATTTTCTACGCTGATTGGTTGAGCCCAATAAATAATTTTGTCAGGTGGGCAACAAGAACCCGTTACCCACCATTTCACGCGCGCGGTGAAGCGTAGCGAGACAAAGCGCGTGAAATACATTGATTTGAATGGGGCCGGCAACAAGAACCCGTTACCCACCCTACGCTAAAACAAATCCTGCGGATCGATATCTATTGACCAACGTACTTCATTGGTTGAGCTAGGGAGCTTTGGTAGCCATTGAGAGAGTAATCGGTGTAAATTGTCTCGTTGGCTGGATTGTAATAAGAGTTGTGCGCGATACCATTTTGCTCGTTTTTCCATTGGGGCGGGAACGGGCCCCCACAATTGAACGCTGTCACATAAGAAGGGTTCTGTTTGTGCTTTTGCTTTGTTGAGAAAGTCCATGGCACTTTGCGGTTCTAGCGATTCGGCACGTAGTAAGGCTAAGCGGGTATAGGGTGGAAAGGCGGCTTGTTGGCGTTCTTTTAATGCGGCATCTGCAAATGAGGCATAACCGTGACGAATGAGATGGGTGAATAAGGGGTGATCAGGGTGGTAGGTTTGAATGATGACTTGACCTGGATCATCTGCGCGTCCGGCACGTCCGGCTACTTGTACTAATAGTTGTGCCATGCGTTCTGGGGCTCGAAAATCTAGGCCATATAAGCCGCCGTCAATGTTGATCAGGCCGACTAAGGTGACTTTAGGAAAATGATGGCCTTTGGCCAACATTTGTGTACCGACTAGTATATCAACTTCACCTTGATGGATGCGTTCTAATAGCTCTGCCATAGCGTGTTTACGACTGGTGCTGTCGCTGTCTATGCGTAAAATCCGGGCTTCTTTAAATTCATTTTGTAAATGTTCTTCAATACGTTCTGTGCCTTGCCCTAATAAATAGAGTTTAGGGTGTTGACATTTGGGGCAGTGTTTGTCAGGTGGACGGATGTCTCCGCAATGGTGACATTGTAATTCCTGGGTTGTTTCGTGATAGGTGAGACGGGCATCGCAATGGGCACAAAAGGCTACCCAGCCGCATTGATAACAGGTTAATGTGGGGGCGTAGCCACGACGATTGATAAATAAGAGGATTTGTTGATGTGCGGCTAAACGTTGGTTTATGGCTTTTTTTAAGGCTTGCGATATGCTTTCTCGGCGGGCTTGTTGGCGCATATCAACAATGTGATATGTGGGATGTACTGCTGCGCCGGCACGTTCTGGGAGTATGAGATGTTGGTAGCGTTGTTGTTGTGCGTTGTATAATGTTTCTAGTGAGGGTGTGGCTGTGCCTAGCAGTATGGGCACTTGGGCGCGTTGTGCGCGTACAACGGCTATATCACGCGCTGAATAACGAAAATGATCTTGTTGTTTGTAGGAGGCATCATGTTCTTCGTCAACAATAAAAATGCCTGGATGGGCTAGGGGTGTCCAGATTGCGGAGCGTGTGCCGATGATAATTGAGGCGAGTCCATCGCGAGCTTGTAACCAAGTTTGTAGGCGTTCGGTGTTGTTCAGTTTGGAATGCCAGACGGCAATGGTTACGGTAAAACGTTGTTTAAAACGGTTGACTGTTTGGGGTGTGAGGTTGATTTCTGGTACTAAGACGAGGGCTTGTCGGCCTTGTTCTATGACTTTTTGAATGATGTGTAAGTAGACTTCTGTTTTGCCACTGCCGGTTACGCCATCTAGTAAACAAGGGTAGAATTGTTCGAGTTTGTTGCTAACTTGAGTGACAACTTGCTTTTGGGCTGCGTTAAGCGCCAAGGGGGATGTTTTATGAATGGTGTCATCGGTAGAGGGGGTATAAATTATGGCTTGAGAAACGATCAAGCCTTTTTTTTCTAAGTTACGCAGGGTTGAGCTGGCATTGGACAAGCGGGTGGTTATGGCGGCTTGAGTCAGGCCTTCTGGATATTGTTGTAATAAGTTTAAGACGGCTTTTTGTCGATGGGCATTTTTAGGCAGTTCATCGACTTGAGTGGCCTGGCCTTCAGGTGTCAATTTCCAACCTGAGAGGAAGGACATATTGGCCAGTTGTCCTTTATTTAGGCTGGGCGGTAAGGCTGTTGAAATCACTTGGCCAATGGGATGATGGTAGTAATTGCTGGCCCATTGTAATAAATCTAAGTCAGTTTCTGGCAAGACGGGGGTTGAGTCGAGAATCTCTTGGGCCGCTTTGAGTTTTTCAAGGGGAACGTGGGTTTGATCAACAACGGCCAGTAGTATGCCGACTTCAGTACGTGATTTGCCAAATGGCACACGTAAACGTATTCCTGGGCGCAATTGGTTGATATCGGTTCCAGGCGGTGGGAGATAATCAAAATGATTATATAGGGGTGTTGGAACAGCGACTTGTAAAATAATGGGGCGAATTTGAGTTGGGCTGTCTATAGCTATTTTGAGTTGATGCATAGTTATTAAATAGACTCAAAACGTCCTAATGTTGCATTGGATTTTAATCACAATAGGGTTTGTTTATTCGATCTGTTTTTTTAATCGTACAGTTTGAAAACGGTTAGCCCAAGATAAATCTTGAACTCCAAGTCAAGATAAATCTTGAACTCCAAGTCAAGATAAATCTTGAACTCCAAGTCAAGATAAATCTTGAACTCCAAGTCAAGATAAATCTTGAACTCCAAGTCAA
>QNEL01000581.1 GCA_003645185.1 Candidatus Parabeggiatoa sp. nov. 3
AGAAATAGATAAACGCCCTATTCTGAAAAATCAGTTTCAATTAAAAAGCAAACTGCAAATGTACTATTTCAATTTGATGATAAAAGTGCCTTGGAAATTCAGGGTTAAATGTATGGATATTCTAAGGAAGTTATTGATTTCTTATTAATAAATAATTTCACGGGCCAAACCTTAACACAGAGAGCACGGAGTACCACAGAGTTCCACAGAGGTTTTATTTCACTTTGTTATGGAGTGCAAAGTTTATCTTTTACCTCTGTGTACCTCTGTGTACCTCTGTGTACTCTGTGTTGAGGTTTTTTATTGTTGAGGTTTTTTTTTAACACAGAGAGCACGGAGTACCACAGAGTTCCACAGAGGTTTGTTTACAATATCCGCACTGTTAACACACCTTCTGTTGCACAAAGGTTGTCTACGACGGTTTGTGGTATTTGATTATTGACATCAACCAAAGTACAAGCGAGATCGCCGCGTGAACGGTTTAACAGGTCTATAATATTGAGATTGGCATTTGCTATCGCGCTGGAAATACGCTCAATCATGTGGGGTACATTGGAATTGACAACCAGTAAGCGATGTCCGTCGTTACGTTGCATTTCCATTTCTGGAAAATTCACTGAATTATGCACGGTGCCATCTTCTAAATAATCTCGTACTTGATCGGCTACCATTACGGCGCAGTTTTCTTCTGCTTCATGAGTAGACGCGCCAAGGTGGGGCAAGGTAATTACTTTGTCTTGGTTTTTCAAGAGATTATTAGGAAAATCACAGATATAACCTTTAAGCCGTCCGGCCTGAATGGCTTCGCAAACTCCGGCATTGTCAACAATCCCTTCACGGGAGAAATTAAAAATCATCAAACCTTTACGGGCATTTTGTAAACGTTCGGCACTGAGTAGGTTGCGCGTATTATCGACAAGAGGCACATGCACGGTGACAAATTCTACTTGTGATAACATGTCTTCAACGCTTAAAGCTTGTTTGACGTGTGCCGACATTTGCCAAGCATTTTTAACGGTGATGTGGGGATCATAGCCGATCACTTTTAGGCCTAATGCTTGAGCGGCATTAGCGACTTTGACTCCGATAGCGCCTAAACCTATAACCCCTAAGGTGCGGCCAGATAGTTCAAAACCGACAAATTTCTTTTTGCCGGCTTCAACTTGTTTCGACATTTCGGCATCGTTACCTTGCAAATTGCGGACGTATTCATAAGCGGGAAATAAATTGCGGGCTGCCGAAAACAAGCAGCCTAAGACTAATTCTTTGACGGCATTCGCATTGGCACCGGGGGCATTAAAGACTGCTATGCCGCTGGCCGTCATTTTATCAACGGGAATATTGTTCACGCCGGCTCCAGCACGTCCAACTGCTTTCAGGGTTTTGGGGATTTCCCAATCGTGCATTTTAAATGAACGCAGTAACACGGCGTCAGGGTGTCCGATTTCAGAAGCGACTTCATAATGATCACGCGGTAAGCGTTCTAAACCGTTTACAGAAATGTTGTTTAAAGTCAATATTTTATACATTAGCCCTTCCGTTTTTCAAAATCACTCATAAAATCAATCAATGCTTGTACGCCTTCTTCTGGCATGGCGTTATAAATACTGGCCCGCATACCGCCGACAGAGCGGTGCCCTGCTAGAGTCACTAAACAGGCCTCTTTGGCTTCCGCTAAAAAGCTTGGGTTTAAATCGGGATTGTTTAGCGTAAAGGGTACGTTCATCCAAGAACGATAACTGGGATCGACTGGGTTGTTATAAAACGCGGAACTGTCTATGGCGGCATATAAATTCGCCGCTTTGCGCTGGTTGCGTTTACCCATTTCCTCTAAACCGCCCATCCCTTTTATCCATTTAAACACTAATCCAGCGAGATACCAGGCATAAGTCGGGGGTGTATTATACATGGAGCCTGCATCAAGGTGGTTTTTATAATTGAACATGCTTGGCGTGTTAGGTAAGGTGCTGTCTATCAAATCCTCACGTATAATGACAATCGTTAAGCCTGCAGGGCCGATATTTTTCTGTGCGCCGGCATAAATCAGCCCATATTGGGAAACGTCTATGGGGCGCGACAAAATGGTTGATGACATATCTGCTATTAGCGGTTTATCACCTACATCAGGGATGCTCTGAAATTCTAAACCGTTAATGGTTTCATTCGGTGTGTAATGAACGTAAGCGGCATTGGGATTCAATTGCCAAGTATTCGGTTCTGAAATTGTGGTAAAGTTATTGGCTTGTGAATCAACGATTACATTCACTTGACAAAACTTTTTGGCTTCTGCGATAGCTTTTTTTGACCAGATGCCGGTATTGAAATAATCGGATTCATTGCTACCACGCAACAGATTCAGGGGTACCATGGCAAACTGACTAGAGGCGCCGCCTTGCAAAAACAAGACTTTGTAGTTTTCTGGTATGTTTAATAATGCGCGTAAATCGGCCACGCTTTGTTCAGCAATCGACATAAATTCTTTACCGCGATGGCTCATTTCCATGATCGACATGCCGCTGCCTTGCCAATCAAGTATTTCTGCTTGCGCTTGTTCTAAAACGGGTTCTGGCAACATAGCGGGGCCAGCACTAAAATTAAATGCTCGTGACATAGTTGAGTTTATCCTTAATGGAAAGTATTGATTTTGAAATGGGTTGCTTTTTGCTGATTGTAACGGATTTTGGGGACACAAGAAATAATGCTGCTTTTCTCTTATTTGAAAGGGCGAACACGCAGGTTCGCCCCTACATCGCGTCTGTAGGGGCGAACCTATGTGTTCGCCCTAGTAGGGGCGAACCTATGTGTTCGCCCTAGTGACTACTCCAATCGTTTGGCTTACGCGCGTCTCAATGACAATGTGAGATCACCTAATCTCAGTGTTTGTCCTAAATTCAACTTCGCTGGCTTAAAAGGTTCTAAGATCATACCATCTACCTTGCTACCATTTAACGAGTTCATATCTTCAATATAAAGACTGTCCTCTTTATAGCTTAATCGCGCATGGCGACGAGAAACAGTGTCATCACTGAGAACGAGTTCACATAAGCTATTTGATCGACCTATTGTTAAACCTTGTTTCGATTTTCGTAACTGTATATCATTGATCACTAACGAAATAATACGTCCGTCTCGATTAAACCCTGACAGGACGAAATCACCTTCATGAGTTAAGTTTGTGTTCATTGTTCGATATGAAGAATGTTTCTGTAAATGTTGCAATCGTTGCGTTTCATTTTCAAATGTTTCAAATTTGAATGCGGGTATGAATGGTACCCACTGATAGTAACGAATGACCATCACGATGATAAGGGCGATGATAGCCAACACAATAGCAATAATCACAATCCATCTATAAACAGCAGAGGTGCCATTATCCTCTAATAGACAGGCGCTTTTGATTTCTTCAAATGGAATCTGTTGCGCTTTTAAAATCTCTATCAGATAAGAAATATGTGATGCATAAAAAACATCTGTGGCCAGATCAACTGGAGATTTGGGTGTAATAGAACTGATTGTGCCGGCAGTATTGACACCAACAACCTGTCCACAGGCATTTATTAAAGGCCCACCATGGTTACCCTTATTAATTTCTGCACTATGCTGTATCATGCGAAACAGAGTTGTCTTGTTTTCCCAAGTTGTGTACATTAAGCCGCTGACTGAACCTTTTGTTACACTCAATTCTAAAACCTTCTCTATTCCCCTTAAACTATCCAAACTTTCCCCGACAAAAGGTTCTCTAGCCGGAAAACCGAGCGTATAGATTGGCATCCCTTTGTTGGGTTCAACGCTAGATAAGGGTAAGGCTTTCCGGCGTAAGTTGGGAACGTGTAAAATAGCTACATTTTTGTCTTTAGATGACCATTTTACGAGGGCTTGTTTGAAATAGGCTTTGTTTACAGCGCCATCGGCAATTAATAATTTCAGGCTTTCTGCTATAATCTGATAATGCGTCACCACGTTTTGTGTTTCATTAATAACAAAGCCTGTACCTATTTTTATGCCAGTTGGGCTGATACTGACTATTCGCACGATACTTTGATTAAGTTGCTCAAAATTTGAGGCGTGGCTGGTAAAGGAAATAGTCAGGAAGGCAAATAAGATCCATTCAAGCACTTTATTCATGGGTGATCCCTTATAAATTATAACACGTTGTATTATCCTTTTAGTAGTCAGTCTATAAGATTAAAATCTAATGAGACTGATTTTTAACTTAATGTTCACGTTTTGCTTTGATAGCGTTTGGTATCTTGTAAGTGTGTGAGATATCCGAAATCGAGTCAGAAAAATCATTTCAAAACGAGGGGTAACACGTCTGAAAATCCCTACAACAGAATGATTTTATAGGGGTTTTCCTGTTCGCCCTCTTTTGGCTCAGATGCATTAGCAAAACCATGCAAATTTTTATCCTAAAATAGTTATCCCTAACCGTTTTGTTGGTAACATTTAATGAAAGTACCATTCCTCGTAGGGTGGGTAGCGTCTTTTTGCTGCCCACCATCTAACTATCCAACTTTTCGAAAGTCAATTAAA
>QNEL01000582.1 GCA_003645185.1 Candidatus Parabeggiatoa sp. nov. 3
GAAATTGATGAACATCTGAAAACGCTTAGGCCAGCGCAGAGAGAGGAGATTTTTGGTAGGACGCTTGAGATGGTTCGGATGAATGAGATGGAGGAGAAATTGGAGAGGTTGTTGAAGGAAAGGGATGATAAGGAAAATGGAATTGAGAATTAGGGATTGGTTTTTAACGGGCTCAGATTTGAGGTGGTTAAGAGTCCTCAAGTTGAGGGGTGACTGAACTCAGATTTGAGGTCAGTTGTGAATTGTAAAACTGGATATCCAGCTTCGGAGGAAAATCAAGGACTTATGGATTTGAAAGCCCCCTGTTGGGGCTTTTTTTTTGTACGCAGATTTGCCGTTAATGTGATAAGGCCTCTACTACAAGGAATGTTGTCACTGTGTCGGCTAATGCTCTGTGTGCGGTGCCTTGGTCTACATCAAAATAGCGTGCGGCTGTGCTTAACTGTCCCATTCTCCGTAATATTCAGAGAATTGAGTCATAGCACAATGAAGTTTGTTCCGATAGGGGACTAAAGTGGGGCAATTGTATTGATTTACTGTTTGTTCCAACAGTCGCCAATCAAACTCAGCATTATAAACAACAATATAATCAGCGGATTGTAGATAATAGGCTACCTTATTGTGGACTTCTGGCCATTTTGGAGCCTTAGCCACCAATTTATTGGTAATGCCATGAATTGCCTGGCTGCTTTGGTTAGGCCTAATTAATTCATTGACTAATGGAATTCCCTTGCTATTAATAATGGCGATTTCAATAATTTCATCTGTAGAACCTAGACCTGTTGTCTCGGTGTCCAAAAATATTGTATTGGCAGATAAAATTTTTTTTGCCCATTGGGATTGGGATTGGGATTTGTGTTTGTTCATTTCTAAATGATGCCCCATGTGCGAATCTAATAATTGTCAAGCGTTGCAAGAGCTTTCTCAATTATTGACATGTTGTGACTAGAAGGCAAGTATGATTTTGCCTTCTCTAAATCTGATTTTGCAGATTCTACTAACATTCCCGCAACCTCAAATTGAATATCGGCTAACAAGTCCACAAATTCCTCGTTGTTTGTTTCAATTGCTCGCTCAATTGCCTTTTTTATCTCGTTCATATTATGTTTGCCTTTTCTAAAAAAATTTTTTTATCCTTAATGATATTGTGCATCCACTTTCTAGCAGGGTCACATTCCTCAGCCCCAAATAAGTCATAAATTTCAATATCAATATCTTCTTCACCTGCTTCCGCCCTACCTATCAAATCATTAAGTTGTTGTTCTACTTCTTTAGCTTGTGAGCCTAGTAATTCGGTTAAGTGAGGTAGAATGGCGTAACTTGCATCCAAAACATCTTCAATTTTATACATGGTTATACATGGGTTAATTTGTAATGTGTTTAAATGAGAACCTTTCCTGTTATCAAATAATTATCCGATTACTTATCAAATAATTTTCCTCTCCTCAGCACCGTTGCCGGGGATGGCACGGATGGCTATAGCGGTGATGGCGCGGCGGCGCTTAATTCGCCGAAAGATATCGTTGTCGATAATCAGGGCAATTTTTATATTGCGGATTCTGATAACCATCGCATTCGTAAAATCAGTTCCACTTAATTTGAAGCACCACCCTAAACGCTGTCAAATTGGCCTGTAGAGACGCGATGCTCGCGTCTCTAGCACACCAGTCGCTGCGTCGCAAAATAAATTTGTGCCGACAGCGATCCCACCCGACGAGTCTTTATTCCACTCTAAACGTACTAAACCCAATCCGCCATTCTTCTGGATGGCTTAATAAATCTATCCAGGCGGGTAGGCGTAACAGATAAACTATATATTCCCCTTTTGGAAATTCGGTTACGGGTTGATCTATCGCGACTTTACCGCTGTCTTCCCAGACGGGCACTGAACTGCCATCAAATAACACTAAACCATTTAACCCTGTCATAAAGTAGAGCGTTTGATCGGGGTAAGAGACGGCGATATATTGCTTTTGATCGGCGGGTAAGGCCGGTAAATTGACGCGCAGTTGTTCGCCAGCTTGATAAACCGTTTGACTGGGTATCGGATCGGGGCCGGCTATAAATTCTGGGACTTCTGGGCCTTCGGCTTGTGTGAAGACGATGGGCGCGGTGGTGGTGATAAACCCTTCATTATCTTCGGCCATGAAGGTGACAACATAGTCGCCTCGATATTGGAATCCGCTGAATGCGCCTTGCCAACGACTGGGATCATCGGTTTTTTGAGTCAAATTCACGACTGGGGTGGGTATCAAAGAGAAGCCTTCTTGATTACGTTGCTTGGCGGCTTGGGGTGTCATCACTAATGCCCAAACCTGTTTTATGCGGCCTTCGGTAATCCCGGCACGGACGAGCAATGGGGTGGTTTGTCCGGCGGTGACAGGCCCTGAAACGGTTTCATGTTCTAAAGTGATTTCCCCTGACAAGGCGCCAAAACAGCCATTGAGACACCATTTCTGAGCTAAACGCCCATCACTGCTGTTTAGTACAGCTAATTACTGGGATAAACGAATAGCTCATTGATATGATTGGGTTTATTCGTTTATCCCCGTCATCCGCTGTACTATTCTATCCCTGTCATCCGCTGTACTATTCTATCCCCGTCATCCGCTGTACTACTATTAATGGGTTTGATTTGCAGTGTCTAACAGGGTTTGAAATTCCATTATCGGCATCACGGGATTTATTTAATTAATTCTCCTTGTGTACGAAGGCGACGCATCATTGACGTATCTAGTAATAAATCCTCATTTTCTGTCAATTAAATAAAACGCTAAAGACGCTAAAGACGCTAAAGACGCTAAAGGATGCTAAGGGGGCATTAAATTTTTCACTTTCTTTAATAGTCTTCAGTAAGGCATAAGCATCATCTATTGTCAGTTCATTCGATTGCTTGAGGGCCGAAATGATTTCTTGTGCGATGCGATTTCCCTGTTGGGGTTTCGCTTTCCAATGAGTACAGCGACACTTCGGATAAACGAATAAACCTAGTCATATCAATGACCTATTCGTTTATCCCAGTAATTAGTTGTACTAGATTTCAATCGTTTTAAAAACATAAACGCTAAAGACGCAAAGGGCGCTAAAGGGCGCTAAGGGGGCATTAAAAATATCTTTTGCATTCTTGCGTTATTCAATTGACTTACTTCTTCCTTAAAAAAACATGGGTTTTAAATTCATGACATAAGATTTGTAGATGTTGAATAGCTGGTATTGGCGGCGTTTTGTGAAAATATCTGCTGTGTGCATACCAATGTCGAAATTTAAAATAACCCTTTAAAAGGGAGACGTTTTGGGAAAAAGTTGGCTGGCTATCCTTAAAAAAAGACTTCACTTCATCTAAAATGTCTTCTAAAGAAACTTTGCGACACACTTTTTTCAGAGGTTTGTCGTATTTGTTGATACGTTCTCTAAAACGTTTACATAAGGATAAATAGTTTTTGGATAACTCATCTTTCTGTTTCGATTTAATGGCATAGTTGTAGTCTTGTTTAATATCAGCTTCCAACTTTGTCAATAACTTAAACACGGTATCCAATTCTAATTCTTCTATTATCTTCTATTATCGAGCTTTTTTCTTGGATAATTTCTTGTTCTGTTAAAAATTCAAAGTGATTTCGATCTAATGTCTTGATGACTTGTTCCAAAAAGAGAAAATGCTTGATGATGGCATCGCAAGATAAGAATTTCATTAGAAACTCTCTATAAAGTCTGTAACGATTTGTTCAAAGGCGGCTTGATTAAAGTCGTAGGTGGGTGTTTTTTCTAGGCTATATCGTTCTGTAAATAGCCATTCTCCTTCTTTTTCTTTGAGTATGAGCATTAATTTTCGTAATCCGAGTTGCATGTCAATTCGGCCATAAGCACCGACGATATCTAATCCCACTGATTTCAATTTGATCGTTGCGCCATTAAAAAATTCAATCGTTAAATCAAATCGTTCTGCAATGCCATTTCCAAAATAAATAGGGTTTTCAGGTAGCGTTTCTTCTTGATAACGCAATAAACCTTCTTGTTCTAAAGGCTTTAACCAAAATTTGATTTGACTATAGAGGGCTTTAACTTTTTGTGTCCAATTTTCTGTATCAGAACAGTGTTTTTTTTGATAATGAAGCCATTGTTGTTTCTTTTGCCTGGCGATTTCTGTTAAATAAGTAGATATGATCTTTCTCCAATTAACTCATTCTTGTCAAAATCAATTAAAATTTTTAACCCGATTAAAACATTTAAAAAACTAATTAATTACTTATAATATAGAGTTGGTTTGTCTATTTGTACAAGGGTGGCGGATTATAGCACATAGTACAGCTAATTACGGGCAGATAAACGAATAGCTCATTGATATGATTGGGTTTATTCGTTTATCCCCGTCATCCGCTGTACTACTCTATCCCCGTCACCCGCTGTACTAAGGCGACGCATCATCGGCGTATCTAGTAATAAATCCTCATTTTCTGTCAATTAAATAAAACGCTAAAGACGCTAAAGACGCTAAAGACGCTAAAGGATGCTAAGGGGGCATTAAA
>QNEL01000583.1 GCA_003645185.1 Candidatus Parabeggiatoa sp. nov. 3
AATAGCCCCAGGTGCAACCTCAATGCCACCTTCGCCTTCGCCTGGGCGAACACGCAGGTTCGCCCCTACAACCCCTGAATACGTGGGGTTTGGTAGGGGCATACCTGCGTGTCTGCCCTTAACGAAGGTGGCATTGAGGTGCAACCTGGGGTTGCATGGGGGAAGCATAAATGTTTGTATTGAACCCAATCGGGAAACGCTATAAAATGGTTTTTATTCTTAATACCTATCAGTTTGGCATGATTTTTTTTCAACACAGAGTACACGGAGTACCACAGAGTACCACAGAGTGATAATCAATCCAGATTCTTGATAGGTACTCATAATTCAATATCTAGCCGCACATCTTGCTCATAAAGTTCAACAGAAACATCGATAATTGGATTAGGGGGCATACCGTCGCGTAAATCATAAAAGTCGGCCATTACCCCTTTTGTTTCAGTTCGATAAAGCGAACACACAGGTATCCGCTCATTATGTTGTCGGGCAAGCAGTTCAAATCGTTTGAGAATAAAATAACTGTGCGTGGCAATATAAACTTGGATACCAGCACTCGCCAGATGAAATAACATTTCGACTAGCCCAACAATGGCTTTCGGATGCAAATTGACTTCGGGTTCATCAATAAAGAGAATTGTGCCTTGTTTGATTTTTCGATTACGAATCAAAGTTTGTAATATACCGATTTTTTTAATGCCTTCGGCTGTCTCAGACATGGCATATTGGGTTTGATCTCGTTTAAAAATAAAGCGTTGTTTATCAAACTGAATTTGCCCCGTTTTCAGAATACGATCTAATATCGTAACCGCTTCCTGTGTGTCTTGAATCTGGCCTCTTGTCACGGGTAAACGCAGTGCTTTAATGAGATACAAAAAAGTATCATCAAAGCCCGCAATTTCTAATTGTTCCCGGGTGGCGGCAATGGCATCAAAGGCGCTCAATATCTCTTTTGGCGGAATAAATAAAGTATTGAATTGAGGAAAGGGTTCAGTCAATTCACTGATTTCAGAAAGAGTCGTTGTGGCTTTGTCTCCCAATACGAATTTAAGAGGGGTGTCATAAAAACCGGCTGAGACTTGAAGGCGCTCTTGTCCCTTTAAAATCAAGTGATTTAAGTGCCAATCTGGCGGTTGAAAAGTCCATAATAGCTTGTTTTCCAAGACTTCTTGCCAAGTGCGAGACGGCCCCGTCGATGTTTTATAAAATTCCTCAATGCTGCGAGCAAGGCAATAAAGTATTTTTAAAAGATAGGTTTTGCCAGTATCGTTTTCACCGATAATGAGATTAATACGATCCAATGGCTGCCAGTCTAATTTTTGGAAAGCCGCCAGATTTTCTAGGACAATATTGTTAAACATTTCGTTTTTCCTATTTTGACATTGCAATGGTGGGCAAGCGGGCGGTTGGTTTTTGGGTTGATATTGAGTTCATTGTCGCTAAGCGATCCCACCCTACATTACGCCGGAAATACGCCGGTTGATAAATACTTATCCCCGCGATCACAAATAATCACGACAATGACGGCATTTTTCACTTCTTTAGACAACTGTAACGCGCCAGACACTGCCCCCCCTGACGAAATACCGCAAAAAATCCCTTCTTGCATCGCTAAAGCACGAGTCGTGTTTTCAGCACTTTTCTGTTCAATATCAATAACCTGATCAACTTGTGTTGCATCAAAAATCTTAGGTAAATATTCTGTAGGCCAACGACGTATGCCCGGAATACTTGAACCTTCAGCAGGTTGTAATCCGACAATTTGAATAGCCGGATTCACTTCTTTTAAATAACGCGAAGTGCCCATAATCGTACCCGTTGTACCCATTGCACTGACAAAATGCGTCACTTTACCCTCAGTATCGCGCCAAATTTCTGGCCCAGTGGTGCGATAATGCGCGAGAGGATTATCAGGATTATCAAACTGATTCAGAATTTTACCTTTCCCCTGCTGTTCCATTTCTAAAGCCAGATCACGCGCTTTTTCCATGCCGCCCTCAAGCAGGATTTCAGCGCCATAAGCTTTCATCACTTGCCGCCGTTCCACGCTCATATTTTCCGGCATAATCAATACCATACGATAGCCCTTGAGCGCAGCAACCATAGCCAAAGCAATACCCGTATTACCGCTCGTCGCTTCAATCAAGGTATCACCTGGCTTAATATCTCCGCGTTTTTCAGCTTCTTGAATCATACTCAAAGCGGGGCGATCTTTCACAGAACCTGCCGGATTATCACCTTCCAATTTAGCAAAAATCGTATTACTGGTTTTACCCTGTAAATGTTGCAACCGTGCTAACGGCGTATTGCCAATCAATTGTTCAATAGTCATAGTCAGTTATCAGTTATCAATTTATTTAAAGAATTCATAAATAAATGTAGGGTGGGATCGCTTAGCGGCCTTGAACTCAATTTCACATCAAAACCCAACCGCCCGCTTGCCCACCAATTGAAATAATTTAAAATGGGGCGCATTCCCAAAAAAAGGGTAATTAATCTGGGCAGAAAGCAAAATAAATTTGGAACGAAAATCGCCCAAAGCAAAATAAATTTTGCTCTCCAATCTACCCGCTTGTCGACCATTTTCTCTAAAAACGTGATAGAACGCTGATATTTAGCGTAGCCCACCTTCGGTTCACGCAAAAGTTTCGCTTCGCTATACTTTTGCGTGAAATGCTGATTATCATGATTTACGCTGATATCAATTAATTATGTTCAAGATCAATCTGAACACGACATTATTTTTATGAAAATCTATAATTCCAAAGCAAACATTAAAGCATGTTCTTTACCTCGTTTGCCATTGGGATAATAATTTTTTCGCATCCCAATTTGATTAAAACCCATTTGATCATAGAGCTTAATTGCTATTTCATTTGAAAGCCGCACATCCAAAAAAACGGTTTGAACGTCTTGTTCTTTTGCTAGGCTTAATAAATGTTCGAGTATGTGTTTTCCATAGCCAGCATGTTGCCAAGTCGGATGGACGCAGAGATTTAAAATATGCGCTTTACCCGCCCTCGTTGACATCAGGCCGTAACCCATTAATTGCTTATCTGCTTCTAAAACCCTAGCCGTATAACCCACTCGTAAACACTCTTCAAAAATGGATAAGCGCCATGGAAAAGGGTAAGCGGCCTCTTCAATAGCCATCACATGGGGTAAATCTGTCATTTGCATAGCACGTAATAGTGTCAATGTTGCAACAACAGGATTCATGTTTTTAACTCGCTCAAGGTTTTTTGAATAAATTGTAAATCTTGCCAAGTGTGGCGTTTTTCAGTCGGACGACGCAATAAATACGCAGGGTGATAAGTCGCTATCAACGGTATTTTACGAACACCGTATTCAAAACGTTGCCCTCGTAGTTTACCTATCGCAGTTTGAGTGGCTAATAAATGATGAGCCGCAATTCGGCCAACTGCCACAATCAGTTTGGGTTGAATCAGTGCCATTTGATGTTGTAAAAAAGCATCACAACAGGCTAATTCATTGGGCTCAGGATCACGATTCCCCGGCGGACGGCATTTTATCACATTAGCGATATACACTTCTTCTCTTTTTAAATCAATGGCATAAAGCATTTCCGTTAATAATTGTCCGGCCCGCCCAACAAAAGGTTCACCGATGGCATCTTCATCGGCCCCAGGGGCCTCACCAATCAGCATCAAATCCGCTTGGCGATTGCCGATTCCAAACACCGTTTGAGTACGGCTTTGATGCAAAGAACAGGTAGTACAAGTCGCAATTTTATTGGCTAAGGTGTCCCAATCTAACTCAAGCACTGGGCGCTCTTCAGATGGTGAAGCGGTAGATAACGTATTGACCGTCGCCGCTTGAGGCGGTTCAGGCGGTGTTTCAAGCGGTTGGCTTGTATCAGGCACTGAAGGCGTTGCGCTCACAGCTTGAGGCGCTTGTGATTCATTAGGCTGTGAAGGCTGGTTTGCCCGCTCAAACGCGGGTTCTTCTTCAGGTAAGTGTGGCGCAGTATCGGGTTGAGGCATTTGACTGTTTTGATCTGGTGATGCCCCATTCGCCGTTACCGGTTGAGGGGCTTGCGATGCGTTATCAAGTTGTGCGATTTCTTCAGACATCGTATGGCTATCTTCAGGTAACATAACAGTAGATACTGTGACAGAGGAAGCGTTATCTGTCAATCCCGGCAAAGGCCGCCGTGGTATCCAAAGTTGTATGTCCATTGCCTTTAAATATTGTTCATGAAAAGCGTTATAGGAATTCATTAGACAGAATGGCTTAGAAAAAATGATTGATATACTGCACGCGGGCACAATTTAAACTTTTAGCTCTTAGTTTTCCACAAGCATTACGTACCAAATCGATCATAAAAAAATTAAGACGCTAAGGCCCCTACGGGGTTGAATGTGAATAGGCTTTCATCCTAATGTTTTTGCGCGCAAAAACATTAGGATGAAAAGGTGGCAACCTGGGGTTGCCAAAAGTTTTTCAGGCAAAAGTTCGCTGCGCGAACTTTTGCCTGAAAG
>QNEL01000584.1 GCA_003645185.1 Candidatus Parabeggiatoa sp. nov. 3
ATTGTAGGGTGGGTAACGTGTTTTTGTTGCCCACCAATTATATTATTCAAATCAAATAATTGTAGGGTGGGTAACGTGTTTTTGTTGCCCACCAATTAAAAATATTATTAAAATCAAATAATTAAAGACTTATGTATAACGATGATGGGGGGAAAGAAAATTTAAAATTCTGGGGTAAATTCCAGCTTTCGCCACTGTTTAAAGTAGTAAAAAACACTACCGCTTTTAGTCCGCTTAATTTTTGAGTAGCTGCCATCAGGTTCAATCATGACAATCTTTTTATCAAGCACTAAATTGCTCAAAGGCGCATAAAGAAAAGTATAAGGCTGATCCTCAGCAAGAATGCGGTGCAGTTGGTGAGTCAATTTTCGTTGAACGTTAAAATCGTATTCCCTGCGAATGTGTACAATCAGTTTATCGGCCTCTGGATTATTGTAGCCAACAAAGTTGAGTTGTACAGGGCCTGATTGGCTTGAATGCCATATCTGAAAGAGATCAGGATCGATTCCCATACTCCACCCTAAAATCAGGGCATCAAATTCAGCCGTATTCACAAAGTCTTTGAGAAAGACTGCCCATTCAAAGACTTGCGTATTGCATTTGATACCCAGCTTATGCCAACTGTTCTGGGCAATCGTCATTATGGCCTTACGTTGCAAATTACCATTATTGGTAATCAGGTTAAATTCAAAAATTTTACCCTCCTTTTCAAGCCAGCCATCGGCGTTTTTTTCCCAACCGAGTTCTTTCAGAATACGCTGGGCTTCTTTTGGATTATAAGACAGGGGGGCTATTGTGTGATCATACCACTGGGTATTTTTTGGATACGGCCCAGTAATTTGTTCACCTTCACCATAGAGAATATACTGAATAATTTCCTTGACATTGATAGCCAACCCCAGTGCCCGCCGTACACGTTTATCAGTAAAAAGTGGCCTCCGATGATTATACCCAATATAAGTATAAGCGAAGCTGAGGCTAGAAAAGGACTGATAAGTATCATCTTTTTTATAACGGGCCACTTGATGCGGTTGAGGGCTGTAAGTATCAATCGCACCGGTGCGAAATTCAACTTCTTGAGTGATGGCATCTGGAATGACGCGGTAATAATATTCTTTGTATTGGGGTGGGCCTTCCCAATAGTCGTCATTGCGAACTAAATGAACAAATTCATCGCTTTGCCATTCTACGAAACGAAATGGCCCGACTCCAATGGGATGCCGATTAAATTGGCTCTCACGCATACCAAAGTTAGCTTGCGCTTTGGCTGACAGCCCACGCTGATTCATTTCTGCCTGTAATGCGGCTTCGTTGAGTAAATGCTTTGGCAAAATCCCCATCGACCAAGCGTTGATAGCGGGAGAAAACAAGCGTTTGTAAACGACGCGCACCGTATAACGATCCACAATCTCGACCGTTTTAATCGGTTCAAAATCTGAAGCGCGTGGGGAGAGGTTTTTGGGATTCATGAGGGCTTCGTAAGTAAACTTGACATCACCCGCATCAAATTCATGCCCATCATGGAAACGTACCCCCTTTCGCAGGTGAAAGAGAATAATCGGTTGATGTTCAAAGAGAGGTAACCATTGTGCAAACTGAGGACGAAGTGCGTCTCGTTGTTCCGCCTGTTCGGCATCCAAGATTTCAATCCATTTATCAAGTGGTGCCTTTTTCTGGTAATCGCTACCGATAATCGGTTCGAGTTGCTCAAAGAAATGTTGATCAACGCGCCGCAGGGAAAACTGTATGCGTTCTGGTATGTGAAGCTTGACTTGAATCGAAACGGGCTTATCATCCTTTCCGGGTATAGCCTGTTCCTCAATGCGTTGTTCTTTCGGCAGTAAGGTGATATCTTCCACTAAGGCTTTCAATGCGCCTAAGCTGCCGTTTTCAATAGCCGCTTTTATCCGACTGAGCATCGTATTCGCGGTGATAGGCGTGCCATCTGGAAAATGGGCCTCAGTATTGACGATCAAATAGGCCTTTTCAGTAATTGTCCACTCTTTAGCAAGAATACCGCGTAGATTCAAATTCTCATCGTGATCCAGCAAACCTTCAAACACCATATCGACGATTCTACCACTGGCCGAATCCGAATGGAGGACAGGGTTCAAAATTTTCGCATCGCCAATAGAGGCTTCAATAAATTTGTGAACTCTTTCAGGATTGCCCTTAGTTTGACTCTCGTAGCTGGGTACCCAAAAATAGGATTGGATGAGTGCCAAACTTAACAGAGTCGGGGCGAGTATTAAAAACCATTTTATTTTCATATTTGTAATGATTCAGTACAGCGAATGACATTTAAAGTTTATGATAACCTAGTGCAGGATCGCTCCAGTTTCCATACCATTGAAAAACGGGTTGCCCCTCTTCTTGGATGTTTATTTTAATTAAAATACCTGAAAATTTATGGTTCAGTACTTATTCACTTGCAACAATCACTTTTCTCATGGTATTGAAAATTCCGCTTTCCTGTACTAGTGCAAGAGAGCCAAAATTTCCAGACCATCGGAAAACCAGCTTTTTAGCTCATTTTTTATTTATGATTAGCATAAACGGCTCTTGCTTTATTAACGAGATATGCCATGCTTTCCTTCAAATCTTGCCTCAGCAATTCTATCTCGGATTGCGTCAAGACTGGGGGCTTTGGCAAGATGTCCCGCTTCGCCTTGAGTGAGGCAGTCGATTCCAAAGCCAAACTGTGTTTTCCACCAGTTGTCAAGTTCATCTCCATGTTTCTCCTGCAATTTGCGTAACATTTTAGATTTTATGTTTATACTGGCTGCGCCCAAATGGCCTGTTAAAGCTGTCGCCATGATAACGTGCCCACCCTTGAATTCAAGATAGCCACGAAGCGAGGCCAATGTTCCTCCCATTGTCAAGGTATCGTCAAGTATCAAATACTCTTGTTCAAGATCAACATATCCATCAAATATCGGATAATTTGCTAAACGGTAATATGCACCTTTACCGGTTCGACATGGCTTATTAATCTGAACAATATCAGTATTATAAGACAGTCCCAACTGAACAGCGAGAATAGCCGCAAAAGCAACCGGAATTTTATTTGTTCCTTCTGCTTCTTTAGCATGAACCGGCACTATAACAGGCTTTTTATCGCCTAGTTTTGTTTGTAGTTCATCGCGTTTGTCATCAGGCAAAATATCATTGACTAACTCAAAAGCGGCATCTGAATTAGCACCCTGTTTTGCTGCCAAGTAATTTGGGTGCTTTGAAGCTGTTCCAAGTGGAGTCATGATATGCACGGGTGGAAAATCTTGCCACGGGAAACGAGAGTTCATATTTTATCTTTCAAAACTTTAAGCATTGTTGAAATGAGAAATCTCAAAAATAATATACGAAGGCTATCATCTAAAATGACTCGTTTTTCACCGCGCATCTTTCGACGGCGGCTAATACATCTTTTAAAACGGGTTTTTTGGTAAAAGTGAGCACTTCGCCAGCCGAAATGTCTTCAAATACGCCTTCTGCCACATTCGCACTGCTATAAACCAATAAAATCAAATCCTTACGGCCGGCTTGACGGACTTTTTGCAATTTGCGTTGCAAATACTGTGGATGCCAAAACCCAATAATTTCAATTAAAGCGCGTCGCCCATCTTTGTGATGTGTCAATGAAAAATCGGGGATCATCACTGTGTCACCCACCACAATGAGTTCATCCTCTCGCGCTAATATCCATTTTCGTTTTGCGCCCCCATATTTGGCTTCAAATTCGGCTGCAAAATCGGCTTCTAATCGGCTATCAAATAAATTTGAGGCTTTAAAGTGGCTGCGTAATGGCGTTCGATCATCTAAGGTATAGTGCAATGGCCTTTGAAAATCAGTGGGTTGCACTTGGGCATCCATACGCCACGTTTTGCATAACAATAAGGCTGGTAAAAATTTAGCAAATTGTAAGCCATAACGCATCGTTGATTTAACAAAAGGCGAAATCGGCCCATGTAAAATGATATTGTATCCCGCTTGTGGAATGGGGTAAACCGTGTGCATCAGCTTGAAAAGCTTAATATATTTAAAAATATCTTTATAACTGTCGCGCACAATCATATCGACTTCACTCGCCCAATACAATAACCCTCGCGCAACTTCTAAATTATAACGGGCAATCAAATCCATTGGCGTTATCATGTCACCGGCCGAGAGTAAAATGCGTTGTTCAAGTAAATCGGCAAATAAAGCTTGTTCGACTTGTTCAGTGGTGATGTTCAATTGAGCGGCCGTTTCAGCCAGCACTTGTTGTCGCGTCGTGACAGTCAATAAATCATTTCTAATGGTGACGGGCCCTTGATTAAATAAGATGGTGCGTAATTCGACGGGCTTGACGGGCGGATCATTTCCAAAAAGGCAACGATTCACTAGCACATTCGCCAGGCCCCGCATAATGCGATAATCTAAACTCTCCCCCTCATAAACGCGCAGCGCATCCTCCATTTCTCCCCGACTACGCCCAATATGCGCCTTAATTAACTCA
>QNEL01000585.1 GCA_003645185.1 Candidatus Parabeggiatoa sp. nov. 3
GACGCGATGTTTCGCGTCTCTCGTTTATTGTAGAGACGCGATGTTTCGCGTCTCTCGTTTATTGTAGAGACGCGATGTTTCGCGTCTCTCGTTTATTGTAGAGACGCGATGTTTCGCGTCTCTAGTTTGTTGTAGAGACGATACTTCACGTCTATCATTTGTAGTGAAGACGCGATACTTCGCGTCTTTGCAACAAACCAAAGACGCGAAGCATCGCGTCTCTACAACAAACTGCTAGGCAGATTTGCGTAGCGAAGCGTCTCTACAGGCATGATAGAAAACTGATAGGTGGTTCGGTGGTTGCCCGCTTCTGGTTGCTTCTATTAAAATACCTGAAAATTTATGGTTCAGTACTTATAAGAAAACCCTTATGGCATCACTACCTAATTGTGAATAGTGAATAGTGAATAGTTAATTGTTAATTTGTTTTCAATTTTTTAAGAATTTAAACTACAATTCAGTGTTAATCAACAAAACCTTCGCCAAGGCTGCAGGTAATGCGCGAATAGCTACCCAATGATATTCAAAAGACTGATAACTGATAACTGATAACTGATATACTTGGCACTGTCACCCTTTGATTATTGGGGCTCACCCAAAATAGATGTCGATGTCAGGTGGTATAGTCTGCTAGGGCGTAATCGGCCCTTAGAATGATTCATTGCGGAATGATTCAATTTCACATTTCACGCGTGAAATAAAGTTTTTGCGCGCAAAAACGACTTGAAGCGCGTTGTGTAGCGAAGCTAAACTTTAGCCTTAACGCGTGAAATGATGAATTGTTCAATTCATTCAGAATGAATCATTTCGCATTAGACATTATACCGATTAAGTTTCGCGCCAAAAGTTTTGCGCGCAAAACTTTTTTTGCTCTTTGATTTCATTACTTTTATAAAAATAGGAAGTTTAATAAAATCAATTTTTCACATTTCACGCGTGAAAACTTCTTAAGTGAAAAGTTAGAGCATCGATCAAAACTCTGGGCATAAACGAGAAATCAATGACTTACATGCCATTAGGTACTCGTAAGTTATTGATTTATGGTTGGGCGTTGGAGTTTTGCAAGAGCCTCGTTATATTAAATCGGTATAAACTCTAATGAATCATTCATCATTCATAATTAAGCTCTATGACGGTGCTGAGTATAACTGATTGATATCTAAAAAGATTGTGCTTTGCTATGCGCGGCTCAAAATGCGCTAGAAGCCGAAGGCTAATTCAAACTGGGCCCCGTCAAAGTCCGATATAAGTTATTGATTTAAGAATGATATATAGAAATGATTTCAAAAATATATAACAAAAACAGTCACTTATAATTTTTGCTTTCTTGCATCGTCTATTGTGATAAAAAAACTAAAATAATCAAACAGTTAATCTCAACTTTGACGGGGCCCTGTAATTCAAATAACGCTTATTGTGATAAAACTTCAATGAATGAGATATTGACTAAATCGGTTGCACGAAATATTTACTATGGCGGTTCAGGGTTTTTTATTTTGCTATTCTTAGCCCTGACGTTTGATACGATTCGCGTTTTGCCACAACGTGATTACCGTGAAAATCTGACTTCCCAAGTTGTACAAGGCAAGAGAATATGGGAAGAAAATGATTGTATTGGCTGTCATACCCTGTTAGGAGAAGGGGCTTATTACGCGCCGGAATTGGGCAATGTTTATAAACGTCGGGGAGGCTCACAAGGTGGCGCGGATTTTATCAAAGCTTGGATAAAAGTGATGCCTACCCGAGTACCGGGGCGCAGACAAATGCCACAATTTAACTTCCAAGAGGCCGAATTAGACGCAATCGTTGCTTTTTTGAAGTGGACTTCAGAAATCAATACCGCAAATTGGCCACCTAATATCGAAGGTTAAAGGGAGAAAAAGAGATGCCGTATTCATCACAGATGGTTGCTAAACCCTATTTTATAGCGGCTATCGCTTTGTTTTTTGCACAAATATTATTTGGTCTTCTGATAGGCCTACAATACATACTAGGAGATTTTTTCTTTCCCGTTTTCCCATTTAACGTTGTCCGTATGGTGCATACCAATTTGCTCATTATTTGGCTGTTATTCGGTTTTATGGGCGCGGCCTATTTTCTTGTGCCAGAAGAAGCTGAAAAAGAGTTACACAATCCCAAGTTAGCCATCATCTTATTTTGGGTATTCCTGATAACGAGCATTTTAACGCTGTTGGGTTACCTGTTAACATCTTATGCCACCTTAGCAAAAATCACGGGCAATCGTTTTTTTCCCACGATGGGACGAGAATTTCTGGAACAACCTACCCTGATTAAGATTGGCATTCTCGGTGTCGCTTTAGGATTTGTGTACAATATTGGTATGACTATACTCCAAGGGCGTAAAACCGTGGTCAATCTGGTCTTATTGAGTGGGCTAGTGGGTTTAGTTGTGCTGTTTCTATTTGCTTTTTATAATCCCACAAACTTAGTGTTAGATAAATACTATTGGTGGTGGGTCATTCACCTTTGGGTAGAAGGCGTATGGGAACTGATTATGGCTGCCATTCTTGCCTTTGTCCTGATTAAAATAACGGGGGTTGATCGTGAAGTCATTGAAAAATGGCTTTATGTCATTGTGGCAGTCGCCTTGATTACCGGTATTATTGGCACAGGACATCACTATTATTGGATTGGTACACCTGAATATTGGCAATGGTGGGGTTCTATATTTTCAGCCCTAGAACCCTTTCCTTTTTTCATCATGACCATTTTTGCTTTCAATATGGTCAACCGCCGTCGCCGTCAACATCCAAACAAAGCTGCCACTTTATGGGCATTAGGAACAGCCGTGATGTGTTTTTTAGGGGCCGGCGTATGGGGCTTCTTACATACCCTTGCCCCGATCAATTACTACGTTCACGGCACTCAATTTACTGCGGCTCATGCCCATTTAGCTTTTTATGGCGCTTACGTGATGATTGTATTGACCATCATCTCTTATGCCATGCCCATCCTGCGGGGGCGTGTGGCTAACAGTAATTTATCGCAAGTGTATGAAATGTGGTCATTTTGGTTAATGACAGTGTCCATGGTTTTTATCGCTTTATTTATAACGGCCGCCGGCATATTACAGGTGTATTTGCAACGTATTTCAGAAACACCGCTACCCTTCATGCAGGTTCAAGAGAAAATAGTCTTGTTTTACTGGCTACGTGAAATAACCGGCGTGATATTTTTGATAGGCTTAATGGTTTACATTGTCAGTTTCTTTGTGAACGATTCCGAAAAAGCCGTTCTCAATCATTAATTAAGAAATGCCGGAACCTCCATAGCCAAATAAATGATGATTCTCACTTTTTGGGTTTAAATTCAATAGATTGAATTGGCGTTCAAACTTTAGTTTGAATGTAAAGAAGGCCAGACACGTAGGTATGCCCCTACAAAACCCAGCGTCTGAAAGGGGCTGTAAGGGCAGCCCGATCGTGTTCGCCCAATTTTTTGGAAAATATAAAAAGTGTTCGCCTAGGCTTTTGGGAAATATAAAAATGATGAATGAAAATGTAATAAAACCATCCGACACGCCTGGCTATTCTTTAGCACTGTTTGCAGAATGTCTCTATCTTCTTAATCTCTTAGTTATTCCTGGTATCGCTTTTTTAATATTGTTCGGGTTGTTTTTTAAATACGAAAACGATGCCCCCTCCTTAGGAGGTTGTCATTTAAGACAAACCTTTTCGGCCAGTATTTGGGCCGGTTTATTATTAATGTTAGTACCTTGGGTTATCTTCGCTATAACAGGATATGATGCGCCCTACACTTGGGTTTTTGTGATATCTTATTTTATTGTTTGCCATTCTACCCTAATATTTTTAGGTATCTTTGGTTTAGTTAAAGCCTTGGCGGGTGAAATGTTTCATTATCCCATCATTGGTCCATCAAGCTAAGTCTTGTTTTTTTCAAAGACACACTCTTGGATGCAACATGACGATTTTATCCCCTTAGTGCTTGGCAAAAAATAACAGAGACAAATTGGCATAGTCTAAAATAGACTTAGCTGAAATAGTATGACTAAGGAGATGACGTGTCATAGAGACGAAAGTTATCATTTTTGACCAAGCACTTAATGCGTCCAAAAGGCAAAAACGCTTGTGTAACGGTGGACAGTATATAACGGGTTTGTGTTTCCTGGTTATAGTGATGCAATACAACGCGCTGAGCGATTAGCTCAAAAACGGCGAGAATTGGGAATTGTTCCTGATGAGATTTAACTAAATGGTGGGCAATAATAGCGTGGTATAATATGCTAAATTATTGATTTTATAATAAAAAATGGTGACGTTCGAGAGGGCAACCACAAGGGATTGCCCCGTTGAATCGTTATCTAAGTACTGAAGCACAAATAAACAGGTATTTAACAACAAAGGGCTTGCGCGTGGGATTGCCCCTACATGACATTGTGTAGGGGCAATCCCTTGTGGTTGCCCCCTTTCTGTTTTTTTTAAATACCTGAAAATTTATGGTTCAGTACTTA
>QNEL01000586.1 GCA_003645185.1 Candidatus Parabeggiatoa sp. nov. 3
ATCACCTACAACCAGTATCATTGGAACAGCCCCGCGAAAATCACCCTACCCGGTGGCAGCCAAGTTAATCTGGATTATGATCCGGTAATGCGTTTGCAGTCCAAGGTGGTGAAAGATCCGCTGCAACAAGTGTTGATGAATTATCAATACGAGTACTCACCAACAGACAGCCTCACCAAGAAGATCACAGAACATGGTGAATACCGTTACGAGTACGATAAGGTGTACCGCCTACTCAAAGCCACCAATCCAGTACTTGATGACGAACATTACACTTATGAACCTCTTGAAAATCGCCTAACCGCAAGCCAAGTCACAGAAGAGGCCACTTATGATGGCAACAACGCCCTACTGAGTGACAACGGCGCAGCCTTTGAATACCTGAACCACAACTTGGTGAAAAAAACCAAAGGCGATCAAGTCACCCATTATGACTATAATATCGAAAACCGCCTATCCGAGGTAAAAGAAGACGACACCCCTCTAGCCAATTATGGTTACGATCCCTTCGGCCGCCGTTTATGGAAAGAAGTCAAAGGTGTCAAAACCTACTTCCTGTACAGCGACGAAGGCCTAGTCGGTGAATACGACGAAAATGGAGTAGAAATAAAGGGTTACGGCTATTTACCCGACAGCTTCTGGACCAGCGATCCCTTATTCCAAACCCAAAACGGCAGCTATTACTGGTACCAAAACGACCAGCTAGGCACCCCGCAAAAACTGACAGACAGTCAGGGCAACATCGTATGGGAAGCCCACTACAAAGCCTTCGGCGAAGCCCAAGTCGAAACCGATCTGATAGACAACCCATTACGTTTTCCAGGCCAATACTTCGATACCGAAACCGAGTTACACTACAACTACCAGCGAGATTACGATCCCAGCACCGGCCGCTACCTGCAATTTGATCCCATCGGTTTAGAAGGCGGCCCAAATGGCTACCTCTACGCCCACAGCGATCCCGTTAATTTATACGATCCAACAGGCGAAATCGCCCCCCTAATCGGCATAGCCGCCACACAATACGCCCGTTGTTTAGCTGCCTGCGCCGCCACCAACGTCATAGCCAACGCAATAGGTGGTTCTGCCTGCGGATTCGTCGAAAATAACTGCTGGAGTTCCTGCCTCAATCCCCTAAACTGGGGCGGCCGCCGACCCAAACTAGGCAAACCCAGAAAATCATCGCCTCCTTCTAGAAAGACTGGAAATTGTGGTTGTCAAGGAAATAGTTTTCCTGCTGGCACTCTAGTCCACACAAAAGAAGGCCTTAAACCAATTGAAGAGATCAAAATTGGTGATCTGGTTCTTTCATATAACGAGAACACCGAAACCCTCAGCTATCAACCCGTCACCGACTTGATTCAAGGTAAACGCCAATACCGCTTGGTTGAGATAACGCTAGACTCTGGAAAGTCCATTGAAGCAACGGCCAAACATCCTTTTTATATCAAGGGCCACGGCTGGAATCCTGCCAATAGCTTAAAAGTTGGGCAGGTTTTAGAATTACACAATGGTACGACAGTTGTGGTTGAGGAAGTCTTGAGCCATGTTCGTCGTGAGATAGTGTACAATTTCACAGTAGCTAATACTCATAACTACTTTGTGGGTGAAGATGGGGTGTTGGTGCATAATGCTTTTCCAAATCAGCTTCCTGGAAGACTTGACTGTGAATTAGCTACAGCTAACCAATTAGGCGTTACCCCCATAACTGCTGGTACTACAAAAGAGTTCGAAGATGTAGTGAATTCTGGTCGTGTTAAATGGGCAGTCACAAAAGAAGGAGACTTACGTGTCATTCCACATACCGCTCAGGGTGAAGAAATTTCTCATGCTGTAATAAGTAGAGGAAAACCAGTGTTGGCGGCAGGAGAAGCAGATATTGCCGGTAATAAAGACGTTGGCTACTATGGGCTTGAAATAAATAGACATAGTGGACATTTTGAACCTGATAGAGACAGTCTTAATGTCGGCGTTGAAGCTTTTGGAAATATTGGTATAGTTTTTGGCGAGATTGATTATTGTGATAATTTTTAAGATTTAAGAAAGAGAAAATTTATTTTTCTCTGACTTGAATTGTTATCTCGACAATGTCACATTATGGTGTGGGATAGTATATACAATAGAGATATTCATAATCTTTATAATAAAAAACATTATTTTTTATGGGCAACTCTAAAATATATGATATGGATAATGTGACATTGTCAAATTATTATGTTCCTTTTCAAATTTTCGCTTTAATACACTATTTTTAGCGTTTTTTATTCGCTAAAAACAACCTAAGAAGGATAAACGAATTAAGAACACAATAGATTGTTTTTATTTTTAAATTTCAAAGCTCACATAGTGATTTTTTTGATTGAAAATATTATATTTTTCTTGAGGCAAGAATTAATGCTGAATAATAAAAAAGAAGCTTATCAATTACTCATTGATTTGGGGGCACCTAACAGATTATTGAAACATGTTCAGTTAGTAAACGAGGTAGCTGAATTTATCTTTAAAAAATTAACGGCTTTACATATCGAATTTGATCAACATTTTGTTGAATTAGGGATAATTATTCATGATGTGGGTAAAATTATCTACCAAAATGAGCTTGACTCTTCTGGTTCCGAACATGAAGAGGCTGGAGAAAAGTTGTTGCTTGAAAATGAGGTACAGCCTGAAATAGCAAGGTGTTGTTTATCTCACGCCAGATGGAAATCTATGACGTGTTCTTTTGAAGAATTATTAGTTGCATTAGCGGATAAACTTTGGAAAGGAAAACGCGTAGCTCCGCTTGAATTGAAAATCATTGATGCCCTTGCTGAAAAATTAAACAAAAATCGTTGGGATATTTTTGTAGAATGGGATCAATTATTTGAAGAAATAGCTGCCGATGGAATAGACCGGTTAAATAGAAGCGTATGAAATTGAGTGGAAAAAAGAATGACTGTTCAAGTCATCAAAGTACTCAAATTCAAAAGTGAGTCGCTACTTGTGGGAACGGGTGTCGCTTTATAGGGCAGCGTTAGTGAAAAATTGTATTGTAAAACAAAGGGTTAGAAGCACTCAAAGGCTTAAATATAGCTTTATTAAAAGCAGACGGTAGCCCAGCCCCATCGTGGATTTATCTCACTACCCCACCCTCAATCGGCACCTTAGCCGTTGGTGAAACCAGTGAAGTTCACTTGATGGCCTCACCCAACGCACAAGTCAGTGAAGGCCTGTACGAATTAGTCTTGCGAGCCACCAGTGACAACCACCCCACTCGCGACATCAATCTGTTTGTCGCCGTTACCCAAGAAGGCCTGGGCAATGTCTTATTTAAAATCTAAGACATTTACACCGCCACCTTAGACGAAGACGGCAATGTGATTGAAGGCCTGGCCGGTGCCAAAGTGCGTGTCCAAAATGAGAAAGTGTTGACGGTTGATGAAACTCTAATCAGCGATGACAGCGGAGAAGCCTTCTTTGAAAACCTACCCGCCGGCCGCTATAAATTCAAAGCCACCGCTTCTAATCATCAAGAAGTCATTGGCCGCTTCTGGATAAAACCCGGCATCACCGTCTCCGAACAAGTGTTCCTAGATTACAACCTCGTCACCGTCGAATGGTCCGTCACCGAAATCACGCTAGAAGATCGCTATGAAATTAACCTAGAAGCGACTTATGAAACTGATGTCCCAGCCGCCGTGGTGATCATTGAACCCTTATCCGTCAATTTGCCGGAAATGGCAATAGGTGAAGTGTTTTATGGCGAATTCAGCTTAACCAATCATGGCCTGATTCGGGCCGATAATCTGACCGTTAAATTACCCCAAGAGGATCAATACTTTAAATATGAGTGGTTAAACGAGTTACCAGACACACTAGCGGCCCACCAACAGCTCAACATTCCTTACCGGATAACGGCCTTAAAATCCTTAAGGCCAGAAGCTGATGGCACTGGAGGTGGCGATAATCCGAGTTCAGCTCAAGGCTCAGTTGATTATGAATATACCTGCGCCAATGGTGGCGGTGGAGGCGGCTCCTCCGGCTTCTCTTTCTGGTATCCTAGCTGGGGTGGTTACGGCGGTTTGGGCGGTTACGGCGGTTGGGGCGGTTGGGGCGGTTCTGGCTGGGGCTGGGGCGGTTATGGCTACGGTGGTGGTTATGGCTACTGGGGCGGGGGTTCTAGCCCTGATGGACTTGGAGATGATAAAGATTGTCCGCCTGATGATCCTGATCGCTGCGAATTAGGGGAATGTGAAAAATGCCAGATTGAAACCCAAGACAGCCAGCAAGAAGTGGGTAGTTTTGTTGACACCATTCGTTCGCAATTCAATGATACGGTGACTGATCTCTTCGTAAAAGTGCCAGGTGGCATGATTACGGTGAAACGCCGGTTTTATGATAAAAATTGGCATTGGGCCCCACTTGATAGCCATTTGCAATTTAAGTTTAAGGGCAGCATCCCCGAAACGATCAGTAAAGAGGGGGTGGTTTATCGTCAGGATGAA
>QNEL01000587.1 GCA_003645185.1 Candidatus Parabeggiatoa sp. nov. 3
CCCAAAATGTTATTGCTGATTGATATCGCTGGCGATGAGGAAACCGCGGTTGCAAAAGCGGCTTCTGAAGTAGTGCGATTAGCCAATGCGCGGGAAGCCGAAGGCTTTATTGCCGTGACACCTGAAGCGCAGCAATCATTTTGGCAAGATCGCGCCCGCGTTGCCGCGATTGCGGCGCATACGAATGCGTTTAAAATCAACGAAGATGTCGTGATTCCGTTGGAACGATTAGCGGATTACAACGACGAAATTGAACGCATCAATATCAAACAATCCACGGCCAATAAATTGCAGATTATTGAGGCTATTTTGGATTACCTCAATTCCCCCGAATTTCAACAAGATGTGAAGAGTGAATCAACAGAATATGGCAGCAGTGAGGAAAACGACGCGATTATTGAATCCAAAAAACAAGCGGCACAAATCCATTTAGAACAAATACGTCAAGTTTGGCATACCTTGATGGATCATATAAATGCCCCGGCCAGTCAAGTTATTAACGGCCTGATTTTTAAAACGGCTTTAAGTTTCCAGCCTGGGAAAAACATTCAACCTCAAGAGCGGATATTTACCCTCTTACAACGTCGTACTTTACGAATTGCCTATCGGCAAGCGGTGGAAAAGCCACTCAAAGACATTTTTATGGGCCGCAATTTAGCGCGCGTGCGCCAAAGATTGGATGAGATTCATGCCACGATTCGCACTAGCCGTTTATTTGTCGCTTTGCACATGCACGCTGGCGATGGGAATGTGCATACCAATATTCCCGTCTTTTCAAATGATTACGAAATGCTGCAAGAAGCGGATCGGATTGTTGCCCGGATTATGGCGATTGTCGAAAAACTCGGTGGCGTGATTTCAGGAGAGCATGGCATTGGCATGACAAAACTACAGTTTTTGGGGCCCAAATATTTAGAAGCGTTTATCGCCTATAAAGAACAAGTTGATCCCAATGGGCATTTTAATCAACATAAACTGCTGCCCGGCGCGGATTTGCAAAAGGCTTACACGCCTTCTTTACGCTTATTGGAACAAGAAGCCTTGATATTGGAAGCCAGTGCATTAGGTGATCTCAACACCGCTATCAAAGATTGTTTACGTTGTGGAAAATGCAAACCGGTGTGCAATACCCATGTGCCTCGCGCCAATTTGCTGTACTCGCCACGGAATAAAATTCTCGCCACCGGCTTAATGATAGAAGCGTTTTTATACGAAGAACAAACACGGCGCGGTATTTCGTTACGGCATTTTGATGAAATGAACGATGTCGCGGATCATTGCACCGTTTGTCATAAATGCTTAACCCCGTGCCCAGTCAATATTGATTTTGGTGAAGTCACCATCCAAATGCGGCGTATTTTAAAACACTATGGTAAAGGCGAATTTCACCTTGGAAAATGGGCCGCCATAAGGTTTCTCAATGTCACCCAGCCGACAACGATTAAATTAATGCGTAAAAGTATGCTCGAATGGGGTTACAAGGGGCAACGCTTAGCGCATTGGTTTGCCAAAAAACTGCATGTCATTGATAATAAAGGCCTTCCCAAATCGACAACAGGTAAAATGGCGCTTCAAGCTCAAGTGATCAATTTTGTCAAAAAACCCTTGCCCAAGCATTTACCGAAACACGCCATGCGTGCATTATTAGGCGTAGAAGATCACACCATGGTACCCATAATACGTGATCAGACTAAAATCAATGAAGACAGCGAAGCTGTTTTTTATTTTCCAGGTTGTGGCTCAGAACGTTTATTCAGTCAAATCGGCTTAGCAACGCTCGCCATGTTATATGAATTAGGCACCGAAACCGTTTTAGCCCCCGGTTATCTGTGCTGCGGCTACCCACAAAACGCCAATGGTGACAGTGAGAAAGCGAAACAAATTTCAACAGATAATCAGGTACTCTTCCATCGCGTCGCGAATACCTTGAATTACATGGATATCAAAACCGTCATCGTTTCCTGCGGCACCTGTCAGGATCAACTCTTACACTACCAATTCCAACAAATCTTCCCAGGCTGTCGGCTATTGGATATTCATGAATACTTAATGGAAAAAGGGATTGTATTAGAGGGCAAATCAGAGAGACAATACCTTTACCACGATCCCTGCCACACGCCGTTGAAAAATTATCAACCACAACAAGTGGTTTCTCAACTGATGGGGCAACCCGTTTTATTTTCAGATCGGTGTTGTGGAGAGGCCGGCACCTTTGCAATCGCACGGCCCGATATTGCCACGCAAGTGCGTTTTCGCAAACAAGAAGAATTAGAAAACGGCGTTAAGCAATGTACACAACAGCTTGATCAAGGCGCGCCAGTCAAAATACTCACCACTTGCCCTGCGTGTTTGCAAGGGCTATCTCGATATCGGGATGAACTGGATATTGAAACCAATTACATTGTCGTCGAATTAGCGCAATCCTTAATGGGGCAAAATTGGCAACAGGATTTTTTGGACAAGGTGAAGCAAGGCGGGATTGAAAGCGTTTTATTGTAATATATTGGATTTTATTGAAGTCTATTTTTTGTCAGAATAGAACGCTGATTATCATGATTGTCATGATTAACACTGATTAAAATTAAAATGGGGTAGATTTTGCCACGGAAAAACACGGAAAAACACGGAAAAATTCATTCCGTGCTTTCTGTGTTTTTCCGTGGCATTATAATTTTGTCTCTGTGCCACTCTGTGCCACTCTGTGAACTCTGTGTTGAAAAAAATTATTGAGTTTAAAATTTTGAATGACGAACGGTAAAACTGATGAATCATTTGCGTCTGGGCATTGGAGTCGTTAATGAGTCGCCTCTTCAACTGCTTTTGCAATCAAGCTTTCATCGACACCATGATGTTTTAAACTGTTGGTGAGTTTTTGAAGAGTTGGATTATTCAATCGTTGCATATCGATCCGTAAGCCTTCATCGACGTAATGCTGAATTAAAGGCTGATAATTAGAAAATCCAAACACGGGTGCAATACGCGCTAGTGAATTGACGACATTCTCGGGCATAGGCAAAGTAATGGTTATCATGCCTGAATCTGTTCGCTTATCCAAAGAATAGGGCGCTTCATCAAGAGAGATAAAGCGTTTTATAATATCCTGTTCCGTGGTTTCCAAGCCAAGCTCAACATCAGCCGAATAAGCCTCATCATAAAAAAGCAATCTGTATTGGCGATCAACATAAGAACGAAGCCAAAGTGCGAATTTGGCGCAATCTTGTATTTCTCCTTCTAAAACAACGCATTGTTCTGTTCGTTCTAGGCTGCCCTCAATTGAGCTATTTTTGAGCGGTATTCTGAACGAAAGTGAATAGGAGCGCGCAGGGTTGTCTAAGGGCTGAATGTCACTATTCGGCCATTCGGCTTTGATCAGATTAATCAATTGTGCAGAGTCAATTTTTAACTCAGTTTCGTCTGGGGGTGAAATAAAGTAATTCATTATGCCTCCTTATAAAACACACGTCCTGGTATTTTGTATCGTTGGAGTAATTCTTGAAAAAAGGGTGCCGCGCTAGGCTCATTGATAATCACTTCAAGACCGATAATAGGCGTGTTAGGATCGTTAATAACCGCCGCATATGTCCTAATCACTCAGTCACAAAAGGTTTTTAAATTCTTCAATGCTTAATCCCGCATCTTTGATAATACCCCCCATGGTATAAGCATTAATTGGATTGGCCCTTGGTATGGTAATAATACGTTCTCCGTCCGTCATAGTGATGTGTTTACCTTGCCGTGCAATCCAAAATCGTGCTTTTTCAAATGCTCTAACGGCTTGTAGGTGATTAATCCCAGAGAGTTTAGGCATTCACAACCTCCACATAGCGTAGTTCGACATCTTGGATTAATTCTTCTCTAACGGCAAGATAGTCTGTAATCGCTTCTTTGATATTATCTAATGCTTCATCTTCCGTTTGTCCTTGGGACCAACAACCGGGTAAACCTGGACACCAAACGGCATAGCCTTCTTCAGTCTTTTTGAGATTCACTTTGTATTTCATCTTGATTGACCGGTATTATATATAGTTTGTCATGTTAAATTAAATATGTTGGCCTTTCTAATACTGGATATCAAGGCATTAATAACTAATAATCGATAACTGATAACTGATAACTGATAACTGATAACTGATAACTGATAAACGAGTTGTGCTATAAATTTATTGAGTTTAAAATTTTGAATAGAACATTGATTGACGCTGATTTTTAAAGAAATAGCGCCTTTAGCGTCTTTAGCGTCTTTAGCGTTAAGAACGATTTCAATCGCGAAACCATTAAAAAATAACGCAAACGACGCAAACGACGCAAACGACGCAAAAATTTCGATAGCGCCTTTAGCGTCTTTAGCGTCTTTAGCGTTTTCTTTAAGTCTAGTACAGCTAATTACGGGGATAAACGAATTAACCCCTTTCGGTAAACTGAGATCAGGGCATGAAATTATTAATTGAATGTGCCCACTAAGCAGGTATGGATTATGAATA
>QNEL01000588.1 GCA_003645185.1 Candidatus Parabeggiatoa sp. nov. 3
ATTTCGCAGTGGTTTGTGAAAATCACGGCTTATGCTGAGGAGTTGTTGGCGGGTTTGGATTCTTTAGAAAATAAGTGGCCGGAGGCGGTGCGTAAAATGCAGCGCCAATGGATTGGCCGTTCTTACAGAATGTGCTCAAACGGGTACGGCTGAGGCCGATTTGGAGATGATGGATAAGTTGGGAATGGATACGGGTTTGAAGGCGGTTCATCCGATTACGGGTGAGGCGGTGTGGGTGGCGAATTTTGAAAACCTGACAGGTTTTGCAAAACCTGTCAGGTTTGGCCTGTTCGATGCATTAAAAGCTGAACAGTTGAGCAATGATGATCGCGCTTTGCGCCGTCAAGTCCATGAAATGATTAAGATATAAAAAAGTTCTTGTTGTATATTTTCTTATGTGTAATAAGCTTTAGTTTGCTTGGCATAAGCACAAACCTAAATCATCACATAATAATTGACAGCAATAAGTACCCATTAATGGACAAAAGTCCAAAAGATAGAACAAATTTTTATCAAATAGACTTATTTTGGCTCCTGACATACCTATATATTTTATAATCAATAGGAAACTTGAAAAACTTATATTTCCATCTGAGCTTTGCAACAATGACAAGCGTTTTGAATGCAAAAATAAACAATGTCCTTTTAAATCTATTTTTCACCCTATCTTTGATCATATCCAGAGTATCTGAATCAAGTAGCATGAAAATATAGCTTGAAAGCATTGGAACCAGTATTTCCTGTTCTTTGGTAATCCAAGGGGTATTGGTTTCATAAAAGGTATGATCACCCCAACCTTCAAGATTCTTCGGTTCTTTAAAACCAAGAGCAAGGGAAAAATTATACAGGGGAGTACCTGGATAAGGTACATAAATAAACATTTGTCCACGACACCGCTCATCAAGAGCTAACAGTTTGTCAAACATTTCTACTGTTGCACTTATTTGCTTATCCGTTTTTTTAGCTAATTCTTCATTCGAGCAATTTGGAAATGGCAAACCAACCAATGTTGTATAAAGTACTTTAATACCATATTGCTGACATTTTACACCAAATTTTATATTGTCCTCTACCGAAACATCTTTTTTTATAATTTCGAGTGCTTCCGGATCGCCAGATTCAGCACCAGTTAAAATGCTGTAACTTTTCGTTTGCCTCAATAATTCCCATAACTCATTATCTGCTTTTGCGAGTTGTTTTGTTCTACCATCAAGATTTCCAAGTTTTAGTGTCAAGCCTTTCTCCAGCATACCTTTCAAAATGGCTTTTGCTCTTTTCATGTCAACAAAAAAATTGCTTTCAAGCACAGACACACCGTTAACGCCAAACTCTTTTTCTAATCTTTCCAAATCTTCTACAACTTTGTTTGCCCTTAAACCTTTCCATTTACGATGATTAACTGACATTTCACAGCAAAAACCACATCTATATGGGCAACCAACGCTTGAAACATAATTAACAGTTCTGTTTCCAAACTCTGTATTTATGAGACATTTTTCCAAATCAATGAGATGATAAGGAATAGGAGGCATATCATCCAATGATTCTAGGAATCTATCTGGATTAGAAAATATTTTTCCAGTTTCTTTCCAATGAACACCTAAAATACCTTCAAATGTTTTGCCCGTTTCGATTCTCTGCACAATGTCAAACAACGCACGTTCACCTTGCCCTCTAACAACAACATCAATGTATGGGTTTTCTAAAGTTTGAACGGGATAAATAGAAGGATGCCAACCACCCCATACTACAGTTATGTTTTCATTTGCTTGTTTAACCAGTTGGGTGGCTTTAAGACCATCATATATCTGATAACCTGTCATGGCAGACACACCAAAAATTAAACTTTCTTGGGCTGATTCTTTCAAAACACCAAAATGGTCATCATATAAATTTTCACTAACTATTTTTATTGGATAGCCAGCCTTATCCAGAAACTTTGCAACACAAAGTAAAGACAACGGAGTATATACTGGTTTCAAATCAGGATTGGTTCTTGGGTAATAAAGTAGGATCGTTTTTTTCATAAAATGACTTAAATTAAAGTTTTTCGTGATAACTTTCGATTATGGTTTCAACATTTTTATCAGAAAAATTCATTTCCGCATATTGCCTACAATTATCGGCTAATTCCTGATATTTTGGCTTATCTAAATGAAGCTCACTAATTGCCGATTTCAGATTACCTTTGGTAGGTTCAACCAATATTGAAACGGTTTGATCTAATGCCTCTGGTATTCCACCTTTATCAGAGCCAATTACTGGCACCCCACAAGCAACCGCCTCCAAAACAACTCTACCATATCCCTCTTCATATTGCGAAGGAATACAAAAAATATCAGCAATATTATAGTACTTAGGTAAATCAACGTTGGCAATTTTTCCCAAAAAACGGACATTTTTTATGGCTTGTTCAGCTTGATTAAGTTCCGCAGCCAACGGCCCCACCCCAATAAAAATAAACTGTATCTCTGGTAGTTGTTTTGCCACTTCGACAAGAATAGTTATGCCCTTCTTTTCAATTAAACGTCCTACATACAATACACTAAAACTATCCGATAACGACAGTTCTTGTCTCAGTAATTTCTGATGACCTAACGGTTTAAAGGACTCTAAATCAATCCAATATTTGTAGTTTTCTATTCTGTCCGGTTTCACTCCAAATGTCACTAACTCATTAGCAGAAGCGTTAGATAAACACAACACCTTATCAACTCTGTCCAAAATCGTCTTTATTAGCTTTGCTGTTGATGACGCTTTATCCAATTCGTAAACAGCATGGGTACTGGCAACGACCTTTTTTTTGAATACTTTCTTTAAAACAATGGCGATCAACGAGGCATTGAAGCCTTGGGCATGAATAACATCAATTTTGTGATGGTTAAAAATCAGAAAAAATAGAACACGAATAAACAAATACGGAGTCAAATATAAAAAATCAAGGACGGGATATTTTTCCAGTTTATGAAATAACGTTTTGCCAAACCAACGGTAACGGCGGATAAAAATATTTTGCCCGCGTTTTTCATTTGGTAACCATTTAGTATTTTCCGTCGTGATTGGAGAATAGGTTTGCACAAAAACATTGTACCCTCTTTTATCCAATGCTGAAACGAGATCATCAAAATGGGTTTCAACGCCTCCAATGTTGGGACTAAAAAAGGGAGTCAACAATAATATTCCTTTATTATCCTTATTGGATTGATTGAATTTTTCTGTTGTCTGCATAATATTAATTACCGTTATAAAGGCTTTTCTTTAAAATTATTGGGGCTGAAAATTATTAAGTGTTTGATATTATAGGCTTTTGTCAAGTTAAGTGATGATCTGAATTTGAGGACGCGCATTATGACACAGAGCGATAAAAAGGACAAGACTGAAATTTCTGCGAAATCTAACCTAGTCTAAATCAGCAAAACAGATAAGAAATTAAGAATTAAGAATTAAGAATTAGCCCTTTTGCGTCTTTTGCGCCTTTTGCGTCTTTTGCGTTAAAAAAAATCTAGTGTATCCCGAAACCATTGCCTTTATCTAATGTTAATATGAGTCTTATTTTTTAGAAACAGAAGTATCCTTTCTTATAAACAATCCTTGTAGTTATAGTCGTTATATGGAAAATCAATACACACCATTGAAGTTGAAGTTCAACGGCGTTGGGAAACTGAACAGCCGTTTAAGGCGGTTGAAAACCCTTTAAAAGAAAAATTTTATTGTCTTTGTATGTTCCCTTATCCTAGTGGGCGTTTGCATATTGGGCATGTCTATACCATCGGTGATGTGATGGCGCGTTATCAACAATTGCCCTTTTTTCTAAACAAGACACTTTTGCAAGCCTAACCCAAGATTTCTTTAAAAGCCCTGTTTCTGACAACCAATCTCTTAATTCATAGTCACCTGGTGCGGTGCGTTTTGTTGTTGTTATTGGAGCCAGTACAATATCAGCATCGCCTATATCCAAAACCAGAAGGGTAGGACGTTTTTGTGCCATTGTGTTGTGGAAATGCCACCAAAACTACTTCTCCAAAATTATAATTTGTCATAAATGGCATCCCCTTCATCATAAGCGGCTAAAAAATGATTTTTGCTCGCTTCCATCCATAAATTGTCTTCTTCTTTCACATCTTTTTCGACTACATCGGGTATGAAAATTGAGATAATATTCCCTTGACGACAAAAAATAGGCTGGCTCAGTTCCAAGTGAGTCGAATCTAAAATTTTTGCGGTGATTTCTGTCATTGAATTTTTCCTGATTGGAAAGTTGTCTTACTGTTATGTCAGAAAGAAGAATAAAAATAAGTAGTTGATTTTGTTAAATATTTTTTTTAATGTCCCGTTGTTCAGTTTTAGAGGTCAATATGGGTGAAATGAGTGTTCAATTGTTCCATTTTAAAATATCAACGAGAGGCCAATGAGTGTTCAACTGTTCAATTCTCATAAGATTTTAATGGAAAAAGGAAAGAAATTGGATAATA
>QNEL01000589.1 GCA_003645185.1 Candidatus Parabeggiatoa sp. nov. 3
ACAACAAAGGGCTTGCGCGTGGGATTGCCCCTACATGACATTGTGTAGGGGCAATCCCTTGTGGTTGCCCCCTTTCTGTTTTTTTTAAATACCTGAAAATTTATGGTTCAGTACTTATAACAAAGGATAAACAAATTCCTTGTAGTTGTTATGGTTTATCCTTTCTTATACCAAATCCTTGTAGTTGTTATGGTTTATCCTTTCTTATACCAAATCCTTGTCGTTTTTTTTGTTCTAGCCTAAACAGGCAACCTCAGTGCAATAACCAATAACCCAAGAGAAAGCCAATCACAAGCAAATTGACTAATCCACCGAGAAAGACAAAAATATCAAAGGCATTTAGGCTTTGCCACCATTGGGATTTAATTTCGTTGGACAACATTTCCATCATTTTTTGCTCCGCATTTTCTTAGGCAGTGTTTATCCAGACTTAATAATAGAATGTTGATTAAATGGATGTCAAAGCAGATTAAAAAAACAGCGTGAAAATCTAATAACACACTAACCCAATATTCGTAATTAAATAATTAATAATTAATTTTTTGCATTTAGTTATTCACCCGAAGGTAGGTTTTCTCAGAAAACACCATCACGACGATTACTGGACTACCTGCGATCACACGCAACCATTGCACTTGGAGCTATACCATGAGGGCACTTTAAACCATCAGGATGAAGGGCTGAAATCAATAATATTGTAGCATTTTTGCTTATTAGAATAAGTAGGTGATTTGAAATTTGATTCATGATCAATTTTCTACGTTGCGGCGGGCGTGATATGAAAAAAAAGCCCCAAAGCTCAAGCTTTGGGGCTTTTTTATGAACCATCATAACAATGGTACGGTAATTGATAGGCATTTACCGGCGGGCCGTATTGGAGATGGGTTTCGTTATCGCGAAAGCCATCCTACGTTAGCTGTGCGTTTTTTGCTAAGTCAAAATGGGCAGCAAAATTTCACCGATTCCCGCTTTCGCGGGCATGCCCTTGCGAAGGCAGGGGGAAATGACAAAATTTAATTGCGTAACATTAGTATAGTACGAAGCATAAATCCATTCCGGTATTTTATTCGAGGTGAGAAACCAAGTTTTTTGAAAAAACTTGGTTTCTAAATAGCCAATTATTTATGCACAGGTACTTGGCTGGCATTGTTAATCTATTTTCTGACCATACCAAGTGGTCGTTGGGTTCGCATTACAATAACTATATTTGCCCGTATAGGTGGACAGATTCTCATTAAACTCCAAAACCATTTTACCCCAATATCGAGTGTTTTTCTGATTGACTTGTTTAGTCTCCCGACAATCTTCCTGAGAAGTGCCTTCACCCCAATAACCAACGAGCTTAAGACCTTCTTTAGTAAACTGAACTTGTCCACCATCTGAGGTATAAGAACCAACGACTCGGTTGTTGCCAGCTTCTCTCAGAACCATCGGAATCGGTGGTGTATGTGGGTCGTATAGAGTCCAAGTCCCGTTAAAAATGGGAGATGTCTCACAAGCTGCTAATTTGGCAAGTGCCTCTTCTTTGGCAGTCTTCTCTGCCGCTAACTGGGCTTGGTTTTCCTCCAATAATTGTAGCAGGCTTTGCTTGTCGGATTGACATTGTGCTTGTTCATCGAAGGAAAGGTCATAAACACTATTTGCCCACCTACCACCACACATTTGATTGGGATTACCTTTACAAGGCCGGTTACAATTATTGGCCTTTCCAGAACGACCATAAGTGTTTCCACAGAAACATTGGGCCGTGTTTTGAGTGCCCGCATAATCATAGCCCTTACTTTGACAATGTTGTAGGCACTTTTCAGTTGTCATCTGAGGTTCCGACCAAAGAAGTCCATTTAAATCACGTCCTTTTGTACCACCCACAGCACCCTGATCTTTAAAACACCCTAAATAGGCAGTCGTTTTAAGCAGTAATTTGGCTTCTGCTTCCTTTTGAGCTTTGAGTGCCGCCGCTAATTTGGCAAGTGCCTCTTCTTTGGCAGTCTTCTCAGCCGCTAACCGGGCTTGGTTTTCGTCCAAGGATTGTTGCAGGCTTTGCTTGTCGGATTGACATGATGCCAGTGAATCACTATCAATTTGGACGTTGGCAATCACCGAACCCCCATTATCACCCTGGTTGGAATCCCAATAATAGAAGGAAAGTACACCATCATTTGATGCGGTACCAAACCACTTTGTTCCCACTAGGAAGAACGTCTTTCCACCGTCTAAGCTGGCGACAAGAGAACCATATAAAAAAGAACCCCCTGCCTTATTAAAATTGCCAAAATTATGCCCCAATGGGTTACCTAATCCATCCGCATTTGAAGTTCTTGGGCCACCACCCGCACTCCAAGTGTCCTCTTCATCAACGGTTATGAGCAAGTATTGTCCCTTAGTCACTTCGAGGCCCGTCTCCATACCGACACCACCAGAAATGCTATTTTTCTTAGCAAAGACTTCAAACTGTGCCGCTAATTTGGCTTCAGCTTCCTTTTGAGCTTTGAGTGCCGCCGCTAATTTGGCAAGTGCCTCTTCTTTGGCTTTCTTATCACTCGGGGGACAGCACCGAAAACGATGTGGTTTGTTGTACTCAGAGTTATGACCAAAGCCTCCTGCAATACCCACCATAACAGTCCCTACCGGACACTTCGTAATGGTGTCGTTATCAATAAGAGCCTTTATCTCTACGCACCCAGTATCGGTTTGATTCGGGTTTGTGACTGAAGGAATAATTTCCCATTCAACGCGATCATTAAATTCCACACTCGCCATTGGGTGCGACTTTGTCCCATCCCATGACAATTCCGCATTACACCATCGATAGTTTGGACAGCCATAAGTGCTGCGAATAATGTAGTGGTTTGCTTTGCCGGGAACCGATTCGACTTTCCATTCAACACGATCTCCAAATTCCACACTCGCCATTGGGTGCAACTTTGTCCTATCCCATGATAACTCCGCATTACACCATTGATTGTTTGGACAGCCGTAAGTGCTGCGAATAATGTAGTGGTTTGCTTTGCCGGAAACCGGTTCAAATTTCCATTCAACACGATCTCCAAATTCCACACTCGCCATTGGGTGCGAATTTGTCCCATCCCATGACAACTCCGCATTACACCATTGACCGTTTGGACAGCCGTAAGTACTGCGAATAATGTAGTTGCCTGAGCTTGACGCTCTCAATTGGATATCAGTCAGATGACTATTGTTATCTTGAGCAATAACGGTACTCACAGCGGCCGCAAAGCCTAAAGAAACAACGCCAATAGTCATTTGGCACATTTTCTTTTTGGTTGAAGTCATTTATTATGTCTCTTTGTATGGATTGATAAACAGTGCTTGAACGAAAATTCGCTTAAACGTTCTCAAAACAGGGCCTCGTTCCAAGTAATCTTTGTTCCGAAGGAAAGCCTACATCAATAAATTTTCGGTCAAGCACCAACAAATAATTTCACGTCCTATATTCCTGCTCTAGCTACCTGTCGGATTAATCAACTAACTCATTGATTATTACTCACTTTTATAATCATAAATGTTAGACAAAACAATGACTTAAGTGGTATTCTCCGACAGGCTGCTAGGCGAACACTGGAACAGGGTTCGCAGCAAATAATGACACAGTGTAACTCTTTACTTTATAACGATTCCTCCTTTTATCACAAATATTATCCGAAAAATTGTTCTCAATAAGCGGTTAAAACGGATACGATCCACTCCAACCAATAGCATCCGTAAAATGGGTTTCAATTCTGCAATTGGTTATAACAAGTTGGGCATAGTACCCGAAATGAGGCCTGTAGAAAAAAACAGCCCGAATTCACCTTGAGTTTTTTATAATCTCAAAGTGAATGGGGGTTATTTTTTCCCAAACCCTACGCCTGTGGTTTACAGGGGACAACACAGAATACGATGTGGCTTGTTGTACGCCGAGCTATGACCCCAGCCTCCGCTAATGCCCACTATGGCGGTCCCCACTGGACATATCGTCATTGTGTCATTATCAATAAGAAGCTCTTTCTCTACGCACCCCGTATCGCAAGCATCGCCTACACCATCAGCATCCGTGTCGGTTTGGTTAGCATTGACAATCAAGGGGCAATTATCCGCACCATCCTCAACGCCATCACCATCGTCATCGGTATCGCAAGCATCACCAGCACCATCAGCATCCGTGTCGGTTTGGTTAGCATTGACAATCAAGGGGCAATTATCTGCACTATCCTCAACGCCATCCCCATCATCATCGGTATCACTGGCATCGCCAATACCATCATCATCAGTATCAGTTTGATCCGGGTTGGGCACTAATGGTGAGTTGTCTTTATCATCCTCAACGCCATCCCCATCGTCATCAGTATCGCAAGCATCGCCAGCACCATCACCATCCGTGTCGGTTTGGTTAGCATTGACAATCAAGGAACAATTATCCGCACTATCCTCAACGCCATCCCCATCGTCATCAGTATCACTGGCATCG
>QNEL01000590.1 GCA_003645185.1 Candidatus Parabeggiatoa sp. nov. 3
TAAGAGATTTTTAGCCGTTTTAAAATAAAAATATATAAATATTTCAATCAGTTATGAAAATAATCGGGCACAAAATTTCCTTAACTTAATGGCAGTGAGGTTTCACCTAGGGCTATTCACATTTTCAGGCTAAAGTCTCGCTACGCTGTACTACGCGATGAAAACCCCTTGGGGGTTGGCGTATTAATAAAATATGAACAAAATCCGTTAGAATCAGTGATTTTTTATTGAGAAATCAGTTTACTCATATTTGATATTAAACACATCATTAAAACATTATAATAACACTAGGGTACTATTTCTCGTTCATGAAAAATAAAAAAGATGACTTCATGTTAAGGCTCTGTTATTTAAAGCGGTGCTACTTTTATAACGGTTTGTCGTTTTTAGTTTTGTCGTAGGCGATAAATCACCTACTACACATTTTCACACAAGCATTCATCTGAACATCTGAACTCTTGTCGCGCTTGTCATATAAAGTATTGCACTTTTAGGAAATAAGTGCATAATAAGTTGGTTTTTTCAACTTTAAAGATGACAGGGTATGCCGAAAGAAGAAAGTATTGAAATGCAAGGAGTCATCACGGAGACTCTACCTAATACCATGTTTCGTGTGAAATTAGAGAATGGTCATATTGTTACAGCCCATATTTCAGGGCGGATGCGTAAACATTACATCCGCATTTTGACAGGTGATAAAGTGACTGTACAGTTAACGCCTTATGATCCGACAAAGGGTCGTATTACTTATCGAGCGCGTAATTAAAAAGCGCGTAATTAAAATTGTTGGCGTATTTCATTTAATAGGCCTTTGCAGGCGGTTTCGATTAAATCCAGTACTTGTTCAAAGCCGTTGTCCCCCCCTTTATAGGGATCGGGGACTTCTTGCGTGCTGAGTTCGGGTGCGAAATCAAGCAATAAATGGAGTTTATGTTCATGTTCAAGTGGACAGATTGAATTTAAAATCTGATAGTTATACTTGTCCATAGTCAGTACGTAGTCAAATTCAAGCAAGTCTGCCAGCGTCACTTGGCGAGCGCGTAGTGTGCTTAAATCAATACCCCGTTGATGGGCCGCTTGTTGTGAGCGTAAGTCGGGTGGATTGCCGATGTTGTAGTCATGTGTTCCGGCGGAATCTATTTGAATCTGTTTACTCAATCCCGCTTGTTGAACTAATTGGGTGAATACGCCTTCGGCCGTTGGGGAGCGGCAAATGTTGCCCATGCAAACAAATAAGACTTTAATCATAATGGTATGAGTTCAGGAGTTTAGGAGCTTTAGGCGTTCTAGGGCGAACACGCAAGGGTAGCCCCTACAGCCCCTATGTCTTGTAGGGGCATACCTACGTGTCTGCCCTTATATTTTAATGGCATTGAGGCGTTGCTAAGGCGAACACGCAGGTTCTAGGGCGAACACGTCGGTTCTAGGGCGAACACGTCGGTTCTAGGGCGAACACGTCGGTTCTAGGGCGAACACGTCGGTTCTAGGGCGAACACGTCGGTTCGCCCCTACAGCCCCTGAATACGCTATGTTTTGTAGGGGCAAACCGACGTGTTTGCCCTTAACTACTGATAATGAGCATTCAGATCTTCGATTTCTTCCAATGTTAAGTGGCGAGCTTCATCGGGTAACATCACGGGAATGTCATCACGAATAGGGTAAGCGAGCCGTGAGCTTTTAGATAGGAGTTCCTGATTGTCTTTATCATAAATCAGGGTGCCTTTAGTCACGGGGCAAACTAAAATTTCAAAGAGTTTTGGGTTCATATTGTTTCCTTTTCAGTGTGTCTAATAGATGTTCAGTTAATGCTTGGGGCAAGCGGATTGTGATCGGTAAATACCAATGCTGTGGGCCTGCAAATTGTTGACATTTAACCGCATCTTTTTCAGTCATAATTACGGGTAAATCATCATTAAAGTGAATATCGCTTGCTTGATAGTCATGATGATCTGGGAATGCGTGACAGTGCGGTTTTAAACCTAAATCACGTAGAGAGTTAAAAAACCGTGCTGGATAAGCTATTCCTGCAATCGCATGTACGGGTTTATCGCGTAATGTCGATAAAGGGTGCAAAATCTGTTCGTCTACGATGCCTTTTATTTTGTCTGGTATTATGAGTTCACAAGTCATCGTGGTTAAAAACCCTGCTTCTTCAAGGAGCGGGGTTTTTTTTGGTTCAGATTGTAAATCTGTACTTTTTATCAGGATAATATCTACCGTTTTCAAACGACTCAGCGGTTCGCGCAAAGGCCCGGCGGGTAAGCAGCGCCCATTACCATAGCGGCGTATGTCATCTAGCACTGCGATTTCTATATCGCGATGTAATTTGTAATGTTGTAAACCATCATCACTGATGATCACGTTGCACTGTTCATTGTCTAATAAGCTTTGTACGGCTGCAATGCGTTTAGGCGCGACGGCGACAGGACATCCACTGTGCCGCGCTAACAATACGGGTTCATCACCGACAAGGCGTGGATCGCTATCGGGATACACGGGTTGAGGCCAAGTTTTTGCGCGTCCACCATATCCTCGACTGACAATGCCGGGTTTAAATCCTTGTTTTTTAAAGAATTGTGCCAGCGCGATCACGATAGGCGTTTTACCAGTGCCGCCTACGGTGAGATTACCAACAATAATAATGGGAACGGGTAGACGATTTTTAGTCAGTAAACCAATAGAATAGGCTTGTCGGCGTATTTGAACAATCGCACAAAATAGCCAAGAAAGTGGGGCTAAAAGCCGGGCTAAAGGATGTTTACTATACCAAATGTTGTCAAATTTCATTTCTGATTTTTGGGTTTTCGTTCCAATTTATTTTTAACGCAAAAGACGCTTTCACGCGCAAAAGACGCTTCAGTCCGCAAAATATATTATGTTTTTAAGGATTCCCATTATCTGGGCGCTGCTGCGCCTCAAAACGCAGACGAACAAATCCCAAATCGCGGGCCGCTTCCATCGCTTTCATCACGGCATGATGGGGTGCATTTTCATCGGCACTGAGCAGTAATGGCGGATCCTCCTGATCACCGGCGGCCTCTTTCAAAGCGCGTTTCAGTGTATCTAATTGTGTATTGATCAAACTGTGATCGACATCATTGATGGCATATTCGCCTTGTTTATTAATAATAATTCTAATGACATCTTCTTGCAGACTCGCAGCGGAGCCCTTTGCCTCTGGCAAATCAATATTCAGTTGTGATTCGCGATTAAAAGTCGTTGTCATCATAAAAAAAATGAGCAACAAAAAAACGGTATCAATCAAGGGTGTTAAATTAACCCGAAAATTATTTTGACGTTGATGGCGGCGAAATTTCATAGTGAGTTGTATAGGTGTTCAGGTATGACATAATATGTTAGGCCTGTTTTGTTAGGCCTCTTTATTTCTAATAATAATTAAAACGCTCGAAACGAAGTTATCAATTCATGAACACTATTGCTCACGTTCACCATGTAAAACATCCACCATTTTCAACGCTTCTTGTTCCATAGACAAAACCAATTCATCTACCACACCCCGAAAATACCGATGAAAGATAAAAGCGGGAATAGCAACCGTTAATCCAGCGGCCGTGGTAACCAAGGCTTCAGAAAGGCCGCTTGACAATACCATAGGATTACCGAGCCCCACTTCACCAATCGCAGCAAACATTCTAATCATACCCATTACAGTACCTAATAACCCTAATAAAGGTGTGATTTCAGCGATTGTGCCTAAAGTATTTAAATATTTTTCCAGATCATGTATTACCCGATTACTCGCTTCCTGTATGGCATCTTTCATCATATCGCGATTATGAGATCGATTCACCAAACCTGCCACTAAAATAAGGCCCAAAGGGGAATGATTACGCAAACGAGCCAAGCGTTGTTTATCTAACTTACCCTCTTTCGCCCATTTCCAAACTTGAGCTACCAAACCTTTAGGCACCACTTTTTTGGCTTGCAAACTCCAAAACCGTTCCCCAATAATCGCCATAGCAATGACAGAACATAAAATAATGGGCCAAATAATCAAGCCACCAGATTGAATAATTTCTAGCATATCAGTTATCAGTTATCAGTTCCACGCAAAAGTTTTTTGCGCGCAAAAAACTTTTGCGTGGAAATCAGTTATCACATTATTTACCCTTATTTATGAATGACTTTTGAAAAAGTGGACATTTTGGGATGGGAAATTTTTAAATTTTATCATTGATTTAAATGATCACGCAAAGCGCGACTAATGCTTGGGCATTGGATACCCTCTTTATGAAAGGCTCAATCTTCGTAGGGTGGGTAGCGTCTTTTTGCTGCCCACCATTTGATCTATATTATTTATAGATAGCTCAAAAAATTAATGGGCTGCAAAAACACGCTACCCACCCTACGGTAAGATAGCTCAAAAAATTAATGGTGGGCTGCAAAAACACGCTACCCACCCTACGGTAAGATAGCTCAAAAAATTAATGGTGGGCTGCAAA